>NZ_MAUD01000055.1 GCF_001700515.1 Streptomyces lushanensis
GGCCCCCGGTCGGCGTGAACGAGATGCGGAATCCTCGACTCCGTTTGGAGTATCCATGAGAACACCGCGGTCCGAGAACGGCCGCCGCGTCAGCAGGGGACGCGTGCGGGCGCTTCTCGCCGGTCTGGTGGCGGTGTGTGCCGTCGCCGCTCAGCTCGTCTTCGGTTCCACCGGGGCGGTCGCCCAGGTGGAGAGCGCTTCCACCCGGCAAGCCGCTCCGGCCAAGGCCGCCGCGGCGCCCGAGGTCGTGCGTGTGNNACATGCACAGCTTCTTCGGCAGCCACGCGACCAACGCGTACACCAACCTCGGAGATCTGAAGGGCGCCGGCACGACCTGTGACCCGGTCGTCGACCTCTCCGCGTACTGGGTGCCGACCCTCTATGTGAACAACCAGCCCGTCGAACCGACCGGCACCACGTTCTACTACCTCGGTGAGGGCGTGTCGGACGACATCATCGCCCGTACCCAGCCCATACCCGAGGGCCTGAAGATCGTGGCGGGCAACGCCAAGGCGACAGGACCGAACGACGGCGACACCCGTGCGCGCTGGTCGTGCCTGCACGCCGGTCATGTCCCCCCGTCGAAGGACTTCGTCAACTGTCCGGCCGGCACCATGCTGGAGTCGTACCTCGACTTCCCGCAGTGCTGGAACGGCAGGGACCTCGACTCGGCGGACCACAAGAGCCACATGTCCTACCCGGTCAACAACGCGTGCCCGGCGAGCCACCCGGTCCCGGTGCCCAAGCTGCGCCAGGTCCTGCGGTACCCGGTGAACGGGAACCCCGCGGGATTCCGGCTCGCCTCGGGACCCGGATACACGATGCACGGTGACTTCTTCAACGCCTGGCCGGCGGGCGAGATGGAGCGGCGCGTCCGTAACTGCATCAACCCGATCATCAAATGCGGCGCCAACGGGAATCCGTGATGCCGTGGGGCGGCGGCCGGCCGCGCAAGGGCGGGCCGCCGCCCCGTCCGGTTCGCAGGACGCTGTCGGGCGCGTTCCCGGCCGCGTTGCTGGTACTGGCCCTGCTCGGCACCGCGGGCTGCGGCGCCGACGGCGGCGGTGGCGGAAACGGCGGTGACGGCGCCGGGCGCGGCAGCAGTGCCGGTGCCGGGCCCGCGGCGGGGAGCGGTACGCCGCCCCTCTCCACTGCCACCACCGAACCCGGCGGCTACAACGCCACCGACCGTGGCTGGGCCCAGCTCATGGCACCCATGAACGAACGGACCCTGCTCCTGCTCGATCTGGTCGCGGAGCGCGCGGCCGACCCCGCTCTGGCGGATCTCGCGCGGCGTACGGAAGTGACGCACCGGGACGAGCTGACCCGGCTGCGCGGGCTTCTGCGGACGACGGGAGCGGCGGGAACCAATCCGCACGAGGGTCACGACATGAAGGGAATGGTCACCGACGACGAACTGCGGAGTGTGGCCGAGAGCCGGGGCAAATCCTTCGACGCCCTTGCAATGACCTACCTCCGCGAGCATCTGGAACAGGGCGTCCTGGTCTCACGCGGTGAGGAGGATTCGGGCGCCGCGCCCGCCGCGACAGATCTCGCCAGGGAAGTGGGAGAGCGCCGCGCCGGGCAGCTGAAGGCGCTGCGTCTGCTGGGCGGCTGACACCGTCCGGAACCCGGTGTCCGCACCGGCCCCCGCACCGGCTCCGAGTCCGTCCCGCGGACCGCTGCTCCGGTGGCAGGGGGCCCGGCCACCGTGGTGGGACCGGGGCCGAGGTGGGACCGGGGTCCGTGGTCAGGCCGAGGCGGCGACGGCCGTTCCCAGCGTCTCGGGCCTGCTGCAGTAGGGCAGATCGTCCAGCGGACGGTCGGTGCAGAAGCGGGCCACGAGATCCGCGAAGTCCGCGATCCGCTCCACCGGCGCGAGATGGTCGGTCTCGTCGATGGTCATGAACCGGGCCCGCGGAAGCTGCGCGGCCACCTCGCGGCCCATCGTGGGCGTGCAGAGGGTGTCGTGCTCGCCGGTGACCACCAGGCTCGGCACCGCGGGCACCGGTTCGGGCCGGTACCACTCGTGCCGCATCAGCCGGGTGTTGTGCTCCGCGGACTTCCGGAGCTGCTCGGGATCCTGTCCGGCGATCTGCTGGTACACGAGCCGGGAGACGGCGGCGTGCTTGCGGACCCGGCCCGTGCCGGGCGGTGACATGAAGCGGTCGGCCAGCTCGCGGGCGATGGACTCCGTCTCGCCCCGGTCGATCATGACGGACCAGCGCTCCATCGCCGCCGCGTAGTCCGCCGGGATCCGGGTGGTCATACCGACCAGCAGAAGCCGCGCGAGCATCCCCGGGTAGTGCTGGGCGAAGCGCAGCCCGACGGCGCCGCCGTAACACGCCGCGACCAGGTTGACGCGCGGTACGGCGAGTTCGTCGAGCAGCTGCCGGACGGCGGCGGCGAGGAAGTCCACGCCGTACGACGCGGGCAGGAAGTCCGCGGTGCCGTACCCCGGCAGATCCACCGTGATGACCTGCCCCAACCGGCTGAGCCACTTCTCGTGCCGTACCCAGGAGTTGCGGTCCTGCGACGAGCCGCCCAGCACCAGCAGGGGTTCGGTCAGCTCCCGGCCGTGGCGCACGACCCGGCAGGTGTAGCGGAACCCGTTGAACATGAGGTCCCGTTCCTCCACCTGCCCTGCCGCCGTCCCTTCCGCGCCCGTTCCCTCGTCGGCCTCCTGCCCCGGGATCAGCGGGCGAGCACCGGGCGATTCCTGGTCCTGGGCGAGGACGGCGTCGATGGACATGGATGACTCCAGAGCTCCGGAAGGGACAACAACGTCCCTGCCTAGCAGTTGATCCGTCCGGACCCCGTATCGCTCACCTGATCGTGGGCGTTTCGCGCGCCATGGTCCGCCGATGGATTCGAACCTCGTTCACCAGTCGCCCCACGGACGGACACGGACCGCGGTGGCGGCCCCCTCGGCGCATTTGACTTCGAGCGTGCTCCAATCCGTAGCCTTCGGAGCATGACCACGCCTCAGCACAAGATCGGATCAGGGTTCGGAGCCCGGAGCACCGCGGCGGACGTCCTGCGCGGCATCGACCTCACCGGAAAGCTCGCCGTCGTCACCGGCGGTTACTCGGGCCTGGGCCTGGAGACCACCCGCGCGCTCGTCGGAGCCGGTGCCCAGGTCGTCGTGCCCGCACGGCGGCGGGCGACCGCCGAGGAGGCGCTCGCCGGCATACAGGGCGTCGAGATCGACGAACTCGACCTAGCCGATCTCGGCAGTGTCCGCGCGTTCGCCGAGCGCTTCCTCGCCTCGGACCGCACCATCGACATCGTCATCAACAACGCCGCCGTCATGGCCTGCCCGGAGACCCGGGTCGGCCCCGGCTGGGAGGCGCAGTTCGCGACCAACCACCTCGGCCACTTCGCACTCGTCAATCGGCTCTGGCCGGCGATCGAGCCAGGCGGGGCGCGGGTGATCTCCGTGTCCTCGTCAGGACACCGCAACTCGCCCATCCGCTGGGACGACATGTGGTTCGAGACCGGTTACGACAAGTGGAAGGCCTACGGCCAGGCGAAGACGGCCAACGCGCTGTTCGCCGTCCACCTCGACGCGCTCGGCCGCGACACCGGGGTACGGGCGTTCTCGCTCCACCCGGGCGGCATCCTCACGCCGCTCCAGCGCCATCTGCCCAAGGAGGAGATGGTCGCGGCGGGCTGGATCGACGAGGACGGCAACGCCGTGCATCCCTCCTTCAAGTCACCCGAGCAGGGTGCGGCCACACAGGTGTGGGCGGCGACATCGCCCCGGCTGGCGGACGCGGGCGGAGTCTTCTGCGAGGACTGCGACATCGCGGAGCCGGCGTCGGCCGACCCGTCGGTGCCCGGCGGTGTACGCGAGTGGGCGACCGACCCCGAGCAGGCGGCGCGGCTGTGGCGGCTGTCGGCCGAGCTGACCGGCGTCGACGCGTTCGCGCCCACCGCCTGACCGCCGGGTCTCCGCGCTTCCGCCGCACCGGTCCCCACCGGCCGGCGCGGCGGGCGGCCCGGCCACCGACGGAGCCGGTGGCCGGGCCACCGGGTCCGTGTCCGGCGCGCCGCCCGGCCGCCCGGCCGTCGGCACCCGACGCCGCTCAGGTGGTCCGGCGCTCGACGAGAGTCGTGGGCAGCGTGAGCTGCCGGCGCGGTCCCGCGGGATCGTTGATCTCGTCGAGCAGCAGCCGGGTGATGGCGCGCCCCATCTCCTCGGTCGGCTGGCTGACGCTGGTCAGCGGCGGCACCGTGTGGCGGGCGACGATCGAGTCGTCGAACCCGATGACCGCCACCTCCTCCGGGACCCGCAGCCCCCGCTCGCGCAGTTCGGTCAGCGCGCCCGCGGCCATGACGTCGGACGCGGCGAACACGGCGTCGATGTCCGGGCGCCGGTCGAGCAGCTCCCGCATGGCGGCGCGACCGCCCTCCTCGGTGAAGTCGGCCGGCGCGATCAGCGACCCGTCCGGCTCGACACCCCGCTCGGCATGGGCGTCGCGCCAGCCCTTCAGACGGCTGTGGCCGACATCCATGTCGAGCGGTCCCGCGATGGTGGCGACGGTGGTCCGTCCCCGTCCGAGGAGGTGCCGCACGGCCAGCGCCGCCCCGCCCACATTGTCGGAGTGGACATGGCTCAGCGGCTCGTCCGGCGAGCGCCGGCCCACCAGGACCGTCGGTATCCGCGTCTTCTCCAGGAACGCGGGCAGCGGATCGTCGCGATGGACCGACACCAGCAGCACCCCGTCGACCCGGCGCGCCTCCACGAACCGGATCAGCCGGTCCAGCTCGCGCTGATCGCGTACCAGGATCAGCAGCAACTGCATCTCGGTGTCGGCGAGTTCGGTACTCACCCCGCGGATGACGGCGGAGAAGTACGGCTCGGTGGCCAGCCGGCTCTCCGACTCGGGGATCACCAGCGCGATGCTGTCGGTCCTGCTGGTGACCAGACTGCGGGCGGCGGGGTTCGGCACGTAGTTGAGTTCCGCGATGGCCGCCTCGACGGCGGTACGGGCCTTCGCGCTGACGCCCGGGAGGCCGTTGACGACCCGGGAGACCGTACCCCTGCCGACCCCCGCGAGCCGGGCGACGGCTTCCAGGGTCGGCCTGCGGGCCGCCCGTTCGGCGCTGCTCATCAACGTCTCCTGACTGTGCTTTCCTGGTGCCGCACCACGGCGCCCACCAGCAAATTGTGCGGGGTCGCCGGAGAACCGGCGGCCCGGGGGCGGCGCCGGGCCCGTTCGGGCACCGGAACCGTATGCGGCTCTTGACAGAGCCGGGTGTCAGCGGAGAGTCTTCCACAATCCATGGGAGCGCTCCCAAGGGCGTTCGAACCCACTCTGCGGAAGGACCTCCGTGGCCACCTCAGCACCCACTCCCGGGCGCGCCCTGGACCCCGCGACACCTCTGGGCTTCCCGCCCGGGTTTCTGTGGGGCACCGCGACCGCCGCGTACCAGATCGAGGGCGCCGCCCAGGAGGACGGCCGTACGCCGTCCATCTGGGACACCTACTCCCGCACTCCGGGCCGGGTGCGCAACGGCGACACCGGTGATGTCGCCACCGATCACTACCACCGCTGGCCCGAGGACGTCGAGATCATGTCCGGCCTCGGTGTCGGCGCGTACCGCTTCTCGGTCTCCTGGCCGCGGGTCCAGCCCACCGGCAGCGGACCCGCGTCCGAGAAGGGTCTCGACTTCTACCGGCGGCTGACCGACGGACTGCTGGAGAAGGGCATCGAGCCGGTCGTCACCCTCTACCACTGGGATCTGCCCCAGCATCTCGAGGACGCCGGCGGCTGGCCCGAGCGCGACACCGCCCTCCGGTTCGCCGAGTACGCGGGGATCGTCGCCGACGCCCTGGGCGACCGGGTACGGACCTGGACCACCCTGAACGAGCCGTGGTGCAGCGCCTTCCTCGGCTACGGCTCCGGTGTCCACGCCCCGGGCCGTACCGACGCCGCCGACGCCCTGCGGGCGGCGCACCATCTCAATCTCGGCCACGGGCTCGCGGTCCTGGCGCTGCGCGAGCGGCTGCCGGCCGGCGCCCAGGTGTCCGTCACCCTCAACCTGCACCAGGTACGGCCGCTGACCGGCAGCGGGCCGGACAGGGACGCGGTCCGCCGGATCGACGGTGTCGCCAACCGCGTCTTCACCGGCCCCATGCTGACCGGGGCCTATCCGGCCGATGTCCTGGCGGACACCGCGGGGATCACCGACTGGTCGTACGTCCGGGACGGCGACACCGCGCTGATCCACCAGCCGCTCGACTTCCTCGGCGTCAACTACTACTCACCGACCCTGGTCTCCCACCACACAGGACCCGCCGCACATGGGTCCGACGGACATGGTGCGAGCGACCACAGCCCCTGGCCCGGCGCCGATCAGGTGGCCTTCCACCAGACACCCGGTGACCGCACCGCCATGGGCTGGACGATCGATCCGAGCGGCCTGTACGAACTGCTGATGCGGGTACGGCGGGACCATCCGGAGCTGCCCGTCATGATCACCGAGAACGGAGCGGCCTTCGACGACTACGCGGCTCCCGACGGCGAGGTCCGTGATCCGGAGCGGATCGCCTATCTCCGGGACCATCTCGCGGCCGTCCACCGGGCCATCGCCTCGGGCGCCGACATCCGGGGCTACTTCCTCTGGTCGCTGCTCGACAACTTCGAATGGTCGTACGGCTACGGCAAACGCTTCGGCACGGTCCATGTCGACTACCCGACCCAGCGCCGCACCCTCAAGTCCAGCGCGCACTGGTACGCCGGGGTGACCCGTACGAACACGGTGCCACCGCCGCGGTAGCCGCTGCCCGGGGGCGGCGGCCCCGGGCTCGACCCGGGGCCGCCTGCCTCGCCCTGGGGCGGCCCCGGGTTCTCGCCGCCGCCCGGCCGCGCCGCGTCAATCCGCCGACGTGTCCTTCACACCTCAGCAGATGCGCGGCAGCTGCTCGCCCAGTGGCATGTCCACCACCCGGGTCCCGCCCAGGCCGGTGGACGCCACCACCATGCCGGGATGGTCCGTCGTGCACGTACCGATCACCACCGCACCCGCGCCCCGCGGATGCGCGCGCATCGCCGCGAGCACCTTCTCGGCGTGCGCGGGCGGTACGAACGCGACGAGCTTGCCCTCGTTGGCCACATAGAGCGGATCGAGCCCCAGGAAGGCACACGCGTTCGCGACGGCGGCCGGTACCGGAAGCGCACGTTCCCTCAGTGTGATCCCCACCCCGGCCGCCGACGCGATCTCGTTCAGCGAGGTCGCCAGTCCGCCACGGGTCGGATCCCGCAGTACGTGCAGATCGGGGCAGACGTCCAGCATCGCCCGGACGAGCGAGGCCAGCGGCGCGGTGTCGCTCTCGATCTCCACGCCGAACTCCAGGCCCTCGCGGACACTCATGATGGCCACACCGTGCTCGCCGATCGCGCCGCTGACGATGACCACATCGCCCGGCGCGGCACGCCGCGGCCGGATGTCCACGCCGTCCGGGATCAGCCCGATCCCGGACGTGTTGATGAACACGCCGTCGCCGTGCCCGGCGTCCACCACCTTGGTGTCGCCGGTGACGACCGTCACCCCGGCCGCCCGGGCGGCGGCGCCCAGCGCCTCGGCCACCCTGCCCACCGTGGCGAGTTCGACGCCCTCCTCCAGAATGAAACCGCAGGACAGATGGGAGGGCAGGGCGCCCATCATGGCCAGGTCGTTGACCGTTCCGTTGACCGCGAGATCGCCGATGCTGCCGCCCGGGAAGAAGAGCGGGCGCACGACGTACGAGTCGGTGGAGAAGGCCAGCCGCGCTCCGCCCAGGGTGAGCGTCGCGGCGTCGCCCAGTTCCGCGAGGACCTCACCGCCGAAGGCCGGCGCGAAGAGATGCTCGACGAGTTCGGCGGAGAGCTGCCCGCCACCGCCGTGTCCCATCACGACCTTCCGGTGGTCACGGAGCGGAGCGGGACAGGTCCAGCCGGAGAAGTCCGGTGCGGCGGCGGACCGTACCCGGTGCCGGACGCCGTCCACCTCACGGATCCCGGCCGATGTCGGCTCAGCCAACGGAGGTCACCTCTTCCTGGGGACCGGCGGTGCCGGCCGGGTCCGGTGTCGCCAGCCTGCGGTACAGGTAGTAGGCGGCGCAGGCGCCCTCGCTGGAGACCATGGTGGCGCCGAGCGGATTGCGCGGCGTGCAGACCGTGCCGAACGCCTCGCACTGGTGCGGCTTGATCAGCCCCTGGAGGACCTCGCCGCTGCGGCAGTCCGCGGACTCCCGGGTCCGGATACCGGTCACCGAGAAGCGGTGCTCCGCGTCGTAGGCGCGGTAGGCGGGAGACAGCCGCCAGCCGCTGGCCGGGATCACGCCGATACCCCGCCAGGCCCGGTCGGTGACCTCGAAGACGTCCTCCAGCATGGCCCGTGCGGCCGGACTGCCCTCGGGCCGTACAGCCCGTGGATAGGCGTTCTCGACGGTGTGCTCACCGGCCTCCAACTGGCGTACGGCGCGCCGGATGCCCTCCAGGATGTCCAGCGGTTCGAAGCCGGTGACGACGATGGGCACCCGGTGCCGCGCGGCCAGTTCGGGATACTCGCCGGTCCCCATGACCGTACAGACATGGCCGGCGGCCAGGAACGCCTGGACCCGGCAGTCGGGCGCCTTCATGATGGCGTCGATCGCCGGAGGGACCCGGACATGGGAGACCAGCAGGCTGAAGTTCTCGATGCCGAGCTTCCTGGCCTGATGGACGGTCATCGCGTTCGGCGGGGCCGTCGTCTCGAACCCGATCCCGAAGAAGACCACTTGACGCTCCGGGTTCTCCCGGGCGGTCCTGAGCGCGTCGAGCGGCGAGTAGACCACCCGTACGTCCGCTCCCTCGCTCTTGACCTTGAACAGGTCCCGGCCGCTGCCCGGCACCCGGAGCATGTCGCCGAAGGAGCAGAAGATCACATCGGGACGGGAGGCGATCTCCAGCGCCTGGTCGATGGTCTCCAGCGGTGTCACACAGACCGGGCAGCCGGGTCCGTGGATGAGTTCGACCTCCTCCGGGAGGAGCTGGTCGATGCCGTGGCGGATGATCGAGTGGGTCTGGCCGCCGCAGACCTCCATCAGGGCCCAGGGCCGGGTGACGGTGGTCCGGATGTCGTCGAACAGCCGGGCGGCGAGATCGGGATCGCTGAACTCGTCGAGATACTTCATCGAAGGTCCTCCTGTGGGGGTTGTGGCGTACGGCGGCCGGGATCCCCCGCACCGCCGGGCCGTTCGGCTCCGGCCTCCTTCGCGGCCCGCCCCCACGCGTCCCCGAACTCCTCCTCCAGCACGCCGAGATTCTCGAACAGGCTCAGCGTCCGCTTCGCCGACTCCTCGTCGAGCCGCTGGAGCGCGAAGCCGACATGCACGATCGCGTAGTCGCCGACGTTCATCTCCGGCACGTACTCCAGACAGACGTCCTTGACCACTCCGCCGAAGTCGACGTGGGCCATCCGGGTTCCGTCGCGCTCCTCGATGTCCAGCACTCTGCCGGGCACAGCAAGGCACATTGCTTCCTCCTCACATATCGGTCGTTCCGCCGCCCGGCCCGTCCCCGCCGGCCGCCCGCCCCGGCCGGTTCCCGCGCAGACTCAGCCCGTCGTGACCCGGGCGGCGACCATCAGCTGGCCCAGTGCCAGCCCGCCGTCGTTCGGCGGCACCCCGCGGTGGCGCAGGACGGTGAAGCCGTCACGCTCCAGCCGCTTCGTGCACCCGGCGTTCAGCAGGGCGTTGCAGAACACGCCGCCGCTCAGCGCGACGGTGGTCAGGCCGGTACGGTCCCGGGCCGCGCGGCACAGATCCCGCACCAGGCCGATCACCGCGCCGTGGAAGCGCGCGGCCACCGTCGGCGCGTCCGCCCCGGCCCGTATGTCGTGTGCCGCCGCGGCCAGGACCGGAGCCGGATCGGCCACCACCTCGGCGCCGTCGGCCGGTCCGCCCGGGAGCAGCGCGAACCGGTATCCGTCGGCCGGTCCGCCGGCCGCCACCGCCGCGTTCTCCAGCTCCATCGCCGCCTGGGCCTCGTACTCCACGCGGTGGCAGAGTCCGGCGAGCGAGGCGACGGCGTCGAAGAGCCGTCCCATGCTGGACGTCGGCACACAGGCGACGCTCCGGTCGAGCAGCCGCTCCAGCAGCCGCCGTTCACCCGGAGCGCACGCGGCGACGCACGGCAGCGCCTCGGACCAGCGCAGTCCCGCCGCCCGCAGATGGGAGAGCGCCATGCGGTACGGATTGCGTACGGCGGCGTCGCCGCCCGGCAGCGGTACGTACGCCAGCCGGCCGAAGCGCCGGAAGCCGTCGTAGTCCGCGAGCAGCACCTCGCCGCCCCACACCGCGCCGTCGTCGCCGTACCCCGTGCCGTCGAAGGCCACCCCGATCACCGGTGCCGAGCCGTCCAGACCGTGCTCGGCCATCGTGGCGGCGACATGCGCGTGGTGGTGCTGTACGCGGTGGACCGGACGGCCCCGGGCGTGCCGCTCGGCCCACTGTCCCGAGCGGTAGCCCGGGTGCCGGTCCGCGACCAGGACCTCGGGTGCCACCGAGGTCAGCTCCGTCAGATGGGTGACGGCCGCTTCGAAGGCGGTGAGCGTGGCGAGGTCGTCCATGTCGCCGACATGGGCGGACAGCCAGGCGTAACCGCCCTCCGCGACACAGAACGCGTTCTTGAGATCCCCGCCGACGGCGAGTGCCGGCTCCACGGGCACGGGCAGCGCGATCGGCAGCGGCGCGTAGCCGCGCGAGCGGCGTACGGGCAGCTCCTGGCCCGCGCAGATCCGTACCACCGAGTCGTCGCACGGCACATGGACGGGCCGGTCGTGGGTGAGCCAGGCGTCCGCGAGGGCGCCGAGCCTGGTCAGCGCGTCCTTGTCGTCGGTCACGATGGGCTCGCCCGACCGGTTGCCACTGGTCATCACCAGGACGGGCGGGCCCGGCGGATCGCCCGGCAGGCCCAGCAGCAGATGGTGCAGCGGGGTGTACGGCAGCAGCACGCCGAGATCGGGGCTGCCGGGCGCCACGCCGTCCGCCACGAGGGAGCCACCGCCCTCACGGCGCCGCAGCAGGACGACGGGCCGGCGCCGCCCTGCCAGCAGCGCGCGCTCGGCGGGACCGACGCACGCGAGCCGCTCGGCCGTCTCCAGCGAACGGGCCATCACGGCGAACGGCTTGGCGCCCCGGTTCTTCCGGGCGCGCAGCAGCCGTACGGCGGTGGTGTCCGAGGCGTCACAGGCGAGGTGGTAGCCGCCGAGTCCCTTCACCGCGACGACCGCTCCCGCGGCCAGCAGCCGGCGGGCCCCGGCCAGCGCGTCCTCGCCGGACAGCCGGGGCCCGGCGGCCGACCCGGGCCCTCCCGTGATCAGCGAGAGCCGGGGGCCGCAGGCATGGCAGGCGACCGGCTGGGCGTGGAAGCGCCGGTCGGCCGGATCCTCGTACTCACGCGCGCAGTCGGCGCAGAGCGGAAAGCCGGCCATGGTGGTCCGGCTCCGGTCGTACGGAAGTCCGGTGACGACCGTGAAGCGGGGGCCGCAGTGCGTGCAGCAGATGAAGGGATGGCGGTAGCGGCGGTCGGCGGGATCGGCCAGCTCGGCGAGGCAGTCGTCGCAGGTCGCCATGTCGGGGGAGACCAGGGTGCGGCCGGGGCCGCCGGACGAGGGACGGATGGTGAACCCGCTGCCGCCGACGGCCGGTAGGGGCCTGTGCCGTACGGACTCGACGACCGCCAGCGGCGGTGCGCAGGTCGCCAGCCGCTCGCAGAACGCGGCCACGTCCTGACCCGGTCCCTCGACCTCCGTACTGACGCCCTCGGCGTTGTTGGTGACCCAGCCCGTCAGCCCGAGCTCGGTGGCGAGCGTGTACACGAACGGGCGGAAGCCGACGCCCTGCACGACTCCGCGCACGAGGACATGGCGGCGCTCGCGGGGGGCGGGGGAGGGGGTGCGAACGGTGGTGCCGGTGGTGACGGGACCGCTCATGGCGCCTCTGCCGTGCCGCGGACGGCGGACGGTGCGGGACGGCTGTGACCGGGATCGTCGCTGTGGCTGTGGCTGTGGCTGTGGCTGTGGCTGTCGCCGGGGTCGCCGGGGTCGTGGTGACGGTGGCCGTCGGCGTGCGGGCCGCGGGCGTTGCCGTCGTCGTGACGGTGGTGCGCGTGCCGCGCGTGCCGACGGGCCAGCAGCGGCCGGTGCGCGGGGACCCCGGCCGCGTGGCCGAGGACGAAGGCGAGCAACTCGTCGACCCCGGCGCCGGTGCGGGCCGAGGTCTCCAGTACCGGCACTCCCGGATTCACCTGCTGGACGTTGCGGCGGAACGCCGGCCCGTCGAACTCGACGGCCCCGGCGATGTCCGTCTTGGTGATGACCACGAGATGGGCGAGACCGAAGGCCGTCGGGTACTTGAGCGGTTTGTCCTCACCCTCGGTCACCGAGCCCAGCACGATCCGCAGGCTCTCCCCGATGTCGTACGAGGCGGGACAGACCAGATTGCCGACGTTCTCCACGAACAGCACCCGGGTCTCCCGGGGCAGCCAGCCGTCGAGATGCCCCCGGAGCATGCCCGCCTCCAGATGGCAGAGCCCGTCCGTGAGCACCTGCTTGACGGGGGCACCCGCCCGCGCCAGTCGCCTGGCGTCGTTCTCGGTGGCCAGATCGGCGGTGATCGCGGCCACGGGGGTGCCCGCCGCGACGGCCCGGGAGAGCAGCCCCTCCAGCAGGGCCGTCTTGCCGCTGCCCGGACTGGACAGCAGATTCACCTCGACGGTGCCCTGGGCGGCGAGATACTCGCGCAGCGCCAGGGCACTGGCGTCGTTCTCGGCCAGGACGGCCTGGCGCAGATCAACGACTCGGCACATGGGGGGCCTCCTCGGGCGTACCTCGATCGTCACCGCTGTCCGGGCGGCGCGCATCCGAGGAATCCGCGAGGACGACCTCGGCGATCTCCAGTTCCCGGCCCGAGAGCAGCTCGTCCAGGGGCCGCGCGCAGTCGGCGCACCAGAGCAGCGGCGGCATGCCCACCTCGCTCTCCCGGCCGCAGCCGGCGCAGCGGGCCACGCCGGGAACGGTGTCCATGTCCAGCCGGGCACCGGCGAGCACGGTGCCCTCGCTCGCCAGAGCGAACGAGAACCGCAGGGCCTCCGGCACCACGCCCGCCAGTTCACCGATCCGCAGCCGCAACGAGGTGACTGGTCCGCCGCCATTGGTACGGACGGCTTCCTCCACCTGGGCGACCACGGCCGTCGCGATGGACAGTTCATGCACGGTCCTCACCTCGTTCCCGAGGTCCGGCCGTCCGCCGCCGCGTCGGCGGACGACGGCTGGCCGGTGCTGTCGGGCGTGGTTAGCGTGGGACAGGGGTGAGCCGCACCGTTGCACGGCCACACGTGGCGGGGCCGCGTGTTCCACGGCCACATGGTGCGAGGCCATAGGTCGCACGGCCAAATCAGGAGAGCGCAGCCATGACGACGCACGACACCGAACGACGGGCGCTGATGAACCCCGTCATCCTGCTGCTGCTCGCCGAGCGGCCGGGCCACGGCTATGAGCTGACCCAGCGCCTGGGCGCCTTCGGCTGGGCCGAGGCCGAGTCCGCACATGTGTACCGGCTGCTGCGGGGCATGGAGAAAGGCGGTCAGATCTCCTCCCAGTGGCGGGCGTCCGCCTCCGGGCCCGCCCGCCGTGAGTACGAGATCACTCCGGCGGGTTCGATGAGTCTGTCGCTCTGGTTCGTCCGGCTGGGCGAACTGCACAGCACGCTCCATCTCTTCCTGGAGCGCTATGTGCAACTCGGCGGTAACGGTTCCGGTCCCGTCGTCGGCCGTGAGGCACGGCCGACGACGGCCGGACATCCGCTGTACGGGCATCCGCCGACCACCGGCGGGGCGGGTTCCGGCTGAGCGCCGGACACGGTCCCGGCTCACCGGTGCGCGCCGCCCCTCCTACTTGTACCGCCCGCCTCGCTCGTTCCGCTCGCGCCCTTCCCACCGCTCACATCCGGCGGATCCGCAGATAGCGGCGCAGGTCCGGGACGGACCGCGCCGTCTCGTACACCACCGCGGCCATGACCGCGCCGGCGCAGACCCACAGCCAGGTCGGATCCGGCCCCTTGGAGTGGTTCATCCCTTTTCTCGCCCGTATCTCGTGCATCGCGTGGATCACGTTCCTCTCCTCCTTCGCCGGATGTGCCGGTGCCGGTGCCGGTGCCGGTGCCGGTGCTGATGCCGGGGCCGGCGCCGGTTCCGTTTCCGGGGCCGGGCCTCGTGCCCGGCGGCTGTCCCACCGGACCGGGCTGCCGTAGCAGATCGAGAACCAGTTCCACCGCGGGTCCGACGGCCGCGGCCACCGGCGGGCTGAGCCCGATGCCCTCCCCGGAGGTGAGCGGCTGGCACCCGACCACCACGACGCGCCCGGGGAGCGTGCCACCGGCTCCCGCGCGCAGCTCGTGGACCAACCGCAGGACCGACGCCGGGTCCATACCGTGTCCGTCCAGCGGGGCCCTGGCCGCTCCAGGGGCCGTTCCCCCGTCGGCGGGATCGACTTCGAGCACATGGACGGTGCCCGGGGGAGCGCCGCGGTCGACGGTGTCGACGAGGATGACCTCGCGGTAGCCGTCGAGAAGCCGGTAGGCGAGATGGACGCCCCGGATGCCCGTGTCCATCAGGTCGACGTCCGGAGGCAGCCGGCGTCCGCTCAGCCGGCGCAGTGTCTCGACGCCGAAGCCGTCGTCGCCGAGGAAGATGTTGCCGATCCCGGCGACCAGGGTCCGGCCGCGCGAGGCGCACGGATCGTCCGAGCCGTCCGAGCCGCGCGAGGTGCCGGAGAGGGGGAGGGGTACGGACTCCATGTCAGCCGCCTCCTTCCGGGGCCGGTTCGGCGCAGGCGGGATCGGGATCGAGCTCGTCCGGGCGGAAGTACAGGAACCGGCCCTGCTGCCGGCGTATGTCGCTGCCGGGATCGCCGTCGACGGTGACCGCGACATGCGTCTCGCCGTCGAGGTCCTGGAGCACCGCCTCGACCGTCGCCCCACGGCCCGCCAGAAAGATGTCCTGGGCGTCGGACCTGCGCAGCCCGGGCCGTAGGACGACTCTGGCGCCCGCGCCGACCGGCCGCCCGCCGACCGTCACGGTGTCCTGTCCCGGCCGGTCGTACGCGTCGTCCCGGGCCGGGTCCCACCAGGGCAGCCCCGGACCGGTCGGAAGCTCGAGTCCCACGGAGGGCGCGGCCTTCGGGGCGCGCGTCGCCGGAGCCGGTCGCTCACCGGTGACCTCGCGCAGCCCGCGGATCGCGCCGTGCAGACGCTCCATCACCTCGGGCGGCATGCCGTCCACCAGATCGATCACCTCGGCCGCCCGCGCGTCGGTCCCGCGCGCCTCCCGCTTCTCCTGCTCGGTCAGCGCGGCCGTCCGCAGCGAGAGGATCTCGTCGATCTCGGTGGCGTCGTAGAGCGGCCCGGGGCTCTCGGCGGCGATCTCGGGATGGTCGTCCAGGATGATCGGCGAGGAGAGCAGGACATCGTCCTGCCCCGCGCCGCCGGCCAGCACCGGCCAGGTGTGTTCATTGCGGCAGCTCCGCACGGCGGGCCGGGCCCACTCCGGCGGATCCGTCATCGACAGGAACCGCCCGCCGGGCAGCCCCAGCAGCAGATGCGCCCCGATCAGGCTGTGAGGCAGGGCGGCTTCGCGATCCTCGCTCTCGCGTCCCTCCGGCACCCACTCCGACACGTTGCGTACGGTCGCGGTCAGGCGCAGCGCGCCGTACGGGCCGGGCAGCGGCTCGGTGGCCAGCCGGATCTCGCCCGCCAGCGCCCGGCTGCGCCGTACCAGCCGTCCGACGGTCCGTCCCGTGCCGTCATGGTCGCGGACCTCCTCGCGCACCACCCCGCCAGGCCGGTCGAAGCGCAGTGTCCGCCCTCCTGCGGCGAGTTGACCGAGCGGTATCCGGTGCTGGACCCGTTCCTCCTCGCCCTCGTCCCAGGGGACCAGCACCCGGTCGGCGAGATCGAGTCGCGCGACCTCGCTCCAGCCGTCGCCGCCCGGTACACGGCGCTCCACCGTGCGGCGGCGCACCTGGAGGAAGCGCAGCTCGACATCGAGACGGCCGGCCCGGCGAGGTTCGAGGAGGCACTCCGTACGCTGTTCCGCGTGCTCGCCGCGCACGTCGGCCCAGGAGGGCGGCGCCAGTACGCCGAACTGCCAGCGCAGCCGGTTCTTCCGGGCCGACGCCCGGTAGGGATACAGCACATATCCCTCGAACAGCAGGGCGTCGGCGACCCGGCGCGCCTCCTCGAAGCCCGCCGTCATGACCGGGCTCCTCGTCCGGTGCCGCCGGTGCCGCCGGCGTCCGTTGCACCGGCCGTGCGCAGCAGTTCCTCGAAGGTCCCCTCCCAGGACGGCAGGGCACGCTCCGAGCGGAACCGGCGCAGCGCGTCGAGACAGTCGTCGCGGACGCGCAGCCAGCCGGAGCCCGGGAAGTACTGCTCGATCATGTTCTGCCAGACCTTCACCGGCATACGGAACGAGGTCTCCTTGTGCCAGGCGACCGGCTCGGCCACAAAGCCGCGGTCGCCTGAGAAGACGGTGCCCGAGAACAGCAGGAGCAGCGGTACCTCGCCGTCCGCCAGCGCGCGGAAGTACTTGGCCGAGGCCACCTCCATGTCGTACGTGCAGACCACCGGCAGTTCGATCCCGGTGGCGCCCGTGAAGCCGGGCACCGTCACCGAGGCATGGGCGAACTGGAGAGGCTTGAGAGTGGTGCTCCAGCGCTCCGGCTCACCGAAGAGATCGCCCAGCATCTCCATCTCGGCCGGTGTGTACCGCCGTTGGACGGGGTCGATCCGCATCTGGCAGCGCAGGGCGACCGCGTGGATCCGTGCCGCCGGGTCGTCCGCCTCGATCCGCAGCCGGAACAGCAGCGTCGGGCCCGTGCCGTACGGTTCCGGCCGTACGTCCGTACAGGTGAACGTGAGATCGGTCATCGGCCGTCCTCCCGTCCCGAAGGTGGCCGGGCCTTCGCCCGGACCCGGGTGAAGAAGTCCGTCAGATCCGCGCGCGCCTCGGCGCCGCCGTCGAATCCCTGCCAGTGCATCCGCATCCGGCCCACCAGCTCGTAACAGGCGTCGACGGGCACCAGATGGCACTCGCCCGCGGTGATTCCGTCCGGGCCGCGCTCCCGCCGGACCAGCAGTGCCTCCGTGTCGGGCTGGAGCAGGGCCACCAGCCGGCCGGAGCCGAGGACCTCCCGCCAGGTGGCCGGGTCCAGCTCGCTCTCCGTGGCGCCCGCCGGGCTCGGATAGAACGCGGCCAGCCGGTCCAGTTCCGAGTTCCGGAAGAAGAACGCGAGCCCCACCGGGATCTGGAGCCGGTTCCAGCTCTCCTCGTCCAGGGTGAAGTCCGGGTCGGACAGATACCGGTCGGGCACCGCCCGGAAGCGTCCCGCGCCCGCGCCCGGCCGGGTGAAGAGCAGATGGCAGCCCGCGCAGGCGCACATGAGCGAGCGTTTCGTGATGTCGACGAGATGCCGGTGCTCCCCGGCCACGGGCTCGGCGCACAGCTCGCACCGCTCCTCGGCGCGCGGTGGCCGGCGGGTGAATCCGCGCAGCCCCGGCGGTACGGCGGCCGGCCGGGAGGCAGCCGCACCGGGTGACGCGGCGGGCGCGATGGGTGCGGCGGGCGTGGCGGTCGCCGGGGAGTCCTCGTCGCCGAAGGTGCCCGGGACTCGGGCAGGGCGGGCGCTCATGGCTTCGCCGTCAGCAGCGAGACCGGCAGGGCGACCCGTACGCAACCGTTCTCCTCCAGCAGGGGTACGGGCTCCAGCCGGCCCCGCGTGCCCCGTCCCGCGCCCCGGATCTCGTACTCCGCGGCGCACTCGGGACAGCGCAGCCGTTCACCGTCCACCAGCGCCGCGCCGCCCAGCCCGCCCGCGCAGACCGGACAGCGGTCGCGGTAGGCGTAGAGATTGCCGGGCAGCCGGACCAGCAGCAGCGCCGTGCCCGCCACCTCGCGCACCCCGGTCGCGCCGTCGGCCGTGGGCGGATCCGGCAGCGGATGCCACTCGGCCGGCGCGTTCCCGGTGGCGGTTCCGGCGGTGTGCGCGGCGGTGGTTCCGGTTCCGCCCGCGGGGACGGCGCCCGCTGTCGCGTCCGGCGGCCGGGACATGATCTGGAGGAGCTTCGGCTGCGGCTTCTCCCGCGCCACCCCCTCGACCTCCACGCACCCGATCTCGGGCGCGCGGCGTGCCACGGCCTCCTCGATCGTCCAGCGCACGGTCTGGGCGGAGGAGGGACAGCCGTCGCAACTCCCGCGCAGCCGCAGCCGCAAGGTCAGTCCCTCGGTACCGCCGTCCCCGTCCGGGCCGATCCCGGCGATGTCCACATCACCGGCGTGCGAGCCGAGATACGGACGCACCTCGTCCAGCGCCCGCTCCACCCGGGTGAGTGTGTCGTCCGGGTGGAGATCGTGCAGGATCAGCAGCCCGCCGACGAGTTCGTCCCCGCCGAGCAGGGCCAGCGGATCGGTGCCGTCCGGACGGTCGCCCAGCAGCTCGACGACACGCGCCAGGCCCGAACCGTAGAACTCCACGATGCTCCGCACGAGTTCGTCCGCGAGGTCGCGGCCCGAGGGACCCACCGATCTGCCCAGCTCGTCGAGGAGCGCGTCGACGCGCTCACCGGCCCGCTGCTCCTTGGCCGTTGCTGCCATGTCACGGTGCCTTTCCTCCGGTGGGGGACCGGACATCGGTCCGGTCGGTCAGGACCAGGCCCCCGGGCCAGGACCCGGACCGGGACGCGGGACGCGGGACCCGGGACCCGATACCCGGGCCGGTGTCAGCCGCCCAACCCGCTGAGCCCGGTGGGCAGATGGGTCTCCCGGACGGTCCTGCCACCGCCGACGTACATGTGCACGCCGCACGGCAGACACGGGTCGAAGCTCCGGACGGCCCGCATGATGTCGATGCCCTTGAAGCTCTCCGGCGGGTTCTCCTCGAAGATCGGTGTGTTCTGCACCGCGTCCTCGTACGGTCCCGGCGTGCCGTAGGAGTCGCGCACGCTGGCGTTCCACGGAGTGGGCGGATACGGATGGTAGTTGGCGATCTTGCCGTCCCTGATCACCATGTGGTGGGAGAGCACCCCGCGTACCGCCTCGGTGAAGCCGACACCGATGGACTCGTCCGGGACCTCGAAGGTCTCCCAGGTCTGGGTGCGGCCGGCACGGACCTCCTCCATCGCCCGCTCGGCGAAGTGCAGGGCGCAGGCCGCCGCGTACGCCTGGAAGTACGTCCGCGCGCGGTTGCGCTCCAGGGCGTTGCTCCACCGGGGGATCCGCCATTCGAAGGTCGTCTCCGGCTTGGTCATGGTGCGCGGCAGATTGATCTTGACGCTGTCGCCGGTGGCCCGGACATAGCCGAAGTCGACCAGTCCGGACAGGGCCGTGGACCACAGCCGGGCGAGCGGCCCGCCGCCGGTGTCCAGCGCGAGATGGTCCGTGCCGTCGAACCAGCGCGGGGACATCACCCAGCTGTACTTGTCCGCGAAGTCCCGCTTCTGCGGGGCCGGGAGGGTGTGCTGGTTCCACGGATGGCGCGGGTCCACGGGATTGCCCAGCGGATCGCGGTCCACGAAGGTCTCCTGGCCCGCCCAGTCGTCGTAGTACGAACTGCCGAGCAGGATCCGGATGCCGAGATTGATGTCGACCAGGTCGTTGGTGACCAGTCTGCCGTCGACGATCACGCCCGGGGTGACGAACATCCGCCGTCCCCACTCGGACATGTTCCGGTAGGTGAAGTCGCAGTGCGCGGGGTCGTTGAGCGCGCCCCAGCAGCCGAGCAGCACCCGGCGCCGGCCGACCTCCTCGTACCCCGGCAGCGCCTCGTAGAAGAAGTCGAACAGGTCGTCGTGGAGCGGGACGACCCGCTTCATGAACTCCACGTACCGCGTCAGCCGCGTCAGATAGTCCGTGAAGAGCTGGATGGTCGCCACGGTGCCGACGCCGCCGGGGTAGAGCGTGGAGGGATGCACATGGCGGCCCTCCATCAGACAGAACATCTCCCGTGTGTAGCGGCTGACATGCAGCGCCTCACGGTAGAACTCGCCCTCCAGCGGGTTGAGGGAGCGCATGATGTCGGCGATGGTGCGGTAGCCGTGGTCGCCCGCGTGGGGGGCCTCGGTGCGTTCGGCCAGTTCCAGGACACCGGGATTGGTCTCGCGGACCATCTTCTCGCAGTAGTCCACACCCACCAGATTCTCCTGGAAGATGTTGTGGTCGAACATGTACTCGGCGGCTTCGCCGAGATTCATGATCCACTCGCCGAGGTGCGGGGGCTTCACGCCGTACGCCATGTTCTGCGTGTACACCGAACAGGTCGCGTGATTGTCGCCGCAGATACCGCAGATACGGCTGGTGATGAAGTGCGCGTCACGCGGGTCCTTGCCACGCATGAAGACGCTGTAGCCGCGGAAGACCGAGGAGGTGCTGTAGCACTCGGCCACCCGCTTGCGCTGGAAGTCGATCTTCGTGTGGATCCCGAGGCTGCCCACGATCCGGGTGATCGGATCCCAGGACATCTCCATCAGGCCGCTGCCGTCCTCGGCATGCTTGGTCGTCGGCACCATGGGCTGCGCACCTTTCCGGGTGTCAGGCGTCGGATGTCAGGTGTCGGGTGTCGGGCCGGGGGGCGTCGGGCGGTCACCACGGAGGGTCGTAGCCGGTCAGGACCTTCTCGCTCTTGCGGCGCCACTTCGGTTCCTTGTCGACGGTCCTGGCCGTGACACCGCGCAGCCGGCGGATGACCTTGCCGTACGCGCCGCTGGCCGCCGCGGAGACATGACCGCCCGGGGGCTCGTCCATGAAGGGCATGAACTTGTCCGGGAATCCCGGCATCGTGCAGGCGATGCAGATGCCGCCCACGTTGGGACAGCCGCCGACCCCGTTGATCCAGCCGCGTTTGGGGACATTGCACTTGACCACGGGACCCCAGCAGCCCAGCTTCACCAGACACTGCGGCGAGTCGTACGCGGTGGCGAACTGGCCCTGCTCGTAGTAGCCGGCCCGGTCGCATCCCTCGTGGACGGTCGCGCCGAACAGCCAGGTCGGGCGGAGCTGCTCGTCCAGCGGGATCATCGGCGCGGATCCGGCGGCCTGGTAGAGCAGATAGAGCAGTGTCTCCGAGGCGTTGTCCGGGTGCACCGGACAGCCCGGAATGCAGACGATCGGGATGCCCGCCCCGGACTTCCAGTCCCAGCCCAGATAGTCGGGCACGCCCATCGCGCCGGTGGGATTGCCCTCCATGGCGTGGATACCGCCGTAGGTGGCACAGGTGCCGATCGCCACGACGGCCAGGGCCTTGGGCGCGAGCCGGTCGATCCACTCACTCGTGGTGATCGGCTGGCCGGTCTCGGGATCGTCCCCGAATCCGCACCAGTAGCCCTCGTTCTTGACCGCCTCATTCGGAATGGATCCCTCGACGACGAGAACGAACGGCTCGATCTCCCCGCGTTCGGCCTTGAAGAACCATTCGATGAAATTGTCCGCGCCCTGGACGGGCCCGCATTCGAAATCGATGAGCGGCCAGTGCACGGCCACCTTGGGCAGTCCGGGAAGTGCGCCGAGGGCGATTTCCTCGATACTCGGCTGGCTGGCCGCGGTGAGCGAGACGGAGTCTCCGTCACAGCTCAGACCCGCGTTGATCCAGAGAATATGGACGGTGGGGAGTTCTTCCCCGTTCGCTCCGAGAGGCGTCGCGCCGTCCTTGGCAACTGATGCGGCGGTATCCATCGTGCCCTCCTCATCGGTGTGAAGAGCGTCCCTCCCTGGATAACCGAATCGGACGGCCTCGGTAAGTGCGGGACGGTCCTATGAACCTCCGTGAACCTTCGGCGAACACCAGCACACCGAACGGCGAAGTGGGCGGTTCGCCCGTCAGGGCGAACGTACGGTGACCGGACAATTCTTCGTCGGTCGCATGTTCGAGCTTCGGGTTCGAAGGGGGGCGCTCCGCCATGGAATGGCTCAGCGCGGAGAATGTCATCGCCGTGGTCACGGCGGCTTTGGGCATCATCGCCTCACTGGGCGTGCTCTGGTACGAACGCCGGGTGCCACGCCGTACCCGTATCGGATACCGGGTCCAGCTCGACACTCCGGTGAGCAGCGCGGAGCGCACCGGCAGGGCCGGAATACGGCTGGGCCTCTTCCAGGACAATCCACAGCTCTCCGACGCCACCCTCGTACTGCTGCGGATCGAGAACGACGGCTCCACGAGCATCGCCGACTCCGACTACACGGGGCGCGAACTCCACGGTCTGACGGCGGAGTTCACCGACCGTACGGTCCGGGGCGTCGCGGTCACCACGACCCTTGGCGCCGACCATCTGCTGGACCACTTCTCGCCCGCGGCCGGGCTGCGCCACGCCGAGGGCGCCGTGTATCTGCCGCGCGTGCCGCTCAACCGCGGCCAGCACTTCAAACTGCTCGTCCTGCTCACCGGCGGAGCGGTCGGTGACGCGATCCGGGTCAGCGGAGGGATCAGGGACGGCGGGGTCTATCCGAACCGCAGCCCGATGCCGGACGACACCCCGCCCGTGTTCAGCAGGGCCACTCGGATGATCACCGTGCTGCTCACCGCCTGTGTGGTCGTGCTGGCCTCGATCATCGTCGTCCGGGACGACGTCCGGCCGCCGATGGGATGCGCGAAGGGCGAGCTGACGATCACCGGTTCCACGGCGTTCGAACCGGTCGCCGAGGACCTGGCGGCCAAGTACATGCGGGACTGCGTCGGCTCCACCGTCACCGTCGACGCGCGCGGCAGCCAGGAGGGCCTCCAGGAGCTGAAGGAGCGCGGCGGCGCGGCGAAGGGCGGCCCGCCCGCGCTGATCGCGCTGTCCGACGTTCCCAAGGGCGACGACCGGTTCCCCGAGCTGAGTGAGAACCCGGTCGCGGTATCCGTCTACACCCTTGTCGTCAACGATAAGGTGACGCTGCGTGATCTGAAGACCGAGCAGGTCCGTGCCCTCTACCGGGGCGACATCGGCGAGTGGCACGAGCTGCGGGGCGGCCCGAAGGGCCTGCCCGTCATCCTCGCCAGCCGGAAGTCGGGCTCCGGCACCCGTGACATCTTCCGTGACCGGGTGCTCGGCGGCGTCTACGAGCCCGCCTACTCCTCGGCCGACTGCGGCAACAAGGACGACACGTCCGCCAAGGTCTTCCGTTGTGAACTCGACAGCACCGACCGGGTCCTCGCCACCGTCGCCCGTACGGACGGCGCTATCGGGTACACCGAACTGCGCTCCGGCGCCATGCCGGAGGGGCTGCACACGCTGAGCCTGAACGGAGAGACCGCCTCCCCGGACACCATCGCCGACGGTGACTACCCGTTCCGGGAGGTCGAGTACGCGTACACCTACGGCAACCCGCCCGCCGACTCCCTCGTGGCGAGCTTTCTCAACTACCTGCTGCGCGGCAGCGGTCAGGACGTGGTCCGCACGCACGGCCATCTGCCGTGCTCGTCACCGAAGGGACAGACCATCTGCGCCGGTGACGCGGCTCAGTGAAACTGCGGGACGATCAGATAGAGGCCGTAGGCGACGGCCGCCGCGCAGGTGAGGAAACACAGCCCGGCGACGACCCGCGCGGGCGCGGAAGGCCGCCGGCGGCCTCCGCCGAGGCGCGGGCGAGCGCCGGACTCGTCACGTCGGGTGAGGATGCGCACCCCGAGCGCGAAGACGAAGACGACGCCCACGGTGGCACCGATGCTGACGAGGGTCACCTCGCCCAGACCGCTCCAGTCCAGCGCGGAGCGGTCCTGCGGGGCCAGGCGGATCTGCGGTGGAGCCGGGATCTGCGGGGCCATGCGGTCCTCCTCCATCAGATGTTCGCCTTGGCGGCCCGGGAGCGGATCGTGACGGTGTTCTCGTCGTTGACATTGCCCGAATGCACCGGATTGCGGCGGGAGACGATCACGATGAAGGCCGCCACGGCGGCGGCTGCCAGGGCGACGACGATCGTTCCGACCGTGCCGCCGTATACGACCATGGCGGCGGCGAGCGCCCCCACGGCCGCGGCCGCGGGAAGGGTGATGCACCAGCCGATGGCCATGCGTCCCGCGATTCCCCAGCGCACCTCCGCCAGCCTTCTGCCGAGCCCCGCGCCGAGGATGGCGCCGGAGCAGACCTGGGTGGTGGAGAGGGCGAAGCCGAGGTGCGCGGAGGTCAGGATCACGGTCGTGGCGGAGGACTCGGCGGTGAAGCCCTGCGGGGCGCGGATGTCGGTGAGACCGCGGCCCATGGTCCTGATGATCCGCCAGCCGCCGAGATAGGTGCCGAGGGCGATCGCCAGGCCGGCCGAGGCGATGACCCACAGCGGCGGTCCCGAGTCCGGCGCGAGCGCGCCCACGGAGATCAGGGTGAGGGTGATGACGCCCATGGTCTTCTGGGCGTCGTTGGTGCCGTGCGCGATGGAGACCAGCGAGGCGGAGACGATCTGGCCGAGCCGGAATCCGCGGTCGACGGAGGACTCCTTGCCCCGGGAGGTGACCCGGTAGACGAGATAGGTCGCCAGCAGCGCGGCGAGACCGGCGACCAGCGGGGACGCGACGGCCGGCAGGATGATCTTCTCGAGCACCACGTCGAAGTGCACACCGTGCCGTCCCGCGCCCACCCACACGGCACCGATCAGCCCGCCGAACAGGGCGTGCGAGGAACTGGACGGCAGACCCACCAGCCAGGTCAGCAGATTCCACAGGGTCGCGCCGATCAGACCGGCGAAGACCATGCCCGGGGTGACCAGGCTGTCGTTCACGATGCCGCCGGAGATCGTTCTGGCGACCTGGGTGGAGAGGAACGCGCCCACGAGATTGAGTACGCCGCTGATGAGGACCGCGACCTTGGGACGCAACGCCCCGGTGGCGATCGAGGTCGCCATGGCGTTCGCGGTGTCGTGGAATCCGTTGGTGAAGTCGAACGCCAGGGCGGTCAGGATCACCACGCCCACAAGAAAGGTGATGTGGTCCATTCGCCTCATCCAAGCGCAGCGGCCCGTACCCCGCCGACAGGCGCTGTGGGGACACCGGGCGCTTCCTCCCAAAGGATGAGTGGATCAGCCTCTTGCGCCGGTGTGCACCCATGTGACCGCCCTGCGGCCTCTGCGCGGCCTGCGGGGTGTGCGCGCCGTGTGTGACATCTGCGATGTGTGGACCGTGATGCCCCGAACCGTGCCGACGGACCGTCAGCCGCACCGGGGGAGCCGGTTCCGGGATTTTGACATTGCCTTGACAAATTAAGATCCCGTTGCCAGGCTGCAAAAACTCTAGCGAGTTTCCGCAATTACGTTGACGCCGCATCGAATCCACTTCGCCAGACCGGTATGGCTGTTGCACGGGTGACGGGACATCACCCGAGCGCAGGTTCTTCCCCCCGTGACACGGCAGCGCGATGTCGCGCGCCCGTGCCTTGCTCACCCCTCCCGCAAGGTCAGGAAGGATGCTCCATGTCAGGACCGTCACGACTGTCAGGACAGAGGCCGAGACGCCTCTGGTCACGATGGCTCACCGCGTTGGCGCTGATCGTCGGCGGTGGCGCCGTCGCGGTGCCCGCGGCCGGCGCCCCGGCGGCCGTCGCAGCGCCCGCCGTCATCCCGGCCGGTGACTACCAGCAGGTACAGCTCGCCCTCGGCGGCGCCGAGTTGGGTGAGGCGATGTCCCTCGCGGTCCTGCCGGACCGCGCGGTCGTCCACACCGCCCGCGACGGCACGGTCCGGTACACGGACGCCGCGGGCAACACCAAGACGGCCGGCAAGCTGGACGTCTACACGCACGACGAGGAAGGGCTCCAGGGCATAGCCGCCGACCCGGGCTTCGCCACGAACCGCTACCTCTACCTGTACTACTCGCCCAAGCTGACCACCCCGGGCGGCGACGCCCCGGTCACCGGAAGCGCCGCCACCTGGGAGACGTGGAAGGGTCACCTCAACCTCTCCCGGTTCACGCTGAAGACCGACGGCACTCTCGACATGACGAGCGAGAAGATCGTCCTCGAAGTGCCCAACGACCGCGGGCAGTGCTGCCACGTGGGCGGTGACATCGACTTCGACGCCGCCGGGAACCTGTATCTGACCACCGGTGACGACACCAACCCGTTCGAGTCGAGCGGCTACGCGCCGATCGACGAGCGGACGGAGCGCAACCCGCAGTTCGACGCCCAGCGCTCCTCCGGCAACACCAACGACCTGCGCGGCAAGGTCCTCAGGATCAAGCCGACGGCCGCCGGCGGCTACACCGTCCCGGCCGGAAACCTCTTCGCTCCCGGTACGGCCAACACCCGGCCCGAGATCTACGCGATGGGCTTCCGCAACCCCTTCCGGATGTCCGTCGACAAGGCCACCGGCATCGTCTACCTCGGCGACTACGGCCCCGACGCCGGAGGCACCGACGGCGGCGGGCGCGGACCGAGCGGCCAGGTCGAGTTCAACCGCATCGCCGCGCCGGGCAACTACGGCTGGCCGTACTGCACCGGTACGAACACCGCCGCCGAGACCTACGGCGAGTACACCTTCCCGAACGGTCCCTCCGGAGGGAAGTACAACTGCGCGGGCGGCCCGGCCAACAACTCCTTCCGCAACACCGGCCAGGCCACGCTGCCCGCGGCCAAGCCGGCCTGGATCAAGTACGGCGGAGACGCCGGCTCCCCGCCCGAGTTCGGCGGCGGCTCCGAGTCGCCCATGGGCGGACCGGTCTACCGCTACGACCCGAACCTGAACTCGAACGTGAAGTTCCCGCAGTCGCTCAGCGGTTACTTCTTCGCCGCCGAGTACGGCCGGAAGTGGATCAAGCCCATCGAGGTGAAGGCCGACGGCACCCCCGGTGTCATCGAGAGCTTCCCGTGGACGGGCACCCAGGTCATGGACCAGGCGTTCGGTCCGGACGGCGCGCTGTACGTGCTCGACTACGGCACCGGCGCCAACAACCAGGCGCTGTACCGGATCGAGTACATCGGCGGCAGCAACCGCAACCCGATCGCCGCCGCGGCGGCCGACAAGACCTCGGGAGCGGTTCCGCTCACGGTCCAGTTCTCCTCGGCGGGCAGTTCCGACCCCGAGGGCAAGGCCCTGACGTACTCCTGGAACTTCGGCGACGGCACCACCTCCACCGCCGCCAACCCGACCAAGACGTACACCACCGCGGGCACCTTCCGGCCGACCCTGACCGTCAGGGACCCGGAGGGCCTGACCGGCACGGCCAGCCTGGTGGTGACGGCGGGCAACACGGCGCCCACCGTCAACCTCACCGGTCCCAAGGACGGTGAACTGTTCTCCTTCGGTGACACCGTGCCCTTCTCGGTCACCGTCAGCGACCCCGAGGACGGTGCCATCGACTGCGCCAAGGTCAAGGTGACCTATCTCATCGGGCACGACGAGCACCGTCACGCGATCACCTCCAAGAACGGCTGCACCGGCACGATCGCCGTGCCCACCGACGGTGAGCACGACAGCGCCGCCAACATCTACGGGGTCTTCGACGCCGAGTACACCGACGGCGCCGGGCTGACCACGCACAGCGCCCGCATCCTCCAGCCCCGTCACCGGCAGGGCGAGCACTTCTCGGCGCAGTCCGGCGTCCAGGTGGCCGCGCACGGCAACGCCGAGGGCGGCAACACGGTCGGCTTCACCGACAACGGCGACTGGATCTCCTTCAAGCCCTACGCCCTGGGCAACGCCAACCGCATCACCGCCCGCGTCTCCTCCGGCGGCACCGGCGGCACCATCGAGGTACGGGCCGGCTCGGCTACCGGCACCCTGCTCGGTACGGTGACCGTACCGGTGACGGGCGGCTGGGAGACCTTCGCCGATGTCTCGGCCAACCTGGCCAACGCCCCGACGGCCTCCACGGAGCTCTTCCTCGTCTTCAAGGGACCGACGGGCCAGGGCAACCTGTTCGACCTCGACGCCTTCACCTTCGCCACCGGCAGCACGCCGTCCAGCCAGACCGTGGAGGGCGAGTCGTTCTCGTCGTCCCTGGGCGTCCAGGCCGCCGACCACGCCGCGGCCAGCGGTGGCAAGACGCTCGGCTACATAGAGAATGGTGACTGGGCGGGCTACGCCTCCGTCTCCACCGCCGGGGCCACGGCCTTCAGCGCCAAGGTCTCCTCGGCCGGGGCGGGCGGCACCATCCAGATCCGCTCCGGATCAGCCACCGGAGCGGTGCTCGGTTCCGTGGCCGTACCGGTGACCGGTGGCTGGGAGACCTTCACCAACGTCACCACCGCGCTGACCGGCACGGGCAGTTCGGGAGCGTTGTTCCTGACCTTCACCGGTGGCGCCGGCTCCCTGTTCGACATCGACACCCTCACCGTCACCAAGTGACGTACGGGAAAGGGACAGTGATGCTCCGACAGCTACGCCGGCTTCCGTCGGCCGCTGCCTCGGCCTTTGTCATCGCGCTCGCGCTCGTGGGAGCGTTCCTGACACCGGCCGCGACCGCGCAGGCGGCCGACCCGGCCTACAAGGTGCTCGTCTTCTCCAAGACGGCGGGCTTCCGCCACGACTCCATCCCGGCCGGTACCCAGGCCATCCGTGACCTCGGCGCGGCCAACAACTTCACCGTCACGGCCACCGAGGACAGCGCGGCCTTCACCACGGCCAATCTGGCCCAGTTCAAGACGGTGGTGTTCCTCAGCACCACCGGCGATGTCCTCAACGACACCCAGCAGTCCGCGCTCCAGTCGTACCTCGACGGCGGCGGCGGCTATGTCGGAGTGCACGCCGCGGCCGACACCGAGTACGGCTGGCCGCAGTACGAGGGGATCGTCGGCGCCTGGTTCAAGAGCCACCCGGCGATCCAGCAGGCCACGCTGAAGACCGAGGACCGGGCGCACGCGGCCACCTCGCATCTCGGCCAGACCTGGTCGCGCACCGACGAGTGGTACAACTACCGTGCCAACCCGCGTGGCAACGTCCGGGTGCTCCAGAGCCTGGACGAAGGCAGCTACAGCGGCGGCGACATGAGCGGTGACCACCCCATCACCTGGTGCCACCCGCAGGGCAACGGCCGGTCCTTCTACACCGGTCTCGGCCACACCGCCGAGTCCTACGCCGACCCGGCCTTCCGCAACCTCCTGCTCGGCGGAATCCGCTACGCGGCCGGTTTCGCCAAGGCCGACTGCCGTGCCGAGACCGGCTACACGCCGATCTACAACGGCTCGACCACCGGCTGGGCGCAGGCGGGCCCCGGCAGCTTCACCAACACCGACGCCACCCTCACCTCCACGGGCGGCATGGGCCTGTACTGGTACCAGGCGAAGCAGTACAACGCGTACTCGCTGAAGCTGGACTGGCGGATGCCCGGGGACGACAACTCCGGTGTGTTCGTGGGCTTCCCCTCCTCCACCGACCCCAACTCGGCGGTGAACCAGGGGTACGAGATCCAGATCGACGCCACCGACACGGCCGACAAGACCACCGGCTCCATCTACGGCTTCAAGTCGGCCGACATCGCCGCTCGCGACGGTGCGCTCAACCCGCCGGGGGCGTGGAACACCTACGAGATCCGGGTGGAGGGGGAGCGGCTCCAGGTCTTCCTCAACGGTGTGAAGATCAATGACTTCACCAACACCGACCCGGTACGGTCCCTCCAGCAGGGATACATCGGCATCCAGAACCACGGCACCGGCGACGACGTGTCCTTCCGCAACATCCGGATCAAGGAACTGGGGGGAACCACTCCTCCCCCCGGGTCGACGTCGACCTACGAGGGCGAGTCCTACACGTCCTCCGCGGGTGTCCAGCCCGCCGACCACGGCTCCGCCAGTGGCGGCAGGACGCTGGGCTACATCGAGAACGGTGACTGGGCCGGCTACTCCCAGGCCTCGCTCACCGGCGCCACGACCTTCAGCGCGAAGGTCTCCTCGGGCGGTACCGGCGGCACCCTCCAGGTGCGCTCCGGCTCCGCCACCGGCGCGGTGCTCGGCTCGGTGACCGTTCCCAACACCGGCGGCTGGGAGAACTTCCGTACCGTCACCACCGCGCTGAGCGGCAACGCGACCGGACCGGTCTTCCTGACCTTCACCGGCGCGGCGGGCTCCCTCTTCGACATCGACACCTTCACGCTGGAGAGGCCGGCGGCGTTACAGGCCTCGTCGGCGAATGTCCACCTCTTCTACTACCCGTGGTACGGCAGCCCCGCCAAGTACGGCAGCTACCGCCACTGGCAGCAGGGCGGCCGCACGCCGCCGCAGGACATTGGCGCCGATCTCTACCCGAAGCTCGGGGCGTACGACTCCGGTGACTACACCGGAGCCGTCGCGCAGCACATGAAGTGGGTCAAGCGCTCGGGCGCGGGAGTCATCGTCTACAGCTGGTGGGGCAAGGGAGGTTACGAGGACACCCTCGCCAAGGGTGTCCTGGACGCGGCGGCGCGCGAGGGCGTCAAGGTGGCCTGGCACATCGAGCCCTACGCGAACCGCACGGCGGCCTCCGTGGTGTCCGACATCCAGTACATCAACACCACGTACGGCAACCACCCCGCCTTCTACCGCGACGCCGAGCACAACAACCGCGCGGCCTTCTACATCTTCGAGAGCCTCAGGATCACCGACTGGACCGCTCTCGACCAGGTCACGCAGAAGAACACCGTCCTGGCGCAGACCACCGACACCAGCAAGATCGCGCACTTCTCGGGGCTCTACACCTATGACGGGATCGCGGGCGCCACGGCCCCCGGCTGGAAGCAGGCCGGAGACTACGCGCGCGCGAACGGACTGATCTGGGCCCCCTCGGTCGCCCCCGGCTACATCGACGACCGAGCGGTTCCCGGCAACACGACCCCGACCCTCGGCAGGGCCAACGGGGCCACGTACGACAAGGAGTGGAGCAACGCGCTCGACCCCGCCATCGGCGGATCGCCCACCTGGGTCTCCGTCACGTCCTTCAACGAGTGGCACGAAGGCAGCTCGATCGAACCGGCCTCGTCCGCACCGCCCGGTGGCTTCGGCTACCAGACCTTCGCGGGCGCGTACGGCAAGACCGGCGCGGACGCCGAGAACGCCTATCTCGACCGGACGAAGTACTGGGTCGACCGGTTCGCCGCGCGCCAGGTGCGCTGAGCACCGACGCGGGGAATGACACGGCGACCACGCACACGGACGGGCCCCGGGGAAACCCGGGGCCCGTTCCCGTGTCCGTATCCGTATCCGGGCGCGGGCGCGGGCGCGTGCCCGTTCCCGTGCCCGAATCCGTCCTGTATCCGGGGCCCGTTCCCGTCCGGGCTTAACACGGTGGATATGCGTAAGCCACCGGCCCGTGGTGAGGGCGTCGCCTTCCGGCCACCACCTCCTGGGAGCCTCCACAGATGCTCGCCCTGAACGCGGATGTGGACCCGAACCGATGCCGGACGCTGGGGCTCGCGGGTTCCGTCGCGCTCACCGCCGGCGGTCTGACCGCGGGCGCGCTGCCGGTACGCGAGGAGCTTCTGCCCACCTCCGGACGCGCCGCGCTGGGCGTGCTCTGCGCGTACTTCGGGCTCGTCCTGCTGATCGCCGCCTGGTGGTGGCTGGGCCGCGCCGTGCGCGGCCCCCGGCCGCCCACCCCGCGCGCGCTGCTGGTGACCCTCGGGACCTGGGCGGCGCCGCTGCTGCTCGGACCGCCACTGTTCAGCCGGGACGTGTACAGCTATCTGGCGCAGGGCGCCATGGTCGACGCGAGGATCGACGTGTACACCTACGGGCCCGCGCAGTTGGGCGGACCGCTCGCCACCGAGGTGCCGCCCGTCTGGCAGCACACGCCGGCGCCGTACGGTCCCGTGTTCCTCGCCGCCGCGGCCAAGGCGGCCGACCTGGCCCATGTCGACATGAACGCCGGGATCCTCGGGATGCGGCTGGTCGCGCTGCTCGGTGTCGGGCTGATGATCGCCTTTCTGCCGCTGCTCGCCGACCGCTGCGGTGTGGAGCGCTCCGCCGCGCTCTGGCTCGGCGCGCTCAACCCGCTGGTGCTGCTCCACCTTGTCGCGGGCGCCCACAACGACGCCCTCATGCTGGGGCTGCTCGCGGCCGGGCTGGTGGCGGCGCTGGGCGGCTGGCCCGTCAGAGCGGCCTTTCTCGTCTCGCTCGCGGCACTGGTCAAGGCGCCGGCGGCGCTCGGTCTGCTCGCGGTCGCCGCGCTCTGGTCCGGCCACTTCACCGGACGGGCCCGTACGTTCAGAGCCGCCGCGCTGACCTGTGCCATCGCCCTCGCCACCACCGTGGTCGTCACAGCCGTGACCGGTACCGGCTATGGCTGGCTCGGTGCGCTCAGCACACCCGTCTCGCCCGACAACTGGTCGCTGACCAGCGGACTCGGCCGGCTCTGCGGCGCGCTGCTGGACTCCGTGGGCAGCGGGCTCGCCGATCTGGCCGTACCGGCGTGGCGATGGCTCGGCCTTGTGGCCACCGCCGTGTCCGTGGTGGTCCTGTGGCTGCGCCGGGTGCGGCTGGGACCGGTCTACGCGCTGGCGCTGAGCCTGCTCGCGGTCTTCGCGCTGGGCCCGGCCTTCCGGCCCTGGTACGCCCTGTGGGGCCTGTTCCTGATCGCCGCGGCCGCGCCCGACGGACGGATACGGCGCTGGGCCGCGGCCGGCAGCGGTGTGCTCGCCCTCGGACTGCTGCCCAACGGCTATCCACCGGACGGTATGCAATTGACGCTCGCCGTGGGCGGAGGAGCGCTCGCGCTGCTCGCGCTCTGGTGGATGTTCGAGATGTCGGCCCCGAGCGCCGTCGCCTCTCGGCCCCGGGTGGTGTCATGAGAGGGCTCCATCCCGTCCTGGCGAGACCGGCCGGGCGGATCACCGTCGCGGTCTGCCTGGTCGTGGCCACGGCGGTCTTTCTCGCGACCGTCCCCCTGCACCGGGACTTCTTCGACGTCGCCGTCTACTACGGCACCGTCGACGACTGGATCAACGGCGACGGCCGGATCTACGACTATCTCAAGCCGGGCACCCACTACGGTTTCACCTACCCGCCCTTCGCCGCCGTCTCCATGCTGCCGATGGCACTGGTGTCCTGGCCGGTCGCCGTGGGCATCAGCATCGCGCTGAGCGTCGCCGCGTCGGCGCTGCTGCTGCACTGGCTGGTGGGCCCGATCATCCGGCGCACCTGCCGCAACCGGTGGTTCGCCTTCACCGTGGCCGGCTGTCTGTTCGCGTTGTTCGAACCGGTTCGTGACACCTTCAGCTTCGGCCAGGTGAACCTGCTGCTCGTCGCGCTGGTCTTCACCGACGCCTGGCTGCTGACCACCGGACGCGGCCGGTACGCGGGCATCGGTATCGGCCTCGCCTCCGCGATCAAGCTCACGCCCGCGCTCTTCATCCTCTACCTGCTGATCACCGGGCGCAGACGGCAGGCGGCCGTGGCGGCGGGCACCGCGTGCGCCGCGACCGCGCTCGCCGCCCTGATCGATCCCGGTGCCAGCCGGACCTTCTGGACCGACGCCCTGTGGAACACCGACCGGGTCGGCTCGCTCAGCTATGTCTCCAACCAGTCGCTGCAAGGCGTACTGGCCCGTCTCCAGCCGGATCATCCCAGCCGCGCGGTGTGGCTGGTGTGCGTCCTCGCCGTCCTCGCGCTCTGGGCGTACCGGGCCCGCGCGGCCGTCCGCGACGGGGACGACCGGGCCGGGTTCGCCCTGACCGCGCTGGCCGCCTGTCTGGTCAGCCCCGTCACCTGGGTCCACCACCTGGTCTGGGTGATCCCCGCCCTCGTCGTACTGACGGACACCGCCCTGCGGGGCGAACGCCGGGAGCGCCGGGCGCTGTTGGCGGTGTGCGCGGTGCTGTATGTGATCCTGTGCAGCAGTGTGGTCTGGCTCTGGCGCTGGAACTCGACCGGGCTCGGTGCCTTCCTCGGTGCGAACGCCTATGTGTGGATCACCCTCGGCCTGCTCTTCGTACGGCTGTCGCCCCAGAACGGGCCGCTGCCGGAGGCGGGCGCCGCGACCGGGGAGAAGACCGGGGAAGCGGCCCGGCGGAAGGCCGACGGAGCGGACGGGGACGACGGGCCGCAGGCCACGAGGGAGACCGAGGGAGAGGTCACCGGCGGGCTCACGGGCGGCGCGGGCGCCATGCGATGAGCGGACCCGGCCCGGGACCGGTCCGGCCGGCCCTATTGGGCGGTCAGATCTGGCCGAAGAGCTGGGTCCAGTAGGTTCCGGCGGGGCCGCCGCCCGCGAAGCCGGTGCCGAGGTGGGTGAAGTCCGGTTTGAGGATGTTGGCCCGGTGGCCCGGACTGTTCATCCATCCCCGGACCACCTCGCGCGGGTCGCGCTGGCCGCAGGCGATGTTCTCGCCGATGCCCCGGTGCGTCGCGCCCGCGGCGGCGGCGCGGTCCCAGGGCGCGAGTCCCTCGGGCGAGGTGTGCGAGTAGAAGGCGCGCGCCGCCATGTCGGCGCTGTACGCCTGGGCCGCCGAGGCCAGGCGCGGGTCGTCGGCCAGGGGCCGCAGGCCGGCCGCCGTCCGCTCCGCGTTGGTGAGGGCGACGACCTCGGCGGCGGTCCGTATCAGTCCGTCGGGGGTGAACGGGCGCGCCCAGAGCGCCGTCCAGTAGACCTCGCCCGAGCGGGCGTCGACGGCGTGGCCGAGCCCGGCGTCGGTCAGCGAGGGGTCGAACAGCGGCCCGCGGATCGTCTCGCCGCCGAGGCAGTACTCCACGAACGCGCGCGGCGTACGCGGTCCGGAGACGAGATGCTGGTCGATACGGAGATAGTGGTAGCCGCCCGCGACGACGCGCTGGAAGACGGACACCCCGTCGGCGCCCTCCGCGCCGAGCCGCCGCTGTGCCGCCATCGCCGCCGCGTGGACCTGGGCCGCGGCGGAGAGTCTGCCGTCCAGGGCGACGGCGGGGACACCCGCCCTGAGCCGTTCGGCCCGGACGAGCTCCGCGAACTCCCTCGCCTCGCCGGACCCGGTGAACAGGGCGCGCCCGGCCGGACCGCCGTGCGCGCGGGCGGCCGAGGGCGGCGGAGGCCCGGCGGGTGCGGTGGCCTCCTCGGTCACCTCCACGCCGAAGTCCCGGGCGATGCCGGCCAGCCCGTCCGCGTACCCCTGGCCGAGCGCCCGCAGCTTCCAGCCCGCGCCGCGCCGGTAGATCTCCGCCAGCAGCAGTACCGTCTCGTGCGTCGGGCGCGCGGGAGTGAACCGGGCGAGCACGCCCCGGCCGCCACCGCCGCGCACGGTCAGCGTCGGCACCGGCAGCCGGCCCAGCGCGACGCCCGGGTCGGCCGGGCTGATGACCACCGTGACCCGGCTCGCGCCCGCCCGAAGCCGCCGCGGATCCACACCGGCGCCGCCGTCGTACAGCCGGGCGCCCGGGGCCGACGGCTGGTTGTAGAAGACGAAGTCGCCGTCGCCGCCCACCTTCCCGCTGTCGTCGGTGATGAGTACGGACAGGTCGAAGGGGCCCGGCACATCGATCGTCAGCGCCGTGTCCGGCAGCGCCAGATTCCCGCCGGGAACCAGCTCGATCATCGGCACCGCCCGTTCCGTTCCGTCCCGTGTCCTCGTCCTCAGCGCCGCAGGCGTCGCGCGGCGCTGCCGGGAGAACGTCGCGGAGGGCGGCCACGGTTCCATGAGCCGGGTCCCGTCCCGCCGACGGGACCACCCGGCGCTCGGGCATTGTCCGGCCGGACAGGGCCAGGTCCTAGTCCTCGTTGTGGGTGGACGAGGTGTCGTGCGGCGGGACCGAGCGCCCGCCGTCGTTTCCGCTGATGATGACGGCGAGCAGGGCGACGACGGCTCCCGCCGCCGCGAGGCGTCCGCCGAGGCGCAGGCCCCAGCCCGCACGCGAGCCGGAGTGGGCACCGGGGCGCGACAGCCGCTCGGAACGGCGCGCGGGGCGCAGCAGGCGCGCGAGCAGGAGCGCGGCGATGGGCAGTTGCAGCAGCCAGACCGTCGTGCGGAACCAGCCGTCGTACCAGACGTTCGTGCCGTACAGCAGGGTGTGCCACACGCTCAGCACATAGACGACGATCACGAACCGGTGCAGAACACGCCAGGTCTTGGGGCCGATACGGTGTCTGATGTAGAAGAGCAGCCCGAGCGGGACCGCCAGATAGAGCGCGGCCTGGCCGAGGGGGATGGCGAGCTGGCCCGTGCCCGAGTCGTAGCCGCCCGGCACGAACGACTCCACGAAGGCGGTGGAGAGCCGGGAGTGCCAGCGCGCGGTGTCGTGCCGGACCAGCTCCGCGGCGAAGAGCAGCGCGTGGGCGAGGATCAGGGCGATGGTGTTCAGGCTGGTCGTACGGTGCAGCCGTTCCAGGCGCTGGGGCGACAGCGGCAGCCGGCCGGGCCGGGGCCCGGAGAGCAGCAGGCCCAGTACGACGGTGGTCCATGCCCAGAGCAGGGCCGACCAGCCGAAGGCCTGGCTGAGGAAGTACATCCAGAAGCCGCCCGCGTCGGCCATGAAGGGCATGACGGACACGGTGGACGAGGTCTTGGCCTTGATACGGGCGTAGAGCAGGGCGAAGACGGCGGCGGTCACCACCAGGGCGATCAGACCGTCCGGTATCGACGCTCTGAGATCCGATCTCAGGGTGACTCTGGTCTGTGTCCGGTCCGCGGTGTTCGTATCGCTCGTGGTGTCCGTGCCGGACGTGGTGCTCGCGCCGGCCGGCTCGGGGGCGGCGGGCGTGGGGGACGGCTTCATCTGGGCGGCTCTCTCGACGGCTTCGGCGGGTTACCGGAGCAGTCGGGTCCCGGTCGGGGAAAGTTCCCGGCGAGTTGGTGTGACATGGATCACATCATCTGGGTGTCCTCCTAAAGCGGCCGAACCATCGACGTATCCGGATCAGCAGCCCTTTTCCGAGGCTCCGTCCCGGGTGACACGATGTCAGCCATGAGAGCCGGGCCCGCACTCCGACTCACACGTGCCGCGGTGTTCGCGGCCGTGTGCGTAGCGGTGTCCGGACTCGGCCACGCGCTCCAGTCAGACACACCGCTGCCGTGGCCCGCCCTCGTCCTCGCGCTGATCGCCGCGGGCGTCGCGGGCTGGTGGCCGGCCGGGCGTGAGCGCGGCGCGCCCACCGTCGTGGGCGCGAGCGCGGCCGGGCAGGTGACGCTGCACGCGCTGTTCAGCTGGACCCATGTCCTTGTGCCGGGTGCCGGGGCCGGACGGCCCATGGACATGCCCGGGACGGGGCGTTCGGACACGGCGGCGCACGCGCACTCCGGGATGACCGAAGGGCCGACGGATCTTCTGGCCCTCGTCCTGGCCTTCGACGGTCACTCCCTGACCTCCGGCATGGCCCTGGCCCATCTGGTGGCCGGGCTGCTCTGCGGCTGGTGGCTGTGGCGCGGCGAGGCGGCGGTCGGCCAACTCGGGCGCTCACTCGCGCTGTTCGTCTGCGCTCCGCTGCGACGGGCCTGGCGGGTGCTGTCCGGCGCCATGACGCCGCCGCCGCGCACACGGACCGCGGCGCTCCACCGGCGCCACCGCCGTCCGCGCCGGCTCGTGGTGCTCCACGGCATCTCCCGCCGGGGCCCGCCCTTCGTCCCGTCCTTCGACTGACCCTTCGCCGCCGCCCGTCGCGGGCTCCGGCGCTCCGGCGGCGGTGACCGCGCCGGGCCGTCGGTGTGCCCGTACCCCGTGGCCGAGGGTCTCTCAGGCACGCGCACGTGCCTGTTCACAGGCCTGCCGGCGCACCGCCGTCCCACCGCGGCAGCCGGCCACCGATGGCGCCGCGCCCTGCCCCGCCCGGCGCGGTCCGGCGCCGCGAGGACGCGAAGGACCGAGTGCGATGTTCCCTGCCCCACCGACCCATCCACGTACCGTCAGATCCGCCCAACGCGACGGGGAGATCACCGCGTGGGCACTGGCCGCCGGAACCGGCGACCGGGAGGCGGCCGAGCGCTTCGTGCGCGCGACCTACGACGACGTACGGCGGTTCGTCGCGCATCTCAGCGCCGACGTCCCGGGCGCCGAGGATCTGGCCCAGGAGACCTATCTGCGGGCCCTGACCAGCCTGGCGAAGTTCGCGGGCCGGTCCTGCGCGCGCACCTGGCTGCTGTCGATCGCGCGGTGCGTGGTCATCGACCGCTACCGCAGCGCCGCCGCCCGGCCACGGGTCGCCGACACCACCGACTGGCAGGCGGCGGCCGAACGCGCGCAGCCGCGCCATCTGCCCGGTTTCGACGAGACCGTCGCGGTGTTCGACGCCCTGGACGCGATGGATCCGTCACGGCGGGAGGCCTTCGTCCTGACGCAGTTACTCGGGCTGTCCTACGCGGAGGCCGCCGGGGCCGCGGGCTGTCCCGTCGGTACGGTCCGCTCCCGTGTGGCGCGCGCCAGACGCGATCTCGCCTCGGTCTGGCAGCCCGCTCCGGCGGTCCGTACGTAGGCCCTGTCCGCGCGCGGTGACCGCGCGTCGCCGGCGCCGCCGGACCGGTCGTCAGGACCGGCGGCGCCTCACCCGCGTCATCAGGGCCGGCAGGAGCGGCAGGATCAGACATTGGAGCGACACCGCGAGCCAGAAGCCCGGGACCATTCCCGCGCCCTCCGCGATCCCGTAGAGCTGGCCGCCGGCCACTCCGCTGGCGAACGCGCCGATCCCGGCGGCCAGCCGCTGCCGGCCGAAGACGGTGGCGGGCTCGGCGGACGACCGGGCCAGTGCCTCCAGATCGTTCTTCAGGAAGAGAACGATCTCGCCCAGACAGATCAGCGCGGCGCCCGCGCCGATGCCCGGACGGCCACCGGCCGCGATGACCGCCGTTCCCGCCGCCATCGCGCCGAAGCCCACCCGTATCGCGGTGCGGTAGGCGAGAGCGGCGATCCACTCCGACAGCAGGGGCTGCGCGACGACGAGGAGGCACGCGTATCCCATCAGCACCGCGCCGTAGAACGACGCCGAGGTACGGGGCACCGCGTAGAGCGCCAGATAGTGCTGGAAGAACATGAAGACGTACACGCTCAGTACGGTGACCGTGAAGGGCAGCGCCTCGCGGCGCGGAGGCGGTGACCCGGCCGCCGCCGGAGGTGTGGCGGGCGACGGCGCCGCGGTCGGCCGGGGCTCCGGCGCCGGTGGCGCCGGCGGCAGCAACGCGTGTCCGGCGCCGACCGCGGCGAACAGCAGCGTCACCGTACCGAACAGCGCGCCCGGCGACGTCAGGACGAACGGCGCGGCGGCCGGCGGGCCGAGCGCGATCCCCGCGTTGAACGCCGAACCGCTGGCCGACAGCAGCCGGGGCCGCTCCGACTCCCGCGCGCCCTCCACCAGATACGCCTTGTTCGCGGGCAGGTAGAGCGCCGCGCCGCACGAGACGAGGAACAGCGCGCCGACGGCGAGCACGGGACTGCCGAGCCCCGGCAAAAACGCCGCGAACCCCGCGGTGCGCACGCCCAGCGCCACCAGCATCGTGGCCCGCAGCCCGATCCGCCGCGCCAGCGCCGCGCCCGCCACCCCACCGGAGAACTGCACCAGCGAGGCGACGGCGAGGACCGCCCCGACCGTACCGAGGCCGAGCCCGAGCCGCTGGTGCAGCAGTACCGACATGTACGGCAGTACGGCGAAGCTGCCCAGGGTGATCAGGAACGAGCAGCCCAGCAGGAACGACTGCGGGCCGGTCGGCCGCCGTCCGCCCGCGCCGCGCCGCAGGGTGGAGGTACGGGCACGGGTCAGGTCCTTTCCGCCGCCCTCGCGCTCACCGCCCACCGTCGTCCACGAGGACGGGACGCACACCCGCCGCGGCGCTCGCCGCCCGGTGCAGCGCCAGCTCCGCGGTGGCCGCCTCCGCCATGACCATTCCGGTGCAGCCGCGCTGATCGGTCACCGTGGCGATCGTGTCGCCGGGTGCCCGCACCGGGTACCAGCGCACCGCGCCGGGATAGGCTCCGAGCCCGTCGAGTCCGCGCCAGCCCGCTAGTTCACCGGCCCTGTCCGGATAGACGAGGACGAACCCACAGGCGGGACCGGTGTGTGCGAGCGGCGCGTCCATCAGCCGGGGACGGCGGCCGAGCGCGGCGTCGATCATGGCGTCGTACACATTGGTCCGCAGGGACCGGCACAGTGCCTCACCGACCAGGGCGCCGCCGATTCTCCGGTTGATCTCGACCAGTTCGGGGCCTTCGGCGGTGAGGATGAACTCCACATGGGCGAAACCGCTGTGGTGCCCGGCCGTGTGCAGCACCCGGCCCGCCCACTCCTCGATGCCGGCCGACTCGCCGGGAGGCAGCGCGACCGGGAAGGCGGCGGCCTCCTCCCGCACGGCGGGCTCCCGCGAGGTCTGCCGGCTGAGCACCCCCAGCAGCCGGGTGTCCCCGTCCCAGCTCAGTGTCTCCGCGCTGTAGAGCGGCCCCGCGAGGAAGGGCTCCGCGAACAGCGCCCCGGTGAGGGAGCGCCGGCCGGCCTCGGCGAGCGCGGCGCGCAGCGCCTCCTCGTCCCTGACCACCCAGACATCGCGGGACGAGGTGCCCGCGGAGTCCTTGAGGACGGCCGGCAGCCCGATCGTACGGAGCACCTCGGCGGCAGCCGTGTCCGCGTCCGACGGGTCCGCGCCCGACGGCACGGGTACGGCGGGCCCCTTGCTCAGCCCGGCGCCGTGCAGCAGCGCCCGTATCCGCGCCTTGTCGCGCAGCACCCGTACCGCCGCCGGATCGGGGCCCGGCAGGCCGAACTCGGCCGCCAGATCGGCGGCCGGCACGCTCCACGTGTCCGTGGTGTTGACGAGACCGGTCAGTCGGGGCAGGGCCGCCAGCGCGCGCCGTGTCGCCGCCGTGTCGAAGGTGTCGACGTCGACGACGGTGAGCGCGCCGTCCGGCAGGGTGTCCGGGAGCGTGGCCAGTTCATGCCGGTACACGGTCCGGTCGCCCGTCAGCAGTGTCAGTCCGTGTCCCGCGTCGGCCGCCGCGGCGGCCATCCTGGCCAGCCCGAAGGACAGCGACTCCAGCGCGGCGATCGTCATGACGGCTCTCCCTGCGACAGCGGTTTCGGCCGGACACCGGAGGCTGTGCTCTCCGGTCCCATGTCGGCCACGACAAGTTCCTTGTGGGAGCGGCGCTCCCACTCCATCACCGACCACGGCGGCCGGAGCCCGTCCAGGCCGAGGATGCGGTGGGGCCGCAGGGCGTGTACGTCCGGTGCCTCGGCGTGCCGGGCGAACACCCGCTCCGCGTACCGGTGTCCGGTGTCCGCGCCGATGACAAGATGCTGCCGACCGGGGTCGCGGTCCGCCTCCCAGCCCGCGACAAGATGCGCGGCTCCGGTGGACAGCCCGGCGAACACGGCGTGTTCACGGAGCAGACCGACCGCGCCCGCCATCGCATGGCGGAAGTCCACCCAGTGGAGCGTGTCGTACAGCTCGTGCCGGACGTTCTCGAAGGGGATGGAGCTTCCGATGCCCGCGATGATCGCCTCGGGGTCGCTGAACCGCTCGCTGCCGAAGGTGACACTTCCGTACGGCTGGATTCCCACCAGCCGTACCGCGCGCCCCGATCCGCGCAGCGCCTCCACCAGACCGCCCGTCGACGCGCCGGTGCCGACGGCGCCGACCACCGTCAGCGGGCTGTCGGGCAGCGCGTCGGCGACCAGCGCCGCGAACTCCCGGTACCCGGCGTAGTGCACGGCGTCGTGGTACTGCCGCATCCAGTGGAAGTCCGGTCTGCGGGCGAGGAGTTCACGGACATGGCGCACCCGGCGCTCCTGGTCGAGCCGGAGGCTCTCCGACGGGGGCATCTGGTCGACCGTCGCGCCCAGCACCTCCAACTGGGCACGCATCACCGCGTCCACGGTCGTCGACGCCACGATGTGGCAGCGCAGTCCGTAGCGGTGGCAGGCCATGGCGAGCGCCAGCGCGTAGATCCCGCTCGAACTGTCGATGAGAGTCTGCCCGGGGACGATACGGCCGCGCCGCAGCAGCGCACGGACCGCGCCGAGCGCCGCGTACACCTTCATCGTCTCGAAGCGGGCGAGCACGACATTGCCGCCGAGCCTGATCAGATCGGGCGCCTTCATCGCGTCGGTGACATGCTCGTGTATCGGTGTACGCGCCGTCATTTCCGTGTCCCCCGTACGATCAGCCGGCGCGAGCGCTGGTCGTAGCCGGAGCCGTCGAAGCCTCCGAAGCACTCGATGCCGGTGAATCCGGCAGCGACGAAGAGATCGTGCAGCTCGGCGGCGCTGTAGAGGTGGGAGGTGAGGGACGCCGTACGCGCCGTCGAGCCGCGTACCAGCGTCCAGTCGGTCCTCAGCCGGCGCCAGCTGTCGAGCACCGTGTCGCGCTGGACGACATACGAGCCGTCCGGGAGGTCGACCGCCTGCGGCCGTCCGATCCAGCCCGCCAGGACCTCCTTGCCCATCACGTCCACCAGCAGCCGGCCGCCGGGCGCGAGGGACTCGCGCGCGTTGCGCAGCACCCGCAGATTGTCGTCGGGATCGTCGAAGTAGCCGAAGGACGTGAAGACATTGAGCACGATGTCGAAGGAGCCGGGCTCGGCGTACTCCAGCATGTCCGCCCTGATCAGCCGTACATCCGCACCGGCCGTCGCGCACGCCGTCCTCGCCCGCTCCAGCATGACCGCGCTGAGGTCGACGCCGGTGACGGTATAGCCGCGCCGCGCCAGCGGCACCAGAAAGAGCCCGGGGCCGCAGCAGAGATCCAGCACCCGGGAGCCGGGCGGGAAGTCCAGCAGCGGGGAATCCGCCACGATGCCCGCGACCTCCTCGCCGCGCGCGGCCGAGAACATCGTGGGCGCGAAGTCGGACCAGAGGGAGTCGTCCTCGTACCACTTCAACCGTGCTGCCCTCTTCCTGAGCCTCGACGGCCCCTGATACCGGCCCGGTGCGGCCCCTGATCGCCGCGTCCTTGTGACGTCCTTGTCAGTAGTCGGCCGTTGTCCACAGGTGGTTCCCGGGAGATCGGGGATGCCGGAGAATGGGCGCATGGAGACGATGGTGTTCATGACGCTGCCGGGGCTGGTCATCCTGCTGACCGTCGTGGCCTTCGTCGATCAGCTTCTGCTGCGCGCGGGACGTGCCGGAATGCTGCCCTGGCGGAACGGCGCGCGACAGGGACAGGTCTCGGCGACCGGGTTCGAGCAGTTGCACGCGACCTTCTCGCCGGGCAAGCAGAGCGAGCTGGGGGAGCGGCAGTCGGCCCTGCTGCTGAGGGACGACGAGGAGGACGGTGCCCCGCCGCACCGGACCACGGTGGATCTGGACGGCGGGACAGCGGTGATACGGATACCGACGGCCGGCGGACACTGACGCGGACCGGTCCTCGGAGGGCGGTGCGCCGGTGCCCGGCGGTGGTGCCTCAGCCCTGGCGTTCGGCCGCGGCCAGGCCCGCGCGGATCGTCTCCGTGTCCGCGCTCGCCGCCGGGACGTCGAGGTTGTCGCCGTGCTTGTGCAGATCCAGACCGTACGGCAAGCCGTAGACCGGAGTGTCGCGCTCGAAGCGCCAGCTCTCCGCGAGCGGGCCCGCGTCGACGATGTCATAGCCGAGGAGATCGAGCAGCCGTGCGGCGGAGGTCTTCGCCTCCGGGTCGTCGCCCGCGATCGGCAGGGCCGTGCGGTCGGGCGCGCCCGTGGGGCGTGCCAGCGCGGCGAGATGCTTGTAGAAGATGTTGTTGAACGCCTTGACGACCTTCGACTCCGGAAGGTGCTCCTGGAGCAGACCGCTGGTGGTGGTCCGCTGTGCGTCCAGCTCCGGGAACCGCCCGTCGCGCTCGGGATAGTAGTTGTTCGTGTCGAGGACCACCTTTCCCACCAGCGGCTCCACCGGCACCTTGCGGTAGTGCTTCAGCGGGACGGTGACCACCACCCAGTCACCGGCCTCCGCGGCCTCGACGGGTGTCGCGGCCCGCGCCCGCGGGCCCAGTTCGGCCACCAGGCCGTCCAGGGTCTCGGGGCCCCGGGAGTTGCTGAGGACCACGTCGATACCCGCGGCGACGGCGAGCCGCGCCAGGGTGCCACCGATGTGTCCACTGCCGATCAGTCCAAGAGTGCTCATACCGGTGCCAGCGGGGGACACCGCGGCGGTATTCCCCGCCGCGGTGTCCCGGCCACCTTTGGAGCAGTTTCCGGCCTGAGTGGTCCCCGGATGGAGCGGTCCCAGGACTGACCGGCCGTCAGCAGTTCTTGTAGTCGGCCCGCGTGGAGTTGTACGAGCAGGTGTCGTGCACCGCTCCCGAGGACCGGGTCAGGGTGGCCTTGTCCTTGTCGTTGTTCCAGACGTAGGCGGCACGCTGCTGGAAGACCGTGGCACCGGTGTTGGTGCCCTTGCCCGTCTTGACGGTGACGGTCTTCCCGGCCTTGAGCGTGAATGTCTTGAATATGTACGCGTGCCGGGAGGCGTCGGTGAGCTTCCAGCCCTTGAGGCTCACCGGCTTGGCGGTGGTGTTCTTGATCTGGACCCACTCGCCGTTGAGGCTCGTGTTGGTCCGCTTGTCCGAGCCGGGGGAGTCGTACCAGATCTTGGTGATGTGCACGGACCCGGCGGCCTGCGCCTGTCCGGGGAACATCATCAGGGTGGCGGCTGCCGCCGCGAGAGCGGCGGCGGCGCCGGCGGTGCGGGCACGGGGCATGAAAGGATACGTCCTGTTCGGGGAAGGCGCCGCACAACAGGGCGGGCGCGAGGAACCCGACATTACGCAGCGCGTGCCCTTGAAATACTGCTTTCCGGGAAATCACATCAGAAGTACGCTCACGTCCCTGCCGGCTCCCGGTCGGTCCGCATGGGGCTCGGACGCGGATATGTGACGGTGCGTCGGTAACGGGTGCAGGCGCCCGCCGTCCGACGGCACCGGGGGTGTGTGCGGCGCGCGGGGAGCGCCCCCGGCGGACGCTCCCGGGCGGGGATCCCGTCGGCCCCGTACCCGACGGACTCACCCGGCCTCCCCGGTGCCGCGCGCGGTGGCGAGATGACGGCCCGCGGCCTGTTCCAGATGGACCAGATCGCTGGAGACGGTGGCGAAGGTGAAGCCCTCCGCCAGCCGCCCGGCGGCGCTCGCGCCGTCCGGGGTGTGGACGCCCGCCGCGACACCGGCGCCGGCCGCCGCCTCGCGGATCGTCACCAGCGCAGCCTCGAACCGCTCGGCGACCGCCGGATCTCTCGTGGTGGCCCCGCCGATGCCCAGACGCAGATCGGAAGGGCCGACATAGATACCGTCGAGGCCCTCGGTGGCACAGATCTCCGCCACATTGGCCAGACCGTCCGCGGTCTCGATCATCGCCAGCACGACCGTCTGCGCGTGCGCCTGCGCCGGGTCGGGCCCGATCCGCAGGGCCGAGCGCATCGGGCCGTACGAGCGGTGGCCGAGCGGCGGATACCGCACGGCCGCCACGGCGTCGGCCGCTTCCCGTGCCGTGCCGATCAGCGGCACGATCACACCGGCCGCTCCCGCGTCGAGCGCGCGGCCGATCGGCCCCGGGTCGTTGGCCTCGACCCGCACCAGCCCGACGGCGGTGCTCCCCTTGGTGTCGATGGCGGTGAGCGACGCGAGCACTCCGGTGTAGGCGATCAGCCCGTGCTGGGCGTCCAGGACCACGTAGTCGTAGCCCAGGCGTGCGATCCGCTCGGTGGAGACCGGCGAGTCGAGGACGGACCAGTAGCCGATGAGCCGCTCCCGGGCGCGCAGCGCAGTGGCGAAGGCGGCGGGCGTGCCGGACTGGTCTCGGGTCATGAAGGGCTCCTTCGGTGCGATGGAGGGAAGCCGCACGGCATCACGGTGTGGCCGGGGCGGCCGGTGTCATCGTGACAGCGACCGGAGACGGCGGACGGGTACTCGGCGGTTGTGCCCGGGCATCGGGCACGGGGCAGCGGGCCGCGCAGCCGCGCGGCGCAGCGCCCGGGCGTACGGCTCGGCCGGCGCGGCGGCGGTCGGCCCGGTCCCGGTGACCCGGCCGGTCGAGCGGAGTGGAGCGACCGCGCTCCACGGGACCTTTTCGTCCTCCGGCCATGGTTCCGGTCAACTTCGGGCAGAGCGGTGCGAGCGGCGCAGCCCGTCACGTGCCGGGCCATGCCGGGCCATTCACGCTCATTCAAGCGCCTTTCCGCTTATTGGTCGGCAGCCCGAGAATACGAATCACGGCAAGGGTCGACTTTCCATGAACGACTTACTAGGATGCCCAACAAGTTCTTGGCGCCCGCATTGTTGAGACCTGACATATGTCAACTCGGCAATCCATTCATCTGTTGGTAAAGCACAGTTAAAGTCTTCAGGCTGCCCTCTGTGTGACGGTCGAAGATCGACATGGTGCAAACGGGCAGGCGGTCGGGCGTGTCGCGCTGTTACGGGGGAGTTGGAAATAGTGGGGCCCGATAGAGGTCTGTACCAAAGAAGATTGCGAAAGATTTCAGTCCTGCGATGTCGGCGATGTCCCGGCGATGTGATGTGCCCAATCTCCGGCACTTTCGCGCGCCGCGGGCCCGAGTGCTGATTCGGAGGGCGGGAGTCGCGTGCGTTTCCAGCTTTTGGGCCCTTTGAGCATTGCCGATGGCCAGGACGCTGTTGTCCTCAAACCGTCCAAACCGGCCAGCCTGCTCGCGGCTCTGCTCATTCATCCCGGATCCGTTGTCTCGACCGGTTATCTGCTGCGCGCCCTGTGGGACGAGGACCAGCCGGCCACCGCCAGGGCCGCGCTCCAGAGCTGTGTCCTCCGGCTGCGCCGGCTCTTCGCCAAGTACGGGGTGACGGGCAGCGCCATCGAGGCGGTACCCGGCGGCTACCGGATGAACGCCGACGCCGACACACTCGATCTGGTGCGCTTCCGCGCGCTGGTACGGGCGGCGGACGGTCCGGGCGACGCGGAGAGCGAGCTCTACCGGCTCAAGGAGGCGCTCGTCCTGTGGCAGGGACCGCTGCTGGCCAATGTGCCCTCCCCGATGCTCCACCGCGACGAGGTGCCCGGCCTGACCGAGGAGCGGCTGCGCGCGCTCGAACGGGCCTGTGACATCGAGCTCGCGCTGGGCCGATGTCGACAGGTACTGGTCGACGTGTGGGAGGCGGCGCGCAGGCATCCCGGGCGCGAGCGTTTCTCCGAACAGCTCATCGAAGCGCTCTACCGCACCGGCCGGCAGTCGGAGGCCCTCACCGAGTACCGCTCCGTGAAGGGCCGGATGAAGGAGGAGCTGGGCATCGATCCCGGCCCGGGACTCCAGCGGCTCGAACTGGCCATACTCCGGGGTGACGACCTCGGTCCCCTGTCCGCCGACCGGGCCGTGCCGCTCCCCGGCCCCGCGGCGGTGGCCCTCACGCCGGGAACGGCGCGGCCCGCGCTCGCCGCCGCCCCCGCCCCGGCTCCCGCTCCCGTCGTACCTTCCGCGCCGCTCCCGCCGCCCGTACCGCCCGTGCCGTCCTTCACCGGCCGGGCCGCCGAGCGGGCGGCGATCAACGCGAGCCTCACCTCGGGAACGTCCGCCACCGTCGTGGTCCTCTCCGGAGCCCCCGGCATCGGCAAGACGGCGCTGGCGCTCCAGAGTGCCCACGACTGCCAGGACAGCTTCCCCGGCGGTGTGTTCGTCCTCACCATGACCCGTCCCGACGGATCGTCCCTCACCGCGGCCGAGGCGATGGCGGAACTCCCCGCGCCGGGCACCGCCGCCGGGCGGACCCTGGTCGTCCTGGACGACGTCACCACCGCCGACCAGGTGCGCCCGCTGCTCCCCGCCGCGGCCGGCGGCGCGGCGGTCGTCACCAGCAGACGCGGACTGGCCGGACTCGTGGCCACCCACGGCGGCACGGTCCACCGGCTCTCCACGCTGGATCCCGAGGAGTCCCAGGAACTGCTGGTTGCCGCGCTCGGCGCGGGCCGGGTGCACGCCGAGCCCGCCGCCGCGCGCGAACTGGCCCGCGTCTGCGGTCACTTCCCGCTCAGCCTGCGGATCGCCGCCGCCCGGCTGCTCACCCGTCCCGGGCTGCGCATCGAGGACTGTGTGGCCTGGCTGGCCGAGGATCCGCCGGCCAGGCTCTCCCTCGCGGACGACCCGAGGATGTCCGTACCGCACGTGTTCGGCCGGGCCCTGCACCGGCTGGAGCCGCGCTGGCAGCAGGCCTTCCGCCAACTCGGCGACCAGGAAGGGCTGCTGCTCCCCCCGGGAGTGCTCGGCGACTCCGCTGAGGCGGAGGAGGCGCTGGAGCGTCTCGCCGACGCCGGACTGCTCGAAGAAGGGCCTCCCGGCCCCTACCGCATCCATCAACTGCTGAAAATCTACGCGCGTCAGCAGGCGCGCGAATGGAACCGGAACCGGACGGCCACAGTGCCCCACTGACGGGCGATGCCCGCATTCGAACGATCCGGCCACCTTGACCACGCCACGTATCCAGGGGTGTCATCCACATGGGCTCAACCTATGAAGCCGTCGCCACGACCCGTCCGCGTATCCGCCGGGACGTCCTGTTCACCGAGACGGCGGACGGAGTGCTGTTCCACAACGCCGACGGCGGGTTCCAGCTCACCGCCAGGTCCGCCTACCGCTTCGCCACACTGATCGTCCCGCATCTCACCGGGGAGCACTCGGTCGCCGACATCTGCCAGGGCCTCGGCGACCAGCAGCGCGCCATGGTCGGCGAACTGGTGAGGAGCCTGTACGAACGGGACTTCGCCCGCGCGGTGCCGCCGGCCGGGACCGAGGAGGTGGACACACCGCCCGATGCGGCCCGTCGCTATGCCCCGCAGATCGCCTATGTCGATCACTACTCGGACGACGCCGAGGCCCGGTTCCGGCGCTTCACCACCGCGCGGGTGGCCGTCCTCGGTGACGATCTCGTCGCCCGCTGGTGTGTGCTCAGCCTGATCCGCAACGGCTGCGCCACCATCGGCGTACGGACCGGACTCGACGGCGAGTCCAGGGAGATCATCGAGACCGAGGCACGGGAGGCGGCGGACGACGGCTGCCCGGTGACTCTTGTCGACCTCGGCGCGGACGATCCCGGACAGCCTCTGGGCTGGCCGGACCTCGACGGGTACGACATCGTCGTGGTGACCGGCGGGGCGGAGGCGCCGCGGCGGCTGTTCCCGCTGCTGCGCGCGGGCGTTCCCGAGGGCCGTACGCTGCTGCCCGCCTGGTCCTACGGCCATCACTCGGTGGTGGGCCCGCTGATGACGGCCGGGGCGACGAGCTGCTGGGCGTGCGCCGCGCTGCGTATCGGCTCCCACGACGAGGCCGCTGCCGCCGCCGACATCTGGAGCGCTCTGGCGCTGCCCGGCACCGTACCGGTCGGCGACCCGCCGAGCCGTCCGCTGGCCGCCATGATCGGCAATCTGCTCGGCTACGAGATCTTCCGGATCACCACCGGCGCGCTGCCCGCCGAGACCGCGGGTCAACTGGTCGTGCAGGACATGAAGTCGCTCGACGTGTCCGCCGAACCGCTGCTGCCGCACCCTCGCTGCCCCTTCTGCGCCGACGCCGGCGCGGACGAAGGGGCCGGGCGAAGTGCCGTACCGGCAGAGGCCGTCGATCTCGCCACGGCCGGGAGCGGCACGCCGGCGATGCCCACGCTCGCCACGGCCCGGGAGGCCGACGCCCTGGTGGAGGAGCTGAACCGCCGCTCGGTGCTGGTCCGGCCACGGGCCGGTGTCTTCGGCCGGTTCGCCGACGAGCCGCTCACCCAGATCCCGCTCAAGGCCACCGTCGTCGAGTTCGGCACCGGCCACGCGACCGCGCGCCGGGTCGCCGCCTTCGACGTACACCATGTCGCGGGGGCCCGGCTGCGGGCGCTGGACGCGGCTGCCGAGGTCTACGCCGAGCATGTCGTCCCCACGGCGGGTGTGCTGACCGGCGAGCGGCTCACGGCGGTACGGGCGCGGACACGCGCCGTGGAGCCCGCGGAACTGACGACCGCGGGCGCGGCGGCGGCCACCGATGAGCCGGTGACCGCGTGGACGCTCGCCACCTCGCTCCTGACCGGGGACCAGCTCCTCGTGCCCGCGGCGGCCGTACGGACCTTCGGTCTCCACAACGCCGGCCGGCTGTTCGAGCCGACCCGTGCCGGAACCGGTGCGGGAGCCTCGGCGGCCGACGCCGCGGCCGGCGGACTGCTCTCCGCCCTCGCCCATGACGCCCTCACCCGTGCGCTGCGCGGCGGACCGGTGAGCCGGATACCGCTCAAGACGCTCGGTGAAGGCCCCGACGCGGACGCCGAACTCACCTTCCTCATCAGGTCCGCCGCCGTCCTCGACGTCGAACTGGAGCTGCTCGACCTGGGCGAGGGCGACCGCTCCGGAGTCCATGTCCTGCTGGCCCGGGGAGCGGGCGGCTGGGCCGTCGGGTGCCAGACCGGCTGGCGGAGCGCCGCCGTCGCCGCCGTACGCGATCTGCTCGGCACCGTTCAGCTCGGCCGTGACGACTCGGCCGCGCCGTTCGACGCCGGAGACCCGCTGCTGCGTGACCTCGACGCGACGACTCTCGACGCCGCCGACACCGATGGCCCGCCCGCCGCCGCGGACCGGGAGGCCATCACCTGGTCCGAGGTGCTCGACCGGCTGCGGGCGGCCGGACGCGACGCCCTGGTGGTGCCCACCGGCTCCGCCGACCTGGCCGTCGCCGGGATCAGGACGGCCCGGGTGCTGCTCACCACGGAGGCATCCCGTGGCGCCTAGCACCCTCGCCACGCGCCCGGCCGGACCCGCCGGTCCGGCCGATCGCGCGGGCCTGCGTCTGGCGGACCTGCTGGGACGCGCTCTGGACCGGCTCGGCGGCCCCGAGGCGGCGATCAGCGCACTCGGCACCGCGGACGCGTTCGCCCCCGATGACGCCGGGAACACCGGGACGGACTCCCCGGAGCGGGCCGTCCCCGTGCACCTCTACGGCGGGCACGCCATCGTCGGACCATCGCCGGCCGGCGCCGGCGCAGGAGATGCCTCCGGTGCGCCCTGCTCGCGCTGTCTGGCCCGCCGCTGGCAGGCCGTACGGTCGGTCGCGCTCCGCGACGCCCTGGAACTGGGCGGCGAGACCAGGGCGGCGGGGGAGTGGCCCTACGCCACCGCGTTCGCGGCGGACGCCGTCGCCGCGCTCCTCACCGCCCTGCGGGACCAACCACCGCCGTCCCAAGGGCCGTTCCCCGAGATTTGGCTCGTCGACCTGCGCACGCTCACGGTCCGGCACTATCCGCTGGTCCCGGACCCGGAGTGCCCGCGCTGCGCCGCACCTGCCACCGACACCGCCGAGGACGCCCGGATCACCCTGCGGCCCGCCCCCAAGCACCGCGCGGGCACCTTCCGGGTGCGTCCCATCGAGTCGTACGCCATCGACGTGGCCGCGTTCGCCAATCCGGTGTGCGGCGCGCTCGGTCCCTCCGTGGTCCATGACGTCTCCTCCACGTCCACCTCGGCGACCATCGGCTGTTTCTCGATGCGCTCCGGGGAGTATCTGCGTGAGACGTTCTGGGGCGGCCACGCCGACTCGTTCGGCCGCAGCAACCGCATCGGCGTGCTCGAAGGCATGGAGCGGTACGCCGGAATGCGGGCGCGCTCCCGGATCACCAGCGTCGTGGGAACGCTGGACGAGTTCGGCGCCGACGCCGTCGATCCCCGCGAAGTCGGCCTGTACGCACCGGAGTTCTACCGGGACAACCCCCGGGTCCGGCCGTTCGCGTCCGACCGTGAGATCCCCTGGGTCTGGGGCCACTCCCTGCGTGACGACAAACCGCGGCTGGTGCCCGAGGTGCTGACGTACTATCACGCGCCCGGACTGGAGAACAGGTTCGTCCAGGAGAGCTCCAACGGCTGCGCCTCCGGCGGGTGTCTGGAAGAGGCGGTCTACTTCGGTCTGATGGAGGTCGTCGAGCGCGACGCCTTCCTCCTGTCCTGGTACGGGCAGCAGCCGCTGCCCGAGATCGACCCGGCCACCAGCACCCGCGCGTCGACCCGGCACATGGTCGACCGGCTGGCCATGTACGGCTACCGGGCCCGGTTCTTCGACGCCCGGATCAGCTTCCCGGTCCCGGTGGTCGCCGCCGTCGCGGAACGCTTCGACGGCGGCCTCGGCCGGATGTGCTTCGGCGCGGGCGCCGGGCTCGATCCGGAGTCCGCGCTCGACTCGGCGCTCTGCGAGATCGCCACCGACGCGGTCAACCTCCAGGGCCGCTCCGAGCGCGACGAGCCACGACTGCGCGCCATGGCCGAGGACTTCGACCGGGTGACGGCCCTGCACGACCATCCGCTGGTCTACGGCATACCGGAGATGGGCCGCTACGCGGACTTCCTCCTGGACGGACGCGGCGCGCGGCGGGACGGCGCGCCGCGGGCCCCGCGCGCCGTCGCCGATCTGCGCTGGCCCGATCCGTCCGGCGCCCCGGCCTCCGGGGACCTCCGCGAGGATCTGCGCCGCTGTGTCGACGCCGTGACCGCGGCCGGCTTCGACGTGGTCGTCGTGGACCAGACCATGCCCGAGCAGCGGGCGCTGGGACTGCACACCGTCAGTGTGCTCGTTCCCGGACTCCTGCCGATCGACTTCGGCTGGTCCCGCCAGCGCGCCCGCACCATGCCCCGGCTGCGCACCGCCCTGCGCGAGGCGGGACTGCGCGACCGCGACCTGACGCCGGGGGACCTCAACCCGGCGCCCCACCCCTTCCCGTGAACCGACCGTTCAGCGTCCAGCAGAGAGGAGCGTCCCGTGGGCTACGCCCATGAGTACGCGGCAGCGATCATGCAGCGCGGCCGGATCCCGATGGAGCCCGCCGATTTCGTCCCCGACTGGGCCGACCGGCCCCGTAAGGCGAAGTTCTACCCCGGAGTCGGGGCGTTCCCGCTGCCGGACACGGACTTCCCGGCGGAGGCGACCGTCGCGGCCGGCTGTCTGCCCGCCCGGGGCACCGGCGCCGGGGACCTGACCACGGGCGACGCGCCGACCGATGGGCCGTCCGCCGGCCGGGCGGCCACCGACCGGCCGTTCACGCTGGACACGCTGTCCGGGATGCTGCGGGACTCCTACGGGCTCACCGGACGCCGGCTCGGTGTGCAGACCAATACGGATCTGGCGGCCCTGCCGCACTACGCCCAGGCCAACTGGTCACGCGGCACGGCCTCCGGCGGAGGTCTCTACCCGGTCAGTGTCTACTGGATCTCCGGCCCCGGCGGACCGCAGGCGCCCGGCATCCACTACTACTCGGCCCCGCACCACGCCATGCAGCGACTGGTCGCCGGAGATGTCACCGGTGAGGTACGGGCGGCGCTCGGCGGGGGAGCGGCCGGTCGGGTAGGCACCGGCCACGACCAGTTCCTCGTCCTGGGCATCAAGTACTGGCAGAACGCCTTCAAGTACAACAGCTTCTCCTTCCACGCCGTCAGCATGGACCTCGGCGCGATCCTCCAGACCTGGCGCATCTGGGCCCGCGCGCGTGGTCTGAGGGTCGAGCCGCTCCTGTGGTTCGACGAGCAGAGGCTCAGCCGACTGCTCGGCGTGGACAACCAGGAGGAGGGCGTCTTCGCCGTCGTCCCGCTGACCTGGGAGGGTGCCAGGCCCACGGCTCCCGCGCTGTCCGCACCACCGGCCGTCCGGCACACCGATTCCGAGCGCTCGCGCACGGTCCTGCGCTTCGAGACGCTCCAGCGGATCCACACCGCGACCACCGAGGCCGCCACCGAGCGCCCCGCACCGGGCGCGCTGGCCCCGGCGGTCACCGCCACGCCCGCCGGCACCGGTGTGAGCGTGGCCCTGCCCGCGCCCGGGCTGCCGCCCGTGAGCGTCCGTACCGCACTGCGCACACGCAGGAGCAGCTTCGGCCGCTTCGACGCCGGTACGCCCGTCACCACCGCGCAGCTGGCCGCGACGCTCGCCGCCTGCGCCGCCTCCTCGCTCGGCAGCGACGCCGAACGGCCCGGACCCGCCGCGGCCGGCTCGGCCGGCGCCCCCGTACAGGACCAGCCGGCCACCCCGGGGCTCGTCACGCTGTACGCCTTCGTCAACCATGTCGAGGGCGTCGAGCCCGGTGCGTACGCCTACGATCCGGCCGCCCACGAGCTGCGTCTGGTGGTGCCCGGCCCGCCGGGACCGTTCCTCCAGCGCAACTACTTCCTCTCCAACTACAACCTGGAGCAGGCGGGCGCCGTGCTCGTGCCCACCGTCCGGACCACCGCCGTGCTCGACGCCGTGGGGGACCGCGGTTACCGGCTGGTCAACGGCACGATCGGAGCCGTCGCCCAGACCTTCTACACCGCGGCCTCGGCCCTCGGACTCGGCGCGGGCGTCGCGCTCGGCTTCGACAACATCTCCTACATCGAGGAACTCGGTCTCGACCGCACGGGCGAGGACCCGCTGCTCATCATGCTGCTCGGCAACGAGCGGGCGCGGCCCGCCGACTTCCGCTACGAGATCGCCTGACCCGGGACGGGAGAACTGCCATGACACCGGGCACCGGTACCAGTATCAATACCAGCACGACCTCGAGCACCACAGCACCTGCGAGTCCGAGCACGGCCGAGGCGGCCGTGGAGGCCGCGGAGACCGACTGGCGGCCCGGCCGGCGCTTCATGCTGCGCGTCGCCGGACTTCCCGTCGAATCCGTGCACGCCCTGCGCTGCGAGGACAGCAGCCGCTGGTCCGACGACGTCCTCGCGGCGGAGGACCGGTTGCGGACCCGTGGTGCCGAACTCAGCGATCTGCTGCACGAGGTGGTACGGACCACCGATGTCGCCCCGGACGGTGAGGGCGGCGCGCAACGCCGTGAACTGCTCGCACTGCGCCGCCAGATCTTCAACAACCGGCTGCCGGCCGAGCCCGGGAGCGCCGTCGCCCTCGTCGCCGCACTCGACGCGCGCGCCGCCGAACTGACGGCGCAGTGGCTCGGGGACCGCCTGCGTCTGGAGAAGCTGCGCGCCGAGGGAGCACCGCTGCTCGCCGCCGATCTCGACAGGACCCGCGCCGCGCTGCGCGGCCTGCTCACCGAGGACCGGCTGCGCTGCGGACTCCTGCTCGCCTCCCCGACCTTGGAGGGGCAGCTCGACGCCTATGTCGCCAAGGCCGCGTCCGGCGCGCCGCACGACAAGCGGATGCGGAAGATCGAACGTTCGGTGCTGTCCTATCTGTACCGGACGGCCTGCAAGACGAGCCCGTTCAGTACCTTCACCGGTGTGGCCACCGGACTCTTCGACGAAGGCGGCAGCGACGCCGCCCTCCGCGTGGACGAGGAGTGGTCGAGCCATGTACGGCTCAATGTCGTCGTGCTGGGACGCCTGGCCGAACTGATCCTCGCCGACCCGGCCCGGCGCGGTGATCTGCCGGTACGGCTGGCCTCCGGATGGGAGCGCGACGACGACCGGATCCGGTATGTACGCCAGTGGGTCACCGCGGGCGACGACTCCGCCGCGGTCACCTTCGACGCGGTCAAGGACCGGCTGTTCTTCCTGCGCCGCAGCGGCACCCTGGACCGGCTGCTCGCCCTCTTCGACGCGGACCCGGGCGCGGACGCGGACACTGGCACTGACACAGAGGCCGGTACC
>NZ_MAUD01000549.1 GCF_001700515.1 Streptomyces lushanensis
CTCGCGGCCCCGCACCACGCAGGTGTGGTGCGGGGCCGCGAGAACTCGGCACTAAGGGAATATGGCCCCTCTGTTCCCAGGCGGCGCGGAGGACTGCGACCTCGCGGGCGACGTCCGCATGCGCTGCCACAGTGCGACCGTTCGGGATGGGGAAGTCCATCACCTCGCGGTACACGGTTCGGGCAGCATGTCCCGGTGCAGATACCCGGACGACCCCCCCGGTGCCGCCAACGGACAGTGATTCTCTGCTGGCGTACGCCCTCACTGATCTGGCCTGGTACGCGCGGTGTGTCTTCAACCACGCGGAACGCTACGTGCTGGCTGCGGAGGCACGGTGATGACTGAACCTGGCGGTCCAGCGGTACCGGCTTTCTTCCAAGGCCGAGCGAGACGAGAGCAGCGGTCGGCGCCTGGCCGGAGATGACCGCATCGCGGTCGCTCGCGGTCCGGCAGCGGCTCCGTCAAGGGGTCCTCACCTGCCGGGAGTCGGCCGTGATGTTCGGCCTGGACGCGGTGTCGGCGAAGGTGGAGGCGCTGCGGCCGAAGGCGACGCGCCTGGTCGCGCGGGGCCGGCCGGCCGAGCAACGGCCGGGCCGGTTCACTCTCGTCCCGGGGCCGGCCGGGCAAGACGGCGTGTCATGAGCAGGGGCGTCGACCAGTAGACCATCGCTTCGGCGCCGGCGATGCGGCGTTCGAAGCCGCGCACCAGACGGCGGTTTCGCATCAGAGGGACGAAGAGGCGCTCGACGATCCACCGCTTGGGCAGCACCGTGAAGCCGCGCATGTCGTCGTTACGTTTCACAATCGCCAGGACCAGCGCGAGCGTGGTGAGGCAGTGGGCGACGAGGCTGCCGGTGCAGCCGCCGTCGGCCCGGACCAGCTCCAGCCGGTGGTGCACGTCGGCGACCTGCCCGAGCAGCACGCGAGCGGAAGTTCGGTCGCCGGGGTCCGCTGCGGTGACCATCACGCCCGGCAGCAGGGCGAGCGTGTCGACCATGACGTGCCGCTTGCGGCCGTTGACGAGTTTGCCGCTGCCGAAGCCGCGGCTGTCCGTTCCGACGACGGCGTTCGTCTTGACCGACTGCGAGTCGATCACACCGGCCGTCGGCTCCGCATCCCGCCCCAGCTCCTTGTGGACCCGGCCGCGCGACCGGTCGTGGAACTCCTCGACCCAGGGAGTTGTCGCGCCAGCGGCGGAAGAATGCGTAGATGCGGTCCCACGGCGGGAAGTCGGCAGGCATTGCCCGCCACTTGATCCCGTTGTCCACGAGATACCGGATTGCATCGAACATGGCTCGGTGGCAGTACCCCTCCGGTCGGCCGCCCCGGCCACACATCCAGCCCGGCGCCGGAAGCAGCGGGCGGACCATGTTCCACCCCCCGTCCGTCATGTCCGTCGGGTAGCGAGGCTGCCGCGTGCCGCTGCCGGCAGCGTTCCGAACCCGTCAGCCGGACAGTCACACTCCCAGGTGACCGCACTGGACTGCCTGGCCATCGGCACGCAGGACTGCTGCACCAGGACCTCCTGCTGCTCGATGATTCGACACCAACGAGCTGTTCACGAGACCCTGTTCGTATGCGCCCAGCGCCCCGCGACCAACCCATCGGGACTCCCGTTCGACGCGCATCTGTCGAAAACGAAAAGACAACAAATTCTGGGACGGGCCTGCGCTGCTCAGCCGGGCGCAGGGCACCAACGGAAATCTGACGACCGGGCTCGACGCGTCGTCCAGGATGACCCCATGAGTCAAGACCTGGTGACATTCCTCCACGCACGGCTGGATGAGGAGGCCGAGCTGGCCCGACGCTGCGACGGCGACGGCTGTGGAGAGTGGACCGCTCATGGGCACACGGTCGACTTCTGCCAAGGAGAACTCCCCGGCTTCCATCCCACGATTGCCCTGCACGTGGCGCTGCACGACCCTGCACGCGTCCTGCGGGACGTCGAGGCCAAGCGACGCGTGCTCGCCCGCCATGTGCTCAGTCCTGCCACGGGCGACCCCGAACTACCGTGGGACAACCGCGATGACTGCCAGTACGACGGTGAGACCTGGCCATGCGACGACCTGCTCGACCTCGCGTCACCGTACACCGATCACCCTGACCACCCCCGACGTCCCTGAGACGGAGATCGTTTACGGGGCAGCCCGTAGGCCCTGTCCGGCGGATCTTCGCGGGTCCGCGACGCCCGGCACGGCACCTCGCCGCGTTGTCGGAGTCGTCCGAGTACGTCCAGTACGAGAACGATCCTCCGCCTTGCGA
>NZ_MAUD01000550.1 GCF_001700515.1 Streptomyces lushanensis
GGCATGACGGTGGCGCCGCCCGGCGAAGGGCGGCGCCACCGTCATGCCGCACGGTGTGCGGGGGTCGGACGGGGTGCCGGGCCGGCTGTCGCGCCGGCGGCGGACCGGGTGCCGGGTCTCAGGCGTCGCGTCGCTCGGCGGCGCGGCGGCGCAGTACGAAGGTGCCCGCGCCCGCGAGCAGCAGGGCACCGGCGACCGAACCGGCCAGGGTGGTGGCGCCGGTGTCTTCGGCCGGGGCTTCGCCCGCGGCGACGCCGCCGCGCGGCAGGTTGCCGTCGGCCGAGGCCCTCTTCGCGGCCTCGGCCTTCAGGGCTTCGGCTTTCCTGATCTCCTCGCGCGAGGAGTCCTCCGGGACCCCGGCCTTCTTGGCGGCCTCGGCCTTCGCGGCCTCGGCCCTCTTCAGCTCGGCGGCCTTGTCGGCCGGGACCGGCCGTTCGGTCGTCGTCGCGGACGGCACCGAGGCCCGGTCCGAGGCGACGGCCGCGGAGACCGGGACGAGCAGCGCGCAGGCCGTGACGGCGGTCAGGACCGCGAGGCGCGTGCGGTGATGGCGGGACGACATGTATGGCTCCAGTTCCGGCCCGGCCTTGGCGTACCTGGATGCCGAGTCGCACCAGGTTCCGGGCAGGACTCAAGACTGGCGACCGCTTGTGAAGAAGCTGTCAGGACACCATGGTCATCGCATCAGGGCCGGGCCGTGGTGCCGCCGGTGCGGCCGGTCTCCCCGATGCCGCCGCTGTCCCGAGGCTTCCCGCTCCCGCCGGTCTCCTCCCGCTCCGTACCACCACCGGGCGCCGCCGGCAGCCGCAGGGTGAAGACCGAGCCCTGTCCCTCGGTGCTCGCCACACCCGCCGTTCCGCCGTGGGCCTCGGCCAGTTTGAGGACGATCGCCAGACCGAGACCACTGCCGCCGGTGCTCCGGTTGCGGGACTTCTCCGCCCGCCAGAAGCGGTCGAACACATGAGGGATGTCGTCCGCCGGGATACCGCTGCCGGTGTCGGACACCTCCAGGACCACCTCGTCCCCGGAATCGGTGAGGTGGGAGCGCAGCGTCACCGTGCCCCCGGGCGGGGTGTGGCGTACCGCGTTGGAGACCAGGTTGCTGACGGCCTGACGCAGCCGGACCGGGTCGGCCCGCACCGTCGGCCGGGCGGTGTCCGGCGTCCTCGCCGGGACCGCCAGCGTGACCCCCGCCGTCTCGGCCAGCCCCTGGTGGGCCGCGGCGACCTGACCGAGGAGGTCGGCGACGCCCACCGGCTCCAGGTGCAGACGGAGCGCGCCCGCGTCGGCCGCCGCCAGATCCCGCAGATCGTCGATGATGTGCTGGAGCTGCACCGCCTCTTCGAGGAGCGAGGAGACGAACGCCGGATCCGGCTCGGCCAGACCGTCCTGGGCCGCCTCCAGCCAGCCCCGGATGTTGCTCAGCGGGGTACGCAGCTCGTGGGCGACATCGCTGACCATCACCTTGCGCTGCTCTTCGAGCCGGGCGCGGTGGACGGCCATGTCGTTGAAGGCCGCCGCCAGCCGTCCGATCTCGTTGTCCGGTCCGACCGGCACGGGCGCCGAGTCCAAGCCGTCCCGCATCCGCTGCGCGGCGCCGGTGAGCGCGTGCAGCGGACGTACGAGCCGGGCTCCGGCGATCACGGAGACGCCGACGGTGAGGGCGAGAACGAGCGCCGTGACACCGACGATGCGCGCGGTGTTCGCCGGTGAGAGATCGAACCCGGGCACGCTGACGGCGCCGGGGTCGTCGATGAACAGCAGGGCCGGCGCGGCGACATAGGCCGTGAGCTGTTCGCGGCGGGCGCTGCCGACGCAGGAGGCGATGGCCCGGTCGTACCCGCTGTCGCGGGCCGCGGGCACGCGTCCGACGGGCCGGCCGGCCGCGGCTGCCTTCTTCTCGGCCGCTTGTGACGCGTCTTCGTACGCTCGCGCGAGGGCCTCTCTGCGCTCGGCCGGCAGTCCGGCGTCCGTGGGCCGCTGCCCGTATCCCCGGTCCCAGGACAGGTCCGGATTCAGTCTCACGCCCGTGCGTCCCTGGCGTTTCAGACAGGCGTCGGCGAGTTGGTTGAGCGCGTGCAGGGCCTTCTTCTCGGTCGCGGTGGGCGCGGCCGAGTCGGTTGCCAGGCACTTGAGTTCCATCGAGCGGTCGGTGTCGTCGCTCACGAACTCGATACGGGGCCGGCCGCTCGGGCTCTCGACCACGTCGGCGGCGATACCCACGCGGTTGAGGCACTCCACGCTCCTGGCGGTGGCCCGCCGCAGACCGGCGCGTTCCTCCGCGGGCAGCAGGAACGGCCCCACGGCGCGCGGATCGACACCGTCCGGGCCGGCGGAGGCGGCATCGGGCACCAGGACGGTGTCGACGGACAGCGGGTCGACCACCGCCGAGGCCTGCGCGGGCAGCGGGGCGGCGGACGAGGTGCCGGAGGAGCCGCCGGAGGAGGCACCGCCGGAAGCACCGGAGGAGGAGTCGCCGGAGGAGTCGAAGAGCGGCCTGCGGTCCTGGGTGGTCAGCGCGATCCGGCGCTGGGACTGCCGGGCCAGCTCCCGCACGGTGCCGTCCACGCCCTCCCAGCCGGGATGGGTGGCCGCGTAACCCAGCAGGGTGTCGTAGATCTTGGCATCGGAGCTGAGGTTCTGCCCCTGCTGCCGGCGGATCGCGCCGGACGTCGTCTGCACCGCGAGCCAGGCGGTGGCGGCGACCGAGCACGAGGCCACCAGCACCGACACGGTCAGCAGCCGGCCGAGCAGACTCCTGCGGAGCGGCAGCCGTACGCGCCGGGCCCGCGCCCGTCGCCACGGCGCCCGCCGCCGTCGAGGACGAGGTGCTCTCGGTGGGCACGCTCAGGATCGGTCCGGCCCGGCACGAGGTGTCGGTC
>NZ_MAUD01000551.1 GCF_001700515.1 Streptomyces lushanensis
GCCTCCGGGCTGCTGGGATGGCAGAGCCGGGCCGCGGCGAGCCGCACCTCGGACTCCTCCCCGTACACCTCGTGCAGCCGCGCGCCGTCCCGGCCGGTGTTGTGCACCAGCTCCCACAGGGTCAGCGAACTGCCGTCGTTGAGCAGGAAGGTGTGCCGGTNNACTGTGGTGCGCGGAACACAGCGAACTGGCGTGCGCCAGCGCACTGTCGAGCTTTTCGACCAGTGCGTCGGGCAGGTCGAAGGAGTTGAGTGCCCGACCCAGGAGTCGCTCGAGGTGCGTCTCGGTTGTCTCGTAGGGATCGTTCAAGATGGGTCTCCAGGCCGTCGCCACATGTCACTCGGTGATTGCATAACGTAGCGCCTAGGGCTGACATCGCGTCCCAGGTTTGGGAAAACGAAGGGGGCGTACGTCAAGTTCCCGCGCGCCCCCCATCAATTCGGCCTCTGCGCCCGTCAGTCGAGCCCGTACAGCTCGTCGTAGGAAGGGAACGTCCCACCGGGTCCCCGGACGGTCTTCGCGGTCTGTACGGCCCGCACGATCGCCCTGGTCACCACGTCCGCGCCC
>NZ_MAUD01000552.1 GCF_001700515.1 Streptomyces lushanensis
CAGGCGACGTTCGAACTGGGGTATGGACAGTTGGAGCCAGCTCAAGCTCGGGCATTCCGGCTGCTCGGACTGGCAGACGGACCGGATACTTCCCTGGCCGCAGCTGCCGCTGTGCTGGACCTGCCTGTGGAAGATGCCGAGGACTTGTTGGAGTCCCTCGTCGACACTTCGCTGCTGGAATCTGCTGCGCCTGGCCGTTACCGTTTCCACGACCTTGTACGGCTCTACTCGCGTGCGTGCGCCGAACGCGACGAGCACCCGCCGAGCGAGCGGGAGACCGCGCTATCAAGGTTGCTGGACTTCTACTCGTCCACGCTCTTGGGGGTCTACCGGATCGAGCGGCCCGGGGATCCGCTGGTGGACCACCTGGAACGTCCTGAGTACCCGGGTCTGACCTTCTCAGACCGGCACGCGGCGCAGGACTGGCTGTACTCCGAGGCGACCTGCCTACTGGCAATCGTCCGTCAGGCTGCGCGGCCCAGGACGCTGCGCCGCGCCGTAGACACCCTGATGTCGGCCGTCGACCTGGCGGAGTCCGGCGCCAGCAGCAAGGAGTACGAATCGGTCGCGGCGCTCTTGCGGCGCGCGGCGCAAGAGGTGCCAGACCCCCGAACGCAGGCACGGGCGCTGACGGCACTGGCCTCCGCACACCAGGTCTCCGGCATGTTCGACGAGGCCCTCTGGGAAGCCCAGCAGGCGATCGAGTTGGCTCAGACTGCCGACGACCTGCTCACCAGCTGCAGAGCGTCCCACATCAGCGGTACGGTCGCGCTGTACCAGAACCGGTACGACGCGGGCGAGGCGCACTTGGACCGCGCTGTCGAGAACTGCCGAGCCCTCGGAGACCGTCCAGGCGAGGCAAGCGCCTTGTGCAACCTCTCACGCATCTACTTGGCGACCGGCCGTACGGCGAGAGCGGTTGCCCTGGCCCGCCAGGGCATGACAATCTACGATGAGATGGGATATGCACTGCGGGGGGCCAACGGCCGCTACGCACTTGGGCTCGCGCTCACGCAGAACGGGCAGTTGGCGGAGGCGACCGAGTGCCTGGGACAGGCCCTCCGGGTGTTCAGCGACAGCCGTCAGCGACTGTGGATGGGTATGACCCAGTTCCGCCTCGCCGAAGTCGACTTCGCCGCACGGCGTTTCGTCCAGGCATCTGTCAACGCCGAAATGGCCCTGACGCTGCTGCGAGACATTGGTGGAGATTGGCGCCGCGGCAACGTCCTGACCATGCTCGGGCGCGCCCTCAATGAAATCGGACAATCGCGCCGGGCGCAGGTCTGCTTCCACGAGGCCCTTGGTATCTTCGAGGGGCTGGGAGCACCGGAGTCGAACAATGTGAGGAGCCTGTTGCGCGCGTCGGTCGCCTGATGGACGAGGCTCCGCAACACGCGACTTTTTGAGGCATGTGGGCCGGACAGTGCTGGACCCGACAGCCACCATCGCCCCCTCGCGGGCCGGGCATCGCGGGCCGGGCATCGCGGGCCGGCCCGCTCCTCTCCGCCGCCTGTGGGTTCGCCCACAGGGCGGGGCCACCGCAGACCGTCATCGAACATTCGTCGGCGCCAGCGATCGCCAATTCGGTGGGGCCGATTGCCGACGTCGAATCCAGCCTCCAGGTTGGGTCACGGCCCTGGCCACGGACCAGATCATTTGCGACGGGACAATCATCAGAGTCGCGTCCGTGGCGTCAATGCCCACCACCGAGCGGAATTGCCGGGGCGACGGCCTCCCAGGTGATGGTCTTCTCAGTGTCGTTGGCGACGACGTCGACCAGCGTGATGGACTCGATGTGCAGGGGGGCATGGCTGGGGCGGACTCGGCGTACGCGTCGGTGGATCTGATGGAAGTGATCCAGAGTGACCTCTGCGGTGGCGTACGACTCGGTCAGGTGCAGCACGCCGGTGTCGTAGGTGGTGGCATCGGGTCCGCGCACGAGCTCGAACGCCCGGGTGACGGCGGCCCTCAGTTCATTCAGCGGCTCGTCCGGACCGAGATCGAAAATCAGACCCGAGTAAGTCGCGGCACATGCTGTGTCCCCCGCAGGTCGTGTCGCTTTCCTCGTTGCGGACCTGCGAGCGCTTGTCGCAGCCGTACAGGCGCGGGATGTTGCATTCCGCGAGAAGCCGAGTCGCCTCAAGATCTTGTTACGTGGGAGCGGCCCGGGCGGGCGCTTCGGCATCGGCTTGGTCGCGGCGGCGAACAACGTCATCTGGTCGTCCGTCGACTCGTCCGGTGAGCCGGGCTTCGCCCGCGACTTCCTACCCATCGGGGGGCCTTTCTGGGAACACCTACCAACACGGTAGATATCCATTCAATGACGCACGGTTCCTATCACATCGGCTTGCCTCCGCGATCAACGCGGGCGAGAATCAGCCGTGCCAGAAGGGGGTAACTGCCTTGGTCGGCACAGTCCCGGTAGAGGGTGCGGGCAGTTCGGCCAGGGCCACGCGGTGATCTCGGAGCAATACCCGTCCGGCGTACATTTGCCATCCCCCAGCTCTGAGCACAGCCACCCCAGCAGTGCCCGCGCCGTGGCGGCGACGATGACGGCAGCCGCACCGACGTACTCCGTGATGGTGGTGGCTGCAGTCATGGCTCCCTTCCAAACGAAACGGCCTAGAGTCGGCGTGCGTTCTATGCAACAGACGGTGACCGACGCATTGTCCTTGTTCACCTGAATCACGGCTACTGGCGGGGACAGCCGCTCAACATCGTCGACGTAGCAGCGTCCCACGTACAGATGCGCCTCGTCACCGAGATTGCCGAGACGTCGTGACACCTGCACGCCCCGCGGGCTCAGATCGAAGTCACTACTACTGGTGCTGCCGAATATCTGTGAAGCTGCTCTCACCGCCACTCCACTGGAGGGCAGGTCCGACGACATACGTACCGATCTCGATGCGAAACGTTCGCCCGGACGGTGATTGATCGTCCACGACGCAGCCCGGCTGCCACCCAACCATCGTGTACTTCGCTGCCCTTGGTGCGTGAGTGACCGGATCTTCGGTGAGTGCGGTGATGCGCCGGGGGTCGAGGAGCCTGCACGCGGAGGGGAGTGAGCGCACCGGTCCGGTCACGAGTTCGGCCTGGGCGGCCCCGCGGAGCGTCACGGCGTAGAGCCCCACAATGAGCGCGAGGGCGAGCGCCGCAGACATGAGCCGGGCTCCCCCTGCCGAGCTGTCGAGCTCCGACTCGCGTCTGTTCGACCGCGCCTTGCGCAAGGCGGTCACGCAACTCGATGTGCCGGAAGCGGTACGCGCCTCCAGCCTGATGCAGGACGCCGCGCCGATGTGCGTCTTCCAGAAACGTGATAAGCCTCAGCGGCAGGCTGCCCGTCTTACCTTCTTGGTGGGGTCGAACTGGTCATTCGTTGGAGGTGGACGTCTGCGTCTTTTCAGTGGCGGGGGTCAAGCAGGCCGAGGTCGAGCAGGCTTCGGCCGCTGGCGGTGAGCGCGTCCTCAGTGGAGCGCGGCTGCCAGCCCAGCAGGGTGCGGGCCCGGGTGGCGTCGACATGGCGGACCACGCCGAGGTTGCCGCGCATCTCGCGCAGCGCGGGCACTGCCAGCGCCCCGGCGCGCACGAGGAGGCTGGGCAGGCGCCGCTGGGGCACCCGGTTGGCGCCTTCGCCCAGGCGCTCACGCAGGGTGGCGGCGATGTGGGTGAAGGGCACTGCGTCACCGGCGGCGGCGATGAAGCGCCGTTCGGCGGCCTCGGGCGCGGTCATGGCCCGCAGGTGCAGGTCGGCGACGTCCCGGACGTCGACCACGGCCGTGGACAGGTCGGGGACGCCGGGCATCTTGCCGTCCATCATCGCGTGGATCAGTTGCAGCGACCCCGACAGACGTGGTCCGAGGGCGGGTCCGAAAATGCCCACCGGGTTGACCACGGCCAGTTCCAAGCCGGCGGTCCCTTCCATCACGAAGTCCCATGCCGCGCGTTCGGCCAGCGTCTTGGACTTCACGTACGGGGTGACGCCGGGACCGGAGAGGTCGCTCCAGTCCTCCTCGGTGAACGGCCGCGGAGTCGCCGGGTGGCCGTAGCCGACCGCGCCGAAGGACGAGGTGAGGACCACTCGCTCCACCCCGGCCGCCGCGCAGGACCCGCATGGTGCCTTCCCGCGCGGGACCGATCAGTTCCCTCTCGTCCCGGGGCTGCTGGGCGGGGAAGGGGGAGGCGACGTGCAGGACGTAGGCGCAGCCGTCCATCGCTTGTGCCCATCCTTCCTCGTGTGTCAGATCGGCTTCGGCGAAGGACAGCCCTTCGAGCGTCGATACCCCGGCCGCCCTGACACTGTCCGTTACCAGCGCCTGCTTGGCGGCGCCGCGCACGGTGGTCCGTACCCGGTATCCGCGCTCGACTAGCTGGGATATGCAGTGCGCGGCGAGGAAACCGCTTCCGCCGGTCACCAGAACCGTTTGCTCACTCATGGTGATGCTCTCTCTTCCGGGCGGCCGGGCCACCGGGCCGCTCGTGTCGGTCGTCGGGCTTGAAAACCCCTTAACGAAAACGTACTGTCGAAAACGTATTTTCGCTACGTGGGTTTCCCGGGCAGCCGGACACCCGAACGAGCCAACGAGAGAGGAGCAGTAATGGACGAGCGGTCGCCGGCCCCACGCCGGCGCAAGCGACTGACCGAGGAGCGCGAGCGCGAGATCCTCGACGCCGCGTTCGACCTGGTGGCCGAGGTCGGTTATGAGCAGGCGACCCTGGACGAGGTCGCTCGGCGCACCAGAGCGAGCACCGCCACGCTGTACCGGCAGTGGGAGAACAAGCCCAGGCTGGTGATCACGGCGATGATGGCGCGCAAGTACCCGCCGCTGCCCCCCGTCGACACCGGTGACCTACGCTCAGACCTGGTGGCGCTGGCCCGGCTGATGCCGCCGCCGCACCCGGTCGGCGCGCCGACCCTGGGCATCTGGCAGGCCGTCACAGCCGACCCCCAGCTGGCCCAGGCCCTGCGGGACGTGCTCCTCGCCCCCTACCTCGACGCGCTGCGCACCATCCTCGACCGGCACGTCGAAGACGGCACGATCCGCCCGGACAACCCCGCCCTGCAGCACGCCGAGATGTTCCTGCTCGGCACGTTCTTCGTGAAAAAGCTCTTCACCGGCACGGAAGCCGACGCCGACCAGCTGATCGCCGCCATCGACGCCCTGCTGCTGCCGGCCCTGACCACCGGCCCCTGACCACCGCGATCGCCTGCCGGCACCCCCGTCATGCCACTGGGCGACTGTGCACAGAACAGCGAGGCATCACCTCATGAGTACATCGAACGACACCGTCCTGGTCACCGGAGGCTCTGGCTTCCTGGGCGGCCGTGTGATCGCCCAGGCCCTGGCTGAGGGCCACCGGGTACGCACCACCGTGCGCTCGCCGGCCAAGGCGACACAGGTCCGAGAAGACCTGAAGGCCATGGGCGCCGACGCGGATGACCGGCTCTCCTTTGTGGAGGCGGACCTGACCGCGGACAACGGCTGGGCGGAAGCGGTGGCCGGCTGCCGCTACGTCCTGCACACCGCCTCCCCCTTCCCCGCAGGCACCCCCGACCACGAGGACGACCTGATCATCCCGGCCCGCGAAGGCACCCTGCGCGTCCTGCGCGCGGCCCGTGACGAAGACGTCAAGCGTGTGGTCGTCACCTCTTCCTTCGCCGCCATCGGCTACGGACGGCCCGCCACCGAGAGGGCCTTCACCGAGGACGACTGGACCGACCCCGACAGCGACATCCCCGCCTACATCAAGTCCAAGACCCTCGCCGAACAGGCCGTCTGGGACTTCGCCGAACACGAGGGCAACGCGCCGGAGCTCACCGTGATCAACCCGGTCGGCATCTTCGGCCCCGTCACCGGACCCGACCACTCCACCTCGATCAACATGATCACCAACCTGTTCGGCGGCACCCTGCACGGCGCCCCGCGGCTCTACTTCGCCGTCGTCGACGTCCGCGACGCCGCCGAGCTGCACCTGCGCGCCATGAGCGACCCCAAGGCCGCCGGGCAGCGCTTCATCGCCGCCGCGGGCGACGCCGTCTCCCTACACCAGATCGCGCTCGCGGTCCGCGAACGCCTCGGCGCCGCCGCCGAGGCC
>NZ_MAUD01000553.1 GCF_001700515.1 Streptomyces lushanensis
GAGTACGCAGGGCCGCCGTGGCGGCGAGCGCGACCACGGCGGCCCTGCGTACTCCGGAGAGCGTGAGCTGGAGGACGACGGCGACAGCCGTGGCGATCCAGGCGCCACGGCTGAAGGACAGTGCGAGCGGCAGGGTCAGCAGCCCGGCGCAGACCAGGGCGACGGCCCGCCGCCCGCCGGGCCACCGTACGCCGTGGCCCTGGGCGCCATGGCCCTGTACGCCACAGTCCCGGGCGCCGTGATCCTTCACGCCGTGGCCCTGGGCGCCGGGCCCGTGGCCGTCGGCGGGACCGGACCCGGGACCGCGTGCACCGCGCACCGGAGCGAGTGCGAACCCGACCGCGATGACCAGTCCGTACGCGACGACGGTGGCCATCCCCATCACATCGGTCGCTCCGAAGGTGCCGACCGCGCGGATGTTCTCGCCCATGTACGAGGCACCGGTGCCGGTCAGATACTGCGTCACACCGATCGAGCCCTGCACCAGCGCCAGGGCGACCACGGCACCGGCGACGAGCCGGAAGTCCGCGCGGTCACGGATCAGCAGCAGCAGCGCGCCGGGCACCAGGACGAAGATCTGGAGATAGCGCGCCAGGCCGGGCAGGGTCGCCGCCGGTTCGTGCGCGGTGAGGGCGGCGACGGTCACGGCCAGCACCGGAAGTCCCAGCACCAGCGCGGCGGTTCTGGTCAGCGGCCTGGCCCGCTCGCGCAGCACCCGTACCAGGCAGTACAGGACGAGCAGCGCGGAGGCCGCGTCCGCGACATTGCCCGATCCGGCGGAGCCGTCGCCCGCGGGAGCCGCCGGTACGGCGATGAGCGCGACGACCGCCACGGCCGGCAGCACCGGCGCGTACCGGCGGGAGAACCGCCGCCACCAGAGGCCGGCAGCGCCCGCCGCGCCCACCGGACCCGCCAGGGCCGGCGGTCGCGGCCGGCGCGCGGCCGGCAGCAGGACGCCGAGGGCGTCGGCGGCCATCAGCTTCCCGCCGGACGGACCAGGGAGACCGCGGTCCGCAGCAGGATGCACACGTCCTGCCAGAGCGACCAGTGGTCGATGTAGTGGTTGTCGAACCGGGACCGGTCCTCGATGGAGGTGTCACCGCGCAGCCCGTGCACCTGGGCCAGCCCGGTGATACCGACGGGCATCCGGTGCCGGGCCGCGTAGCCGGGATGGGTCTTGCTGAAGTTGGCGACGAAGAAAGGGCGTTCCGGCCGGGGGCCGACCAGGCTCATGTCACCGCGCAGGACGTTCCAGAGCTGCGGCAGCTCGTCCAGCGAGGTACGGCGCAGAAAGCCGCCCACCGGGCTCATCCGCAGGTCGTTGGCGATGTTCCAGCGGGTGGCGGCCTCGTGGTCGTCGGCCGGGCGCAGCGTACGGAACTTCAGCAGCGTGAAGGGCCGCCCGTTCTGGCCGATCCGTTCCTGGCGGAAGAGCACACCGGGACCGTCGCCGAACCGTACGACCAGGGCGCAGATCAGCAGCACCGGCGAGATCGCCAGCAGGACGGGCACCGTGACCGCCACGTCCAGCAGGCGTTTGCCGACCGCGCCGTGGCGGCGCGCGGCCGGCGGTTCCGTCCGGCGCCAGGCGAACCCCCACAGATGCCGGTCCATGCCGGGCGCGGGAGCGGTGGTGTCCCAGGGGCCCGCGCCGATGAACGAGGTGGCGCAGCCGTACTCGTGGAACAGCGCGACCAGGGCGGACCGGTCCGTACCCTCACGCGAGCCGCCGAACCCGGGCCTCGCGAAGGCCGGATCGCGGAACCCGGCGTCGAGATAGCCGCCGGGACCGACCCCCGGACCGGCACCGGTCCCGGCTCCGGAGCCCGGACCGCCGTCTCCGTGGCCGGAGTCGATGAACAGCGCTTCCCGCACGCCGTTCTGGATGACGGCCCGGTGGATGCCCTCGGTGGAGGTGAGCACCGGCAGCGCGGGAGCGTCCGTACCCCCGCCGCCGCGACCGCCGTTCGCGCCGTCGTCCCGGGTCGGAGCGACGATCCCGACGGGCCGCAGTCCGTACTCGGGATGCTGGACGAGCAGTGCCGTCAGCCGCCGCGCCGCCGGGCCCGTACCGACGACCAGCACGGACCTCGGCCGGCTGCGCGCCGTCGCACGCCGGCGTGCGTGGACGAGCGAGCGTCCGCCGCAGGTCAGGACGAGCTGTACGAGGGCTCCGCCGAGCAGCGCCGTGATCCCCAGGGCGGTGCCCGGCAGGAGCGCGGCGAGCACCGCCGCTGCCGCGCACCACGAGACGGCGATACGGGTGGCCAGCGCGGGCAGTTGGTCCAGCGCCGAGAGGACGACGCCCGGACGGTAGAGCCCGCCGAGCGCGTGCAGCGCGGTCACCGAGACGACGAGCTGCACGGCCAGGACGGCCTCGCGCCGCTCGTCGCCGAGGACGGCGGCGGACAGGACGGCGGCGAGCGGCGCGAGGCCGTCCT
>NZ_MAUD01000554.1 GCF_001700515.1 Streptomyces lushanensis
GAGGGCGACGGCGGCGGAGCGTGACCCTAGGTGCTGGTGCCCGGGCGTGATCCGAGGTGCTGGCCCAAACGGTGACCGCTTCCGTATGTACGTGTTCCTTGTTTCTCCGCTCCTGAGCGATTTCGGCCGTACGGTGTCCAGCAGCCACTGGAACCGTGCGGCCGCTCGGTGTACCGGCACGCTTGGTGTACCGGCAGAGGGACGGTCCGGGGGGACCGCCTAGGCTGGGCGCATGCTGAGATTGGGACTCACGGGTGGTATCGGCGCGGGCAAGAGCGAGGTCTCCCGTCTGCTGACCGGTTACGGAGCGGTGCTGATCGATTCCGACCGGATCGCGCGCGAGGTGGTGGAGCCGGGAACACCGGGTCTGGCAGCGGTGGTCGCGGAGTTCGGTCCCGGGGTGCTCACCGCGGACGGCCGCCTGGACCGGCCCAGGCTCGGCTCGATCGTCTTCGCCGACCAGGACCGGCTGCGCGCGCTGAACGCGATCGTGCATCCGCTGGTCCGTGCCCGGTCGGCGGAGCTGGAGAGCGGGGCCGGGCCGGACGCGATCGTGGTGCACGATGTACCTCTGCTGGTCGAGAACGGCATGACCGGGCTGTTTGACCTGGTGGTCGTCGTCGACGCCTCGCCCGAGACCCAGCTCGACCGGCTCGTACGGCAGCGGGGGATGGCGGAATCCGAGGCGCGCGACCGGATGGCCGCTCAGGCGACCCGTGAGGAACGCCGCGCGNNCGTGCGCGGGGCACGCGCGGGAGTGGTGGTACGCGGGGGTGCGACATGCAGAGGTGTGACATGCGGGGTGTCGAACAGCGACCGACGCGCTGGCGTTGAAAGCGCGCAGCCAGGGAAGGATGCGAACCGTGCCCGAGAGCCCGGAGACCCACATCATCGACTATCGCGCGGCCGAGCATCTGCTGGCCGCACGG
>NZ_MAUD01000555.1 GCF_001700515.1 Streptomyces lushanensis
CCTGGGCCCGCTCCTGGCCGGCGGACTGAACGAAGTGGACGGAGGCGGCGGGGCGGTCGGAGTGGGCGGCGCGAGCGGGGCGGACGGAGGGAGTGGTTCCGGCTGGCGGCTCACGTACGCCGTTCTCGGCGTGGCGGCCCTCGTCATCGTCGGCTTCGCCGTCCGCGTACTCGCGGAGTCGCGTGCCACACAGCGGAAGAGACCCGATGTCTGGGGTGCTCTCACCCTCGCCCTGGCCTTCACCGCGCTGCTGAGCGCGCTCACGCTGGGCCGGGACGGCTGGCTGCGGGCGCCGGTCCTGCTCCTGCTGTCGGCCTCGGCCGTCCTCACCGCTCTCTTCGCCGTCGTCGAACGGCGCACCGCCGCCCCTCTCATCGATCTGGGGCTGCTGCGCAGGCCGCTGTTCGGGGCGGCGTCGACGGGCGCCCTGTTCACCGGTCTCGCGGTGATCGGTCTGATGAGCTATCTGCCGTCGCTGCTCCAGCAGACCATCCACATGTCGGCGCTCGGCGCGGCCTGGCTCTTCCTCCTCTGGTCGGGTACGGCCTTTCTGGTCGCCCTCCAGGCGCGGCGCCTCGCGGGCCGGGTCGCGGCCCGCCACCAGTTGGCTCTGGGCTTCGTCCTGCACGCGGCGGGGGCGCTGGGGATGCTGGGCGCGCTGGACGCCGGGTCCTGGGTACGTCTGGTGCCGGGCCTCTTCGTCGCGGGGGTGGGCAGCGGTCTGCTGAACGCCGCGCTGCCCCGGCTGTCCGTCGAGTCCGTCCCGACGGAGAGCGCCGCGATGGGCTCGGGCGCCAACAACACCGCGCGCTACCTCGGTTCGTCGGCCGGTGTCGCGCTGATCATCGCGGTGGCGACATCGGTCGCCGACCCTGCCCATGGCACGGACCTGGCGATCCTGGTCTCGGCGGGCCTCACGCTGCTGGGCGCGACGGCGGTACTGGCCCTACGGGAACGCCGCCGCCCGCACGGAACGGGGTGACGGGGGCCGTCGGCGGGGCGAGGAGCGGGCGGACCAAGGGACCGCCGCCGGGCGGCCCGAAATGCCCGGCCCCGGGCCCCCGCCTACGGGCGGGCCCACGAGGTCACGCCGCGGACGGCCACCCGCGGGGTCGGCAGATCCCCCACGGACCGCCACCCCCGCGGAGGCGACGGGGCCGCCGGCTTCCGCCCCCGCGACGGCCGGCCCGGCGGCCCGGGACCAACGGTCCGGGGGACGACGTCCGCGTACCCCGGAACCGCGGGGCCGCACCGGGCGCGGGCTCCCCTCCGC
>NZ_MAUD01000556.1:0-387 GCF_001700515.1 Streptomyces lushanensis
CACGGGCCCGGCGACCAGCGCGCCGAGCGCGGTGAGGATGTCGAGCGTCCTGGCCCGCAGGGCGGCCCCCTCCCCGGTGGCGGGACAGCGGGCGACGGCCATCGGCCAGGCGGCCGGAAGGAGCGGGCCCGCCGCGTCAAGGACGACGACGACCTCGTCGGGCCACATCTNNGGGCGGTGCGACGGTGGCGGTGGGATCGTCGGCGGGACAGAGCAGCAGCACCCTGGGGACTCCGCCCTCGGCCCGCAGTCTGCGGACCGTCTCCAGCAGGGCGTACGGATCGGGCACTCCCCCCGCCTCCGCCGGCGCCGGCACCTGATAGGCGGGCCGGCCCAGCAGCCGCGCCTGCGGGGCCCACCACGCGGGACAGGGCCGTGGCATCAGCA
>NZ_MAUD01000556.1:418-743 GCF_001700515.1 Streptomyces lushanensis
GCTCCGGCAGGGCGGTCAGACCCGCCTCGGGAACGGGCGGTGCGAACCGGACGGGCACGCGGCCCTCGGAAGCCGTCCGCCGCTTCACAGCACCACCTCCCGCAGTCGTCGCCGCACCGGCTTGGAGAGACCTTGAGCGCTTTCAAGCCTTCCATGCGCATATAGGCTCTTGTATGGAGTTATACGGAGGTTTACGGTCCGATGCTTCTCGGGCACCTCCGCGCCGGACTGCTTGACCACGCCAACCTCGGGGTACCCGCGTTCCATGCTCACCACCTCTGCGACGTTCACCACCCCCGCGCCCCACGGCCGGGTGAGTCCGGGC
>NZ_MAUD01000557.1 GCF_001700515.1 Streptomyces lushanensis
CAGCGGCCGGCCGCTGGCCAACGGACCCTCCGCCTCCGGTGAGTCCATCAGCAGCTACGGCTCCAACTCGGTGTCCGACAGCACGGCGCGCGACAACGGCCGGTACGGCATCGAGGTCTTCGGCGGCGTGAACGTCGGTGTGCAGAACAACGAGGTCGACGGCGGCGACATGGGCATCGTGGCCCGCGAGGACGCCACCAAGGTCGCCATCACCGGAAACCACCTGACCGGCCAGACGCGGCAGGGCATCTCCGTGCGCGACGGAGTCTCGGCGGCCACGGTCACCGGCAACATCATCGAGGGCACCGAGACCGGTGTCTATGTGCGCGACTCGCAGGCCGAGGTGCGGGGCAACACCGTCCAGGACGCCACGAACCACGGAATCTCCCTGGTGGGCGGCATCGACAGGTCCACCGTCTCGTACAACGTGGTGGCCGGTGTCGGCCCGAGCGCGGTGGACACCAGCCGGGCCCACGGCGGTGTCACGGTCAAGGAGAACCAGACCTTCGCCTGGCACGACACCAGTGCCTTCTGGGTCAAGTTCCGGCACTACGCCAGTCCGATGACCCTGCTCTGGGTGTCCATCCTGCTGCTGATCCTGTTCTCGGCGCTGCTGGGCGCCCGGCGCAGTAGCCGTCGAGGCGGTGTGGAGCGCCTGGGCATCCACCCGTACGCGGACAAGAAGCCGCTGGCCAGCGCGCCCGCCACCGAGATGGGCGTCGCCGGCGCCGAGGTGAACGGGACGAAGCCGACCGGACGGCACAGGATTCCGGCGATGACGGTCGGGTCCGGGCCGACGTAGCAGCCACCGGCCGGGCCCTGGCCGGTCCGGTTCTGGTCAAGTCACGTCAGGTCCGGTCCGGTCGGCATCCATCCACGACGAGGTCCCGGTCCCACGAGGGCCGGCCTGGTCCCCTCCGGGCCGGTCCCGGTCCCCC
>NZ_MAUD01000558.1 GCF_001700515.1 Streptomyces lushanensis
GTACGTGGACCAGTTCGGCCGCCGCCGGCGGTACGGCCGAACTGGTCCACGTACGGGAGCGGTTGACCGACACCCTGCGCCGGACGGCCGAACTGACCCCGTCCGGCGCCCCGTTTACGGCGGACGCCGGGCCGGCCGGTTCGGTGCCTACCCACCGGCCCGGCACCACCGTCGGTGAACTCGCCCGCGCCGGCGCCCTCGTGCTGTACGCGGGCGGCTCGGGCACCACCACCGAGGCCGCTTCCGTACCGCCCGCGCCGGTACCGCCCGCGCCGGTGCCGCCCGCGTCGGCGCCGCTCGAACCGGTACCGCCCGTACCCGTCCTCACCGAGTACGACGTGCTCGCGGGCCGCGCGCCCTCCGGCGTCCTTCCCGAAGGCGCGGCCGAGGAGCCCGTACGGATCCAGGAGGGCGATGTGGTCGTGCCCGTCCTCGGCGGCGGCGCGGTGGCCCGGGTCGTGGACGCCGCCCTGGCGGGCGCGGCCCTCGGCCGCAATCTCCAGCTCCTGCGGCCCGATCCGGCCGCTCTCGATCCCTGGTTCCTGGCCGGTTTTCTGCGGGGCACCGCCAACGCCCGCCGGGCCAGCAGCTATGCCTCCACCGCGACCCGGCTCGATGTGCGCCGGCTCCAGCTTCCCCGGCTGCCCCTCGCCGACCAGCGGCGCTACGGTGAACGCTTCCGCGCGCTGGCCGAGTTCGAGGACGCGCTGAGGCTGGCGGGAAGGCTGGGGGAGCAGCTCGTACAGGGGCTCTACGACGGCCTGGCGGACGGCAGCGTTCCGATGTGATCAGCTCGACAACGGTTCGGCACAACCCGTGACCCGTTGTCCGTGTCGGTGTATACGCTCGGATCCGCATTCCCGTGCGAGCTCAGTCCACCAGGCACCCAGGAGCAGTCATGTTCGGCCCCGGCTTCGCGCCGACGCCCCCGCCGCCGCGGCGACCGCACCTCGCCGTGGTCATCTCGCTGCGGGTGCTGCTCGTGTCTCTCACGGTGCTGAGCCTCGGCTTCCTCGGCTGGATCCCGATGCTGCGGATCGCGGTCGTGCGGCGCCGGGCGGTCGACTGGCTGCTGTTCTGCGTCGCCTTCGGCTCGGAACTGGGCTTCTTCCTCTACCTCGCGACGACCGCGGAGTCGGAGCCGACGAACACCGACATCGCTCTGCTGGGCCTGTTCGTGCTGTCGATGATCGCGATCACGGCCTACTTCCTGGTCTTCGACATCGGGCACTACTCCCAGAGCGGCCGAATACCCGCGCTCCCGTACCTGCCGCCGCCACCGCAGCAGCCGTACGGCTACGGCTATCCGCCGCCGTACGCCGCGCCGGTCCAGCCGCAGCCGCAGCCGCCGTTGTCCGCGCCCCGGCCTCAGCCTCAGCCGCAGACTCCGCCGCGCATCGACCAGGTCCGTGCCGAACTCGACGAGCTGAGCGACATCCTGCGCAAGGGACAGGAAGGCCGGGAGGGCCGGGAAGGCCGGAACGAGCGGTGAACGGGCGTGTCATCGCCGGTCGTTACGAGCTGTCCACGCTCATCGGCCAGGGCGGTATGGGCCAGGTCTGGACGGCGTACGACCAGCGGCTCGACCGCCGTGTCGCGGTGAAGCTGCTCCGTCCCGACCGGATGGCCGCCGCCACGGCCGCCGAGGAGATGCGGCGCCGCTTCGTGCGCGAGTGCCGCGTCACCGCGCGGGTGGACCATCCCGGGCTGGTCACCGTCCACGACGCGGGCAGCGACGACGAGGACCTCTATCTCGTCATGCAGTACGTCGAGGGCGCCGACCTCGCCGACCATCTCGCGGAGCACGATCCCTACCCGTGGCCGTGGGCGGTCTCGGTCGCCGCCCAGCTCTGTGCCGTACTGGCCGCCGTGCACGCCGTGCCGATCGTCCACCGCGACCTCAAGCCGCGCAATGTGATGGTCAGGCCGGACGGCACGGTCACGGTCCTGGACCTGGGCGTCGCCTCCGTCATCGACAGCGACACCACCCGGCTCACCCATACCGGATCGCCCATCGGCAGCCCCGCCTACATGGCCCCCGAGCAGGCCATGGGCGGCGCGGTCGGCCCGTACACCGATCTGTACGCGCTCGGTGTGCTGCTCCATGAACTCCTCAGCGGAGGCGTCCCCTTCGCGGGCACCACGGCCCTCGGTGTGCTGCACCGCCATCTCCACGAGGCGCCGCTGCCGGTGCGCAGGATCAGGGCCGAGATCCCCGAGGCGCTGGAGACGCTGGTGCTGCGGCTGCTCGCCAAGGATCCGCAGCACCGCCCCTCCGGCGCGCAGGAGGTGTACGAACAGCTCATGCCGCTGCTGCCGCCGCGCGGCGGCCCGGCGGCGGGACCGCTCGATCCGGCCCGCCCGTTCCTGCGCCCGTACGCCCCCTGGCCCGACCGCGTCAGCACACCGCCGGCCGTTCCCGCGCCGCGCCGGCCGCCGGTCCCGGCGCGGCGGCCCGATGTGGCCACCGCGGTCGACGAGGTCAAACGGCTGCTCGGCGAGGGCAGCATCGCGCGGGCCGTGGACATCCTCGGCAACATCCTTCCCGCGGCGGCCGAGGAGCACGGCGAGCACTCACCGGTCGTCCGCATCCTGCGCAAGCAGTACGCCTCGACGCTGATGGACGACGGCCAGTACCGCCGCGCGCTCCCCGAACTGCGCAGACTCGCCGACGACCGCACGGCGGAGGCAGGCCCCGGCGATCCGCAGACGCTCCAGTTCCGCTACGACTCCGCGCAGTGCCTGGAGCAGCTCGGCGAGGCGTCCGCCGCGCTGGCCGAGTACCGCGCGGTCCTTCCGTACTACGAGAACGGGCAGCCGGGCGCCGTCACCGACCCGGGCCGTGCCTTCGACATCCGGCACCGCGTGGCCAATCTGCTGCTCGCGATGGGCGATCACACGGCGGCCCGGCAGCAGTTGCAGAATCTTCTCTGGGACACCGAACGCGCCTACGGCGCCTATCACGCGCTCCCGACGGAACTCCGCCGCACGCTGGAGCGCCAGCAGCGGTTCGGGGCGTAGCGCGGGGCTCGGGCGTCGCACAGGGCTTGGGCGTTTCACGGGCCAGGGGCACCGCCCGGGGCCCGGGTGTCGCACACCCGGGCCCCGGGCGCCTGTTCAGCGGCCCTGAAGCGCCTTGACGTTGTTCCCGAACGTCCAGCCCTTCGATCCGTCCCAGTTGACCGACCAGGTCATCAGGCCCTTCAGGGCACCGTTGTACCTGGTCCACGCCTGCGAGACCAGGTTCGGCGCCATGTAGCCGCCACCCGCGCCCGTCTGCGCCGGCAGTCCCGGAACCTGCTTGTCGTACGGGACCCTGATCGTGGTGCCCTGGATGACCAGACCCCTGTTGAGGCAGTCCGTCTGCGCGGTGAATCCCGCGACCGTACCGGCGGAGTACGAGTCGCCCGAGCAGCCGTACATGCTGCCGTTGTAGTACTGCATGTTCAGCCACCAGAGCCGGCCGTTGTCCGCGTACTTCTTCACGATCGGCAGATACGCGCCCCAGATCGAGCCGTACGCCACGCTGCCTCCGGTGACATACGCCGTCTCGGGCGCCATCGTCAGGCCGAAGTTCGAGGGCATCTGGGCGAGCACACCGTCGATGATGCGGATGAGATTGGCCTGCGAGGCGGAGAGCGTGTTGATGTTGCCGCTGCCGACCAGACCGGTCTCGATGTCGATGTCGATCCCGTCGAAGTTGTACTTCTTCAGGATCGGCACCACCGTCGCGACGAACCGGTCGGCGACCGTGCTCGAACTGAGGTCGATACCGGCCGTGGCGCCGCCGATCGACAGCAGGGTCGTGAGTCCCGAGGCCTTGGCCGCGCACATCTCGGCCGGTGTCGCGACCTTCACCGTCGCGTCCATCCCGTCCTCCCAGAGGACGGTGCCGTCCGAGCGGATGACCGGGAACGCCGCGTTGATCACGTTGTAGCCGTGTTCACGGATACGGCTGTCGGTGACCGGGATCCAGCCGAGCGGCGGATGCACACCGTTGGCGGCGCCGTCCCAGTTCTCCCAGTACCCCTGGAGCACCTTGCCGGTGGGCTTGGACTTGACCGCGCAGGTGACATCCTGCGCCGCCTCCGTCGCGCCCACCGCACGCGGCGCGCCTGGCGCCGCGGCGATCACCCCTTGCAGAACGAAGGCCAAGGCGAGCCCGGCCCCCAGAAGTCGTACCGTCCGAGCGATCATGCGGTGCTCCCTTCCGCCCCGGCCGGCCGGGAGCGTGG
>NZ_MAUD01000056.1 GCF_001700515.1 Streptomyces lushanensis
GGCGCGGGCGAGCAGCGCGGGCGCGCCTCCGGCCGCGCCCGACTGGGCCATGACCTGGGCCGGCGCGTGCGCCTCGGGCAGCGGTGGGGCGGCGCCGCCCCCGTCGGGCACGGCCCCCGTGGCGCGTTCGTACGCGATCTCGTTGAGCCGGTTGCACAGGCGCTCGGCCAGCCGGCGGGAGTTGGCGAAGACGATCGTGGAGCGGTGCGCCTGGATGAGATCGGCGATCCGCTCCTCCACATGCGGCCAGATCGACGGTCTCTGCGCGCCGTCCGTCTCCGAGGCGGGCGAGCCGCCCAGCTCGCCGAGATCCTCGACCGGGACGACGACGGAGAGGTCGAACTCCTTGGCGGAGGGCGGCTGGACGATCTCCACCCTGCGCTGCGGCGACAGATAGCGGGCGACCTCCTCCACCGGACGCACCGTCGCGGACAGCCCGATCCTGCGCGCGGGGCGGGGCAGCAGCTCGTCGAGCCGCTCCAGGGACAGCGCGAGATGGGCCCCCCGCTTCGTCCCGGCGACGGCATGCACCTCGTCCACGATCACCGTCTCGATCCCGGCGAGCGCGTCCCGCGCGGAGGACGTGAGCATCAGGAACAGCGACTCGGGCGTGGTGATCAGGATGTCCGGCGGTCTTGTGGCCATCGAGCGGCGCTCGGCGGCCGGGGTGTCACCCGAACGGATACCGACCCGCACCTCCGGCTCCGGCAGCCCGCGCCGCACGGACTCCTGCCGGATTCCCGTGAGCGGGCTGCGCAGATTGCGCTCCACATCGACGGCGAGCGCCTTCAGCGGTGACACGTACAGCACCCGGCAGCGCTTCCGGGCCTCCGCGGGGGGAGGCACCGAAGCCAGCCGGTCCAGGGCGGCGAGAAAGGCGGCCAGGGTCTTGCCGGAGCCGGTCGGGGCCACGACCAGCACGTCCGACCCCCGCTCGATGGCGCGCCAGGCCCCCTCCTGCGCGGCGGTGGGCGCGGAGAAGGCCCCCGTGAACCAGCCGCGGGTCGCGGGGGAGAAGGAGTCGAGTGCGGTCCTTGCCATGTCCCCCATCGTGCACCCACCCACCGACAATCGCCCGGACCTGGGGAAACCGCCTGTGGACGGGCGGCAGAATGGGCACATGGCGAGACGGGAACAGGCACGGCACTGGCACTACCCCGATCTGCCCGGTGTCGATCTCCTGCGCGCCCGCTACATCGACAAGACCTTCGCCCGGCACACCCATGAGACCTTCGTCATCGCCGCGATCACGGAGGGCGTCGAGGTCTTCCACCACGGCGGCGCCAACCGGTACGCGGGCCCCGGCGCGCTCGCGCTGATCAACCCGGAGACGGCGCACACCGGTCATGCCCAGGGCCCCGAGGGCTGGCGGTACGGAGCCGTCTATCCGGCGGCCGACGTCGTCGCCTCGATCGCGGCGGAGACCACCGGGATCCGCGGCGCACCCGGCTTCATGGCCCCGGTGGTGGACGACCCGTACGCCGCGCGCCTCGTCCACCGGGTGCTGCGCGCGGCCGACGAGGGGAACGCGCTGGCCGCCGACACCCTGCTGAGGATCGCGGTGACCAGACTGCTGCGGCTGAACGGCGGTGTCCTCCCGCAGCGCGCGATACGCGGGGCCGGAGCGAGGATCGCGGCACGCGCGCGTGCCGTGCTGGAGGAGCGGATGGCCGATCCGCCGTCCCTGGAGCGGCTCGCGGCCGATCTCGGCACCAGCCCGTTCGCACTGCTGCGGGCCTTCAAGGACGCCTACGGCCTGCCTCCGCACACCTGGCTCACGGACGCGCGGGTACGGCGTGCCCGCCGGCTCCTCGACGCCGGTACGGCGCCGGCGGAGGCGGCCGTGACCGTCGGCTTCACCGACCAGCCGCATCTCCACCGGCACTTCACCCGGATCGTCGGCGTGCCGCCCGGCGCGTACCGTAAGGAGCGCGCGGGCACGGAACGCGGAGGTGGCACGGATCGCGCGGACACGGAACGCGCGGGCACAGAAGGCGAAGGCGCCGCGGATCCCGCGGGCACGGCCGGGCCGGGCTGAGGGTTCGCGGACGCGTCCGGACCGCGGCTACGCCCACCACGGGCTGCGCCGCCGCAGCGCCTCCTGAGCCGTGGACACCAGCCCGGGATAGCTCTTGCCGGGATACCAGGGCATCGAGCCGATCCGGTGGAACGCCGGGATCGTCTCCATATGGCGCACCATCCGTTCCCGAGTGTCGGGATCGGGCAGCGGACCGCGCATGGCCGCCACGTTCTCCGCCACATGCTCGGGTTGCGAGGTGGCGGGCAGGGCCACGGTCACGGCGGGATGCGAGATGACCCACTTGAGGAAGAACTCCGACCAGGTCCGGATGCCGAACTCGGCGGCGAACCGCGGCAGGCGCCGGCCCTCGACCGCGTGGTGCAGCCGGGCCTTCTCCAGGGGCATGTTCACCAGAACGGCGACACCCCGGTCCGCCGCTGCCCGCAGCACACTGTTCTCCGCCGCCCGTGTGTGGATCGAATAGTGGACCTGTACGAAGTCCAGATCGCCTCGCTCCACCCAGTTGGCCATCACAGGGAAGTACATGGGGTCATGGTGCGAGACACCGAGCTGCCGGATCTGTCCCTCCTTCTTCAGCGCGTGCAACAGAGGCACCATCACATCGACGTTGACCAGACTGTGTATCTGCACCACATCGATCGGCCGCCTTCGACGCAGCCGTTTCTGCGAACGCCGCACATTGCTCTCCGCGTGCGAGGTGTCCCAGAGATGCTCGCCCGTCGCCCAGACCTTGTCGGTGACAAAGATCCGCTCGCTGATGCCGAGCGAGGCGGTGGCGGCGCCCAGCACGGCCTCGGCCGATCCGTACAGAGGTGAGCAGTCGAACACCCGGCCGCCCGCGCACCAGTGCCTGCGGACCACGTCCAGGATCGCGCGGGAGGGCTGTCCTGTCGGCGCGTCGAAGGTCATGAAGGAGCCGAGACCGATCGCCGGGAGCCGCTCGCCGGTGCCGGGCACGGTCTTGAGGATGAGATCCGCCGGAGCGGCGGAGGCCGCCGCGGGCGCGGACAGCGCCCCCGTGGCCAGGAACGCCGCCGCGGTGGCGGCTCCCGCGCCGACGACCGTACGGCGGGTCGGCGGCGGAAGGTCCGCGGTGGCGGTGGAGTGGTCCGCGACGGTCCGGCCCATGGTGCCGTCGGTGCTCTCCGTCGTTTTGCCGGTCGTGCTGTCCGTGGTGCTGTCCGTGGGGTGGTGCGTGGCGTGGTTCCTGGTGCCGCTCATGACGGAACTCCGTCCTTCGCAGGGGATTTCGTGGGAAGTACGGGACGCCGAAGCCGGTGCCTGGCCCGTTGATCTCACCCTGACAGCCCGGTTCGGAGGTGTCGACGCGATGGGCCCACCCGTCGGGAATGCTCGGATACCCTCCGGGTATGTCCGTCGATCTGCGGCTCATGCGGTATGTGATCGCGGTCGCCGACGCGGGCGGTTTCGAGGGCGCCGCGGAACTGCTCCATATGACCCAGCCGCCGCTGAGCCGTCAGATCGCCGCGCTGGAGCGCGAGTTGGGCGTCGCGCTCTTCCACCGGCGGCCCACCCGGCCGACCGAGGCGGGCCTGGTGTTCATCGAGTCGGCCCGCCGCGTCCTTCGGGAGACGGACCACATGGTGCGGCGGGTGCGGCTGATCGGCCAGGCCGGTACGGGTGTTCTCCGTATCGGCTACACCGTCACGACGGCGTTCGAGGAGATGCCCAAACTCTTCGCGGCGATGCGGGAGGAGCACCCCGGGATCCAGATCGACGCGCGGGAGGCCTGGGACGTCGAACTCGCCGCCGCCCTGCGCGAACGCGAGATCGACGTACTCCTCGGCAGGCTCGTGCCCATACCGCCCGGCCACCGTACGGCGACCCTGCGGCGCGATCCCCTGACCGCCGTGCTCGACATCCGTCATCCGCTGGCGGGACGGGACGCGCTGGCCCTGCGTGAGCTGCGCGGTCATATCCTGCGGTTCTTCCCGAGGGCCGTCGCGCCGCGCTATCACGACGGAGTGCTCGCGGCGCTGGGCGTCTCGGGAGAGTCCTTCGAGGTGTGGGAGAAGCGGCTGCCGGGACTGCGCACTCTGGGATCGGCCCTGAGCGGAGGGGACTTCATGATCCTTCCCGCCTCGCTCCGGCCGCACCTGCCCGCGAGCATGGTCGCGGTGACACTGCTGGACGAGCTGCCGACCATCGATCTCCAGATGGCCTGGGCGCGCGACGCGCCGCCGACCGTGGCCGCGCTCGTCCGTACGGCACGGCGCCTGGCCCGAACGGAGGGCTGGCTGCCGGCCAGGACCAGGGCGGCCGGACCCAGGGTGCCCGGACCCAACGCACCCGGACCCGAGGCGGTCAGGACCACGGAGGTCAAGGCCGGAGAGGTCAAAACCGCAGAGGTCAGGGCCGACGAGGTCAAGGCCACGGAGGTCCGGAGCGCAAGAACGTACAAGATCGGTCAGGATCAGGCCCCGTAGCGTTCAGGACGTGTCAGATCAGACAACATCCGCATCCGTACCCGAATCCCTGGACGCGCCGCCCGTGCCCGCCTCCGCGCCCCGGCCCGTGCCCGCCTCCGCGCCCCGGCCCGCGCCCGCCTCCGGGCCCAAGCCCGACTCGGCCGTCGTACGTGACGCCCTGGGCGTCGGTGTCGCCGTGGGACTGTCCGGCTTCGCCTTCGGCGTGACGTCGGCGGGCGCGGGGCTCTCCGTCCTCCAGACCTGTGCGCTGAGCCTGCTGGTCTTCACCGGCGCCTCGCAATTCGCCCTGGTGGGCGCGCTCGCGGCGGGCGGCAATCCGCTCACCGCGGCGGCGGGCGCGTTCTTCCTGGGTGTGCGCAACGCCTTCTACGGACTGCGGCTGTCCCAGCTGCTCCGGCTGCCGGGGCCCGTCCGTCCGCTGGCCGCCCAATGGGTGATCGACGAGACCACGGCCGTCGCCCTGGCTCAGCCGACGCGGCGCGGCGCGAGGATCGGCTTCACGGTGACGGGGCTGTCGCTCTACGTGCTGTGGAACCTCACCACCCTGGCCGGAGCCCTGGGCGCGGAGGCCCTGGGCGACACCGCCGCGTGGGGGCTGGACGCGGCCGGGCCCGCAGTCTTCCTCGCGCTGCTCGCGCCCATGCTGCGTACCGCCACCGAGCGGGTCGTCGCGGGCCTCGCGGTCGTCCTGGGGCTGGGCTTCCTGCCGGTGCTGCCCGCCGGGGTCCCGGTGCTCGTCGCGGCCCTCGCCGCACCCGCCGTCCTCTGGCTCGAAGGACGGCGGTTCGCCGCCCGCGGGACCGGTACGGTCCGCCGGAAGGGAGCGGACCGTTGAACATCTGGATCGCGATCGGTGTGACAGCCGTCGGCTGCTACCTCGTCAAACTGCTCGGTCTGCTCGTTCCCGCCGGTGTGCTGGAACGTCCACTCGTCCAGCGGCTCGCGGCGCTGCTGCCCGTCGCCCTGCTCGCCGCGCTCACCGCGCAGCAGACCTTCAGCGCGAACGGCGCGCTCGTCCTGGACGCCCGGGGCGCGGGGCTCGCGGCGGCGGCGCTCGCGCTGGTGCTGCGCGCTCCGTTCCTGGTGGTCGTCGCAGCGGCGGTGGCCGTCACGGCGGGAGTACGGGCGATCGGCGGCTGACGGAGCGGTGACCGGCGGCGGCCCGTGGCGGCCCGTGCGCCGAGGACCCGGCCCTGTCACGCGCCGGGGACCGGGCCCTGTCGGGCGGGCCCCCGAAGGTCCGCCGGACACGCCTCAGTGACACCGCGCGTCGAGCGTACGGCCGTGAGCGCACAGGGTTCGCAGCGCCTCGATGGTCACGATCGGCCGCCACTCCAGCGCGGTCCCCGGCGCCCACCGGCGCCAGGAGACCGGCCAGCCGCCGTCCTCCCGCTGCTGAGCCGCGAGAAAGTCGAGCGACCGCGCCATCTCGTCATCCGTGAACCAGTGGCGGGCCGGCGACTCCGGCACGCGCGCGTAGTCGTGCGGAAAGCGCTGTTCGCCCGGCGCGTACCCCGGTGGTACGGGGTACTCCTCCCGGCGCTCCGGATCGAGTACCGCCAGCCGCCGCGCCCGTACCAGCCGACCGAGCCGGTCCGCCGCCGCCTCGGCCCGCGCCCGGTCTCGGGGACACCGTCCAGAAAGGCGACCGCCGCCTCGATCTCGTACCGACGCGAGTCGTACGGGTCCGACTCCGTTAGCGCGTCGACGGCGGCCCAGCAGAAGTCGGTGGCGCGGAAGAGCCAGGCGTGCCACACCTCGTTTTGGTGCAGCAGGCCCACCACCGGGCCGGTCGCCGACAGATCGCCCGGCGGATCGTCGACGACCGGCAGGAAGGGCGCGAACGGATGGCCGCGCAGGGAGGGATGGAGCGCGGGCAGTGCGCCCTCGGGTGTCGACACCGCTGTGGGACAGCGGCAGATCCGCTCGACCCGCAGTCCGTCGCAGCGGCCGATGGAGTCGAGGACGCGCAGCGCGTGCGCGGTGTGGAGCGGCCGGCTGACCGGACCGCGCAGATCCGGTTCGAGCCCGTGGCCGTAGCCGCCGTCCTCCCCGCGATACGCCGTGAGGGCCGTTTCGACGGCGTCCCCGCCGCGGTCCCGGCCGGTCCGGTCCGGCCCGCCGTCCAGGAAGTGGTACGCGAACCGCCGCTGTTCGAGCACCCGGGCCGTCAGCCAGATGAAGCGCTCCGCGCGGGCGAGGGGGGGACGCGGTCGTTGCCGCTGTGCCGGCCATGCTCCGACCGTAGGGCGGAAAGTGCCGGAGGCGAGGGAGACCAGCCATGCGGCACTCCCAGGGGCGCGATACTGGTGCCATGCGGTTGACGATTTTCTGGGAGCGGATGGCGGACCACTTCGGCGCGGTCTACGCCGACTCCTTCGCCCGTGACCATGTGATGGCCGAACTGGGCGGCCGTACGGTGCATGAGGCGCTCGACGCGGGCTGGGAGGCGAAGGATGTCTGGCGGGCGGTCTGCGCAGCCATGGGCGTTCCGCCGGAGAAGCGGTGACGGGGACGCCGGTGGCCGGAGAGGGCCGTGACCAGGGACCGGATGCCCCGGTGGTGGGCGACACTGGCCCGGTGGCACCGACTGACGAGAACGACGAGACCGCACCGGACGCGGCGGGCGGGCGACCGCCCGGCACTCCGCCGATTCCCTCACCGAGCGCTCCCCTGGACGCGCCCGCGCCTGCGGACATGACCGCGGACACACGGCCTGCCCCGGCCGCCGATACCGAGTCCGGTGGCGGTGCCGGGCCGGGAAGCGGGGGCGGCGCGGGGAACAGCGCGGGAGCGGGTGCCAGGACCGGCGGTCAGGTGCCCATGCCACGCTGGCTGCCACGCGCCATGATCCTCGCGCTGGCGCTCGTCGCCTGTTTCCAGCTGGGAAGCTGGGCGTTCCATCAGCTCATCGGACTGCTGATCAATGTGCTGATCGCCTTCTTCCTCGCGCTGGCGGTCGAGCCCGCGGTGAGCCGGATGGCGGCGCACGGTATGCGGCGTGGACTCGCCACATTCCTGGTCTTCTTCGTGGTGCTGGTCGCGTGCGTCGGCTTCGTGGTGATGCTCGGCTCGATCCTGGCGAGTCAGATCATCGACATGGTCGAATCCTTCCCCCAGTACCTCGACTCGGTGATCAACTGGCTCAACGGGACCCTTCGTACGGAGCTGTCCCGGGTCGCCGTCCAGGACAGCCTGCTGCACTCCGACTGGCTCCAGAAGTACGTGGAGAACAGCGCGACCGGTGTCCTCGACATCTCCACCACCTTGCTGGGCGGGCTGTTCCGGCTGCTCACGATCTTCCTGTTCTCGTTCTACTTCGCGGCCGACGGACCCCGGCTGCGGCGCGCTCTCTGCTCCGTACTGCCGCCCGCCAAGCAGGCGGAGGTGCTGCGCGCCTGGGAGATCGCGGTCGACAAGACCGGCGGTTATCTCTACTCCCGCGGGCTGATGGCACTGATCTCCGGGGTCGCGCACTACATCCTGCTGGAGATCCTGGGCGTGCCCTACGCGCCGGCGCTCGCGATCTGGGTGGGGCTGGTCTCCCAGTTCATCCCGACCATCGGTACGTATCTGGCGGGCGCGCTGCCCATGCTGATCGCCTTCACCATCGATCCCTGGTACGCGCTCTGGGTGCTCGGGTTCGTGGTGATCTACCAGCAGTTCGAGAACTACATGCTCCAGCCGAAGCTCACGGCCAGGACCGTCGACATCCATCCCGCGGTGGCCTTCGGCTCGGTCGTCGCGGGTACGGCGCTGCTGGGCGCGGTGGGCGCGCTGATCGCGATCCCGGCGGTCGCCACGCTGCAGGCGTTCCTCGGCGCGTATGTGAGGCGGTACGACGTGATGGACGACGCGCGGGTGCGGGGCGGCAGTCCGCGCCCCGGACGGTCGGTCCTGGGGCAGGTACGGCGTGTGCTGCGGGCCGACGACGGCCCGGAGCCCGTCCGGGCGGCCCCGGCGGAGGACGGCGGGCCCCGGCAGGACGGCCGGCGGCCGTAGCGGGCGGGGCCCTGCGCGGGCGGTGCCCGTTACGCGGCACGGGCCCGCCCGGGGCCCGCGCCGGACCGACCCGCGCAAGGCCCCTGCGCGGTGCCGGTCCTCGGCATGCCGAGGGAAACGCTTGACACTAAAATCGAACATCCATTCTTATGGGGATCCGGCCGGCCGTGCGGATCGCGCGGACACCGAGGGAGTTTCAGCGGAGTTGTCCACAGGCCGGGAGGACGCCGGGACGCGTTGTCAGTGGCAGGGGATAGCGTCTTCGACGTGAAGCGATCGACACAAGCAAATCGGGTGGAACCCATGGCAGGAACCGACCGCGAGAAGGCGCTCGACGCCGCGCTCGCACAGATTGAACGGCAATTCGGCAAGGGCGCGGTGATGCGCCTCGGCGAGCGGCCGAACGAGCCGATCGAGGTCATCCCCACCGGATCGACCGCGCTGGACGTCGCCCTGGGCGTCGGCGGCCTGCCACGCGGACGCGTGGTGGAGGTGTACGGCCCCGAGTCCTCCGGCAAGACGACCCTGACCCTGCACGCCGTGGCCAACGCACAGCGCGCGGGCGGCGCGGTGGCCTTCGTGGACGCCGAGCACGCCCTCGATCCCGAGTACGCGAAGAAGCTCGGCGTCGACATCGAAAATCTCATCCTGTCCCAGCCGGACAACGGCGAGCAGGCGCTCGAAATCGTGGACATGCTGGTCCGCTCCGGGGCGCTCGACCTCATCGTCATCGACTCCGTCGCCGCCCTGGTGCCGCGCGCGGAGATCGAGGGCGAGATGGGCGACTCGCACGTGGGTCTTCAGGCCCGGCTGATGAGCCAGGCGCTCCGGAAGATCACCAGCGCGCTCAACCAGTCGAAGACCACCGCGATCTTCATCAACCAGCTCCGCGAGAAGATCGGTGTGATGTTCGGCTCGCCGGAGACCACGACCGGTGGCCGGGCGCTCAAGTTCTACGCCTCGGTGCGCCTCGACATCCGCCGGATCGAGACGCTGAAGGACGGCACCGACGCCGTCGGCAACCGCACCCGGGTCAAGGTCGTCAAGAACAAGGTCGCGCCGCCCTTCAAGCAGGCCGAGTTCGACATCCTCTACGGCCAGGGCATCAGCCGCGAGGGCGGTCTGATCGACATGGGCGTGGAGCACGGCTTCGTCCGGAAGGCCGGCGCCTGGTACACCTACGAGGGCGATCAGCTCGGCCAGGGCAAGGAGAACGCCCGTAACTTCCTCAAGGACAATCCCGATCTCGCCAATGAGATCGAGAAGAAGATCCTGGAGAAGCTCGGGGTCGGTGTCAGGCCGGAGACGAAGACCGAGCCCGGCGCGGACGCGGCCGCTCCCGCCCAGGCTCCGGCCCCGGCCGAGGAACCGGTGAAGTCGGCACCCGCCACCGCCTCCAAGGCCAAGTCGGCCAAGGCGGCAGCGGCCAAGAGCTGATCCGTACCGTGCCTGGTGACAAGAGGCGGCGAACGGGGCGAACGGAAGGACCGGGCGACAGCTTCGACTCGTCGAGGGCCGAGCAGGAGCTGTCGCCCCAGGATCCGGTGGAGCGGGCGCGGGCGATCTGTCTGCGCCTGCTCACCGGGACTCCGCGCACCCGTAAGCAACTGGCGGACGCGCTGGAGAAGCGGGGCATCCCCGAGGACGCCGCCGAAGAGGTGCTCTCCCGCTTCGAGGACGTGGGACTGATCGACGACGCGGCGTTCGCGGACGCCTGGGTGGAGTCACGGCACCACGGCAGAGGACTCGCCGGTCGGGCCCTCGCGCGTGAGCTGCGTACGAAGGGGGTGGACGCCGCCCTGATCGACGAGGCGGTCGGGCAACTGGACGCGGATCAGGAGGAGGCGACGGCCCGCGAGCTGGTCGCCCGCAAGCTCCGGGCCACCCGCGGTCTGGAGCGCGACCGGCGGCTGCGTCGGCTCGCGGGGATACTGGCCCGCAAGGGATATGCGGAGGGCATGGCGTTGCGCGTGGTCAGACAGGCGCTGGAGGAGGAGGGCGAGGACACCGAGGGACTGGACGAGGGTCTCTTCTAGGGCCTCGGACCTTCCCTTCGGAGCCGACGGGGTGGGGCCCACCCTTATGACATGGGTCCTATGACATGGGTCTGCTCCGGTGCACAGAGACCTGCGCGCAGAGCACTGTGCGGTCATGGCGCGGGGACCCGGCTCCGCCCGAATCACCGGGATCAGCGACCTCGCCACGCTCCAGGCCCCTGCCCGGCCGGGGCGCCCGAACGCGGGCAGCGCGTCGAGGCGATCGCCGGATCCGGGCAGCGTGCCCGAACTGGCCTTTCCCGCCGGGGCGTTGAGGAGTGGCAGCGAATGGTCCCGATACGGTACGCCGGGGAGTCCGCCGAGCGCTCACTCTCTCGCGAGGCCCTCGCCCTGGGAGCGGTCGCGGGTGTCGCGAGCACCTTGGGCAGAGCCCAGGACCGGTCCTGGCAGCCGACCGGCCGCCGCGAATGTCCGCGCGAATGCCACCCGCATGGCGGCGCCCGTCACCCCGCTCACCCTCCCGGTACCCCGGTCGAGGCGGCGGCGGCCCGGCGGTGATCACGCGCTTTGCCCGCCGGCGGTCAGGTACGGGCAGCGGTCACAAACTCACCGTACGACCGGCAGTCCTTCGGCCTTCCACGCCTGGAAGCCTCCGACGAGGTCGGTCGCGCGGTGCAGTCCCAGGGCCTTCAGGGAAACGGCGGCCAGACTCGACGCGTATCCCTCGTTGCAGATCACGACCACGTGCAGATCATGGCTGGTGGCCTCGGCGGCGCGGTGGCTGCCCAGCGGATCGAGCCGCCACTCCAGCTCATTGCGCTCGACGACCAGCGCTCCCGGTATCAGCCCGTCGCGCTCCCGCAGCGCCGCGTACCGGATGTCCACCAGCAGCGCGCCTTCCTCCGCCGCCTCGAAGGCCTCGCGCGGCTCCATCCGCTCCAGGTCCTCACGGACCCGTTCCAGCAGTTCGTCTATCCCCACCGGTGTCCCCACCGGCCCGGTCCCGGCCACCCCGGTCACCACCGGCTCGGTCTCCCCGCCTCCGCTTCCCGTCCGCCCGCTCACTGCCACTCCTCCGGACGCTCGACGTGCTCAAGGCGGAGCACGGCGCCCGTACGGCTGTACCGGCGCATCAGCGGCAGCGGCGGAAAGTACGCGTGGACGGAGACGGCGTGCTCGGCGCCCGACTCATTGCGCACCTCGTGCACATGGTGCCTGCCGAACGCCCGGCCCTCGCCCGCCGTCAGCTTCCGCTCACGGTCGACACCCTCGGCGAGCTCCAGTGTCTTCCACCCCTCGGTGGGCAGCCGCGCCGCCAGCGAGTCCTCCTTGAGCGCGCCGGCCGCGGTGGCGAACGCGCCGTGCGAGCCGCCGTGGTCGTGCCAGCCGGTGCCCGTACCGGGCGGCCAGCCGATCAGCCAGGCCTCACTGCCCGCGGGACCGTCGAGCCGGATCCAGGTACGGCCCTCGGGATCGAGCGGGAGCGAGGAGATCAGCTCGCTGTCGGCGGCCGTCCTGCGGACGAAGTCGAGCAGCTCGGCCGGGGTGGGGCCGGAGGCCGGCGAGGCGGCGGAGGGCGAGGTCGCGGTGGAAGCCCCGGAGTCGGTGGTGGTGTCGGGCGCGGAGCTACGTACGGGGAGAGACATGGTGACCGTCCTGAGATGTTCGCGAGAGTGTGCTGCCGCGTCGGAGGCGGCGAGCGCGTGAAGAGAAAGGGCGAATCAACAGGACGGGCGACACACGCAGCCCGCATAGCGGAGCAGGTCCATATGGACCCTCCGCCACAGGCGCACATCGGTGTCAGTCACGTTCCGGAGTACACCATGTGCGCCCGCGTCGGTCAATTGATGTTCGCAGTGCGGTCGGCGGATGCCGGCTCGGAAGGCTCCGAACGGGCGGAGGAACGAGCGGACGGAGCGCCTCCGCGCGTCGCGTCGGCCGCCGCGTACAGCTCGGCGGGACGGACTCCGCCGAAGGCCGTGACGAGATGCCCGTCCGGCCGTACCAGCAGCACGGTGTGGGCGGACGCGCCCGGATACGCCTCGGTGACCAGCAGCTCCGCCCGTACCGGCAGGGCGTCCACCGCCGCCGCGAGCCGGGGCATCACACCCGCCGTCAGCCAGTGCCGCCGGTCCCACACCCCCGTACCGGGCGCGACCAGCACCACCAGGAGCTGTCCGCGTCCGAGCCGGTCCCCGAGCCGTACGGTCGTCCCGTCCGGCGCCGTGACCAGCACATCCGCGACCGGACCGCCCGGAGGCGTGCCCACGGTGGTGTGCGCCTCGGCGTACGGGGGCGCGAGGGGGGAGTGCGGATAGGACGGGGGTGCCCCCAATGGCCCGTGCCCCAGATGCCCGTCGGCCAGCAGAGTGTCATGTCCACGCGCGCCCGGCATGTACGTACGCAGCCCGCCGCCGCCCCGCAGTATCGGCAGCGACTGGTCGGCCGCGCGCAGCCGGGAGGCGACGGCGGTGCGCCGCTCGGCCTGATAGCTGTCCAGCAGCGCCTCCGTCGCCCCCCGGTGCCAGTCCTCGGCCATCTTCCAGGCGAGATTGGCGACGTCACGCAGCCCCTCGTCGAGCCCCTGGGTGCCCACCGCGCCCAGCAGATGAGCCGCGTCCCCGGCCAGGAACGCCCGTCCCACCCGCCAGCGCCTGGCCAGCCGGTGGTGCAGGGTGTAGACGCCCGTGTCGAGCAGCTCGTACGGCGGTGTCGCACCGCACCAGCCGGCCAGGGTGTCGCGTAAACGGGTCACCAGCGCGTCGGGGGTGACCAACTCGCCGCGCGCGGGCAGCAGCCAGTCGAGCCGCCACACCCCGTCCGCGAGAGGTCTGGCGGAGACCTCCTCGCCGCCGCTGGGCCAGGGCGGCTGCCGGTGCAGCAGCGCCTCGCCGGGCCACGGAAGATCGACGCGGAGTGCCGCGACGGCGTGCCGCTCCACCGCCGTGCGTCCCGGGAAACGGATGTTGAGCAGCTTGCGGACCGTGGACCGGGCGCCGTCGCACCCCACGACATGGCTGCCGCGCCACCAGGTCGCCCCGGTCCCGCGCGTGTGCACGGTGACTCCCCGGTCGTCCTGCTCCAGCGAGTCGAGCCGGCTGCCGGTGACCAGCCGTACGAGCTCCTGGCCCGCGATGGCGTCCCGCAGCCCGCGCGCGAGCGCGTGCTGCGGGATGTGCAGCGGCGCCGGAGCGCCGTCCTCACCGCCGAGCGGCAGCTCCCGCATGAGCTGCTTGCGCCGCATCAGCCGCCAGCCGGTCCAGTGGGTGCCCTGTTCGTCGAGGGTGGTGCAGCCGAGCCGGGCCAGCAGGGCGGTGGTGTCGGGCCGCAGTATGGCCGTACGGGCGGGACGCTGTTCGTCCGTACCCGATCCCTCGTCGAGGACGACGGCCGGGACTCCCTGCGCGGCGAGGGCCAGGGAGAGCGCGAGTCCGACGGGGCCCGCGCCGGCGACGATCACCGGGTCCACGGCGCGACCCCTCCGGCCCGTGCGGTCTTGCGGTCAAGGGCGGTAGGAGCCCGGTACGTGATCACAGAACGTATGCAACCTACTGGGGGTGCTTGCGTCAAGCGACGGCCTGAGCGGCGCGTACACCCCCTGTCCCGTCCGCCTCAGGCGCCGCTGGCGTCCGGGGCGCGCCCCGGAACACTGGCCTGTTGTACATCATCGGGACCGAGCACGGCGCCCGTGCTCTTCCTGCCCCGGCGCAGCCGCTTCTCCAGCCATCCGGCGAAGGTGGTGAGCAGGAAGTTCAGCGCGATGTACATCAGCGCGATCACGGTGAACGCGGCGATGGTGTTGGCCCCGTAGTTCGCGGTGATCGTGCGGTTCTGCGAGAGGAGTTCGGGCAGGGCGAGGATCGCGCCGCCGAGCGCGGTGTCCTTGACGATCACCACGAGCTGGCTGACCAGGGCGGGCAGCATCACCGTCACCGCCTGCGGCAGCAGCACGTACGCCATCGCCTGGCCCTTGCGCATCCCTATGGCCTTCGCCGCGTCGGTCTGGCCGCTCGGCAGCGAGAGGATGCCGGCCCGAACGATCTCGGCCATTACCGAGGCGTTGTAGAGCACCAGCCCCGTGACCACGGCGTACAGCGGACGCAGATCCGAGGAGACATCGGTGAACTGTACGTAGAGCTGACTGGCGAAGACCATCATCAGCAGGACCGGGATCGAGCGGAAGAACTCCACGACCACACCGGCCGGTACCCGGACCCAGACATGGTCGGAGAGCCGGCCGATGCCGAGCAGCGCGGCGAACGGCAGGGCGATCACGATGGACAGCGCCGCGGCCCTGAGCGTCTCGCCAAGTCCCGGCAGCAGATAGGTCGTCCACACCTCGGAGTCCGTGACGAACGGACTCCACTTCTCGGCGGCGAGCTGGTTCTTGTCGGCCATGGCGGCCAGCACCCACCACACGGCGAGCGCGAAGACCACCAGGAACACGATCGTGTAGATGATGTTGCGCCGCTTGGCACGGGTACCAGGGGTGTCGTACAGAACGGACGTGGCACTCATCGCTTCACCGCCACTCGCTTGCTGACCCAGCCCAGGATCAGACCGGTCGGAAGGGTGAGAACGATGAATCCGAAGGCGAACACCGCGAAGACCGCGAAGAGCGCGCTGCTTTCGTTCTCGATCATTGTCTTCATCAGCGCCGAGGCCTCCGCGACACTGATCGCCGAGGCGACCGTGGTGTTCTTGGTCAGCGCGATCAGCACATTGGCCAGCGGCGCCACCACGGAACGGAACGCCTGGGGAAGGATTATCAGCGTCAGCACCTGGAAGAAGTTCAGGCCCAGCGCGCGGGCCGCCTCCGCCTGGCCGACGGGCACGGTGTTGATGCCGGAGCGCAGCGACTCGCAGACGAAGGTGCCGGTGTAGGCGACCAGCCCCAGCACGGCGAGCCGGAAACCCATCGTCTTGAAGTCGTCGCCGCCGAGGGTGATCTGGAGTGTCTGGCCGAGCCCCAGCGAGCAGGCGACGATGACCACGGTCAGGGGCGTGTTACGGACCAGATTGACGTACGCGGTTCCGAAGGCACGCATCAGCGGCACGGGACTGACACGCATCCCGGCCAGCAGCGTTCCCCATATGAGAGAACCAACTGCGGAGTAGAGGGTGAGCTGCACCGTCACCCAGAAGGCGCCGAGCAGGTCGTACTGCCCGGAATCAAGAAAGTCGAACACGATGCCCCGCGCTCTCCCCTGGTTGGCTGGTCGGTACGCGCCGCCGGACGGGCCGGCGTCGCGTCACTCCTGTCTCGGACGCCCGAGGCCCTGCGGCCCGGGGCGTGTCCGACGTGGGCCCTGTGTGCCGATCCTCGTGGGCCCGGAACACCCGGCACGGCACCTCGCGGCGTTGCCGGAGTCGCCCGAGCGCGTTCAGTGCGCGGGCGATCCTCCCTCGCGATGCACACCCGTAGCCTGAACGGCACGGGAGGTGCCCCCTTCACCGGACGCCCCGGGCTGATCCACGAAGATCGACCGGACAGGACCTAGCTGATCGCCGGGGCGGGCTCGTTCTTGTAGCCGGAAGGACCGAAGTTGGCCGTCACGGCCTTCTGCCAGGAGCCGTCCGACTCCATCTTCTTGAGGGCCTCGTTGATCTTCGTCTGGAGCTCGGTGTCGCCCTTCTTGAGGCCGATGCCGTAGTTCTCGTCGCTGAGCTTGAGGCCCGCGAGCTTGAACTTGCCCTGGTGCTCCTGCTGCGAGGCGTAACCGGCGAGAATGGAGTCGTCGGTGGTCAGCGCGTCAACGGCCTTGTTCTCCAGACCGGTCAGGCACTCCGAGTAGCCGCCGAACTCCTGGAGGTCGGCCTTGGGCGCGAGCTCCTCCTTGACGTTCTGCGCGGAGGTGGAGCCCGTGACCGAACAGAGCTTCTTGGAGTTGAGGTCCTCGGCCTTGGTGATGGAGCTGTCGTCCGAGCGGACCAGCAGGTCCTGGTGGGCGAGGAAGTACGGGCCGGCGAAGTCGACCTTCTTCTTGCGCTCGTCGTTGATCGAGTAGCTCGCGACGACGAACTTCACGTCGCCGTTGGCGATCAGGTTCTCGCGCTCGGCGCTGGGCGACTCTTTCCAGACAATGTCCTTGGCCTCGTAGCCCAGTTCCTTGGCGACATAGGTGGCGACGTCGACGTCGAAGCCCGCGTACGTGCCGTCGGGCTTCTTCAGGCCGAGTCCGGGCTGGTCGAACTTGATACCGATGGTGATCTTGCCACCGCCGTCGCCGCTCCCGCCGTCGTCACCGCTGTCACCGCCGCACGCGGTCGCGGTCAGGGAGAGGACGAGAGCCGCGGTGACGGCCGCGCTTGCCTTGTGAAGCTTCATGCGTGAACTTCCCTCGGGTGAGACGTGGACGAACAGGTTCAGCCGAACTCGGTGGAACCCTGGAACCCTGGAAATCGGCGGAGCCGTGGGACTCGGTGGAGCGGTCGAACTCGGCGGAGCCACAGGGCTCGACAGAGCCGGAGCCGTACGGAAGAGCCGGGATCAGTGAGATCGGTGACGCGGATCAGTGATGCAGGATCTTCGACAGGAAGTCCTTGGCCCGGTCGCTGCGCGGGCTGCTGAAGAACGTGTCGGGCGTGGCCTCTTCGACGATCCGGCCGTCCGCCATGAAGACGACCCTGTTCGCCGCGGATCGCGCGAAACCCATCTCATGGGTGACGACGACCATCGTCATACCGTCACGCGCGAGTTGCTGCATGACTTCGAGCACTTCATTGATCATCTCGGGGTCGAGCGCGGAGGTGGGCTCGTCGAAGAGCATGACCTTCGGGTCCATCGCCAGCGCCCGCGCGATCGCGACACGCTGCTGCTGACCGCCCGAGAGCTGCGCGGGGTACTTGTCGGCCTGCGAACCGACGCCCACCCGGTCGAGGAGTGAACGCGCCTTCTGCTCCGCGTCCTTCTTGTCCGTCCTGCGGACCTTGATCTGGCCCAGCGTGACGTTCTCCAGCACCGTCTTGTGTGCGAAGAGGTTGAACGACTGGAAGACCATGCCGACATCGGCGCGCAGCCGGGCGAGTTCGCGGCCCTCCTGCGGCAGCGGCTTGCCGTCGATCGAGATCGAGCCCGAGTCGATGGTCTCCAGGCGGTTGATGGTGCGGCACAGTGTGGACTTGCCGGACCCGGAGGGCCCGATGACGACCACGACCTCGCCACGGGCGATGGTCAGATCGATGTCCTGGAGCACATGCAGCGCGCCGAAGTGCTTGTTCACGTTGCTCAGTACGACCAGGTCGCCCGTCGCCGGCACGGCGTCCTCGGTGCCCTTGGTCACTGACACTCCGCTCATCGGCTTCTTGCTCCGTCCTCCTCGGTTGGGAGGACCTTAGTCACGCCCTGCGACCAGCGTCATCAGATCTGAGCTGGAATTGAGCATAACGATCCGGCCGCAACCGGACACACCGTGTGAAGGCGGCACTGCGGGGAGTACCGGGTGGGTAACGGAAACCTTGGCGTAACGGTAAGACTCTTGACTGGCACGACACCATCGGAGTGGATGCCCAAGTACGTTGCGCGACCACCACCGAGAAGGGGGCCCGTGAGACTGCTGCTCGTAGAGGACGACGATCATGTCGCCGCGGCCTTGGCGGCCGTTCTCGCCAAGCACGGCTTTCAGGCCGTGCACGCCAGGAGCGGCGAGGAGGCGCTCCAGGCCCTGCTGCCCGCCGCCAACGCGGGCAAGGAGCCGTTCGCGGTCGTGCTGCTCGACCTCGGCCTGCCCGACCAGGACGGCTACCAGGTCTGCGGAAAGATACGGAGAATCACCTCGACTCCGGTGATCATGGTGACCGCGCGGGCCGATGTACGGTCGCGGATCCATGGCCTCAACCTCGGTGCCGACGACTACGTCGTCAAACCGTACGACACCGGTGAACTGCTCGCGCGTATCCATGCCGTGAGCCGGCGCCGTGCGAACGGGGAGGAGCCGGGACCGGTCGCCGAGACCGCCCAGCGGCTCGGGCGCCTGACCCTGGAACTGCCCACGCGGCGCGTCAGCGTCGACGGGGAGCCGGTCCAGCTCACCCGCAAGGAGTTCGATCTGCTGGCTCTGCTGGCCCAGCGGCCCGGCGTCGTCTTCGGGCGCGAACAGATCATCAGCGAGGTGTGGCGGACCAGTTGGGAGGGGACGGGCCGCACGCTCGAAGTCCATGTGGCCTCCCTGCGCGGCAAGCTCGGGATGCCCGCGCTGATCGAGACCGTCCGGGGTGTGGGCTACCGGCTGGTCGTCCCGGCTCCGCGTCAGGGACCGTAACCTCCCGTGGGTTCCCGACTTCTGCCGCTGCTCATCGTGCTCATGGCGGGCGTGCTCCTCGCCCTCGGCTTCCCGCTCGCCGTGAGTGTGGCCGGCGCGCAGCAGCAGCGCGTCGTCGTCGACCGGATCGACGACACCGCGCGGGTCGCGGCGCTCGCCCAGCTCGTCGCCGAGGGCAGGCCGGGGACCCAGGAGCGGCGTGATCTGCTCGCGGAGGAACTCACCCGCTACCACGAGGTGTACGGGATCAAGGTCGGCGTCTTCTACCGCGACGACGAGGCCATGGCGCGCGCCCCGCGGAACTGGACGGTGCCCGCGGAGGGTGAGGGCCGTCAGTCCTTCGAGGAGGCCCTGCTGGGCCGCCGCAGCGACGATCCCGAGCAGGTCTGGCCCTGGCAGAGCCGCCGGCTCATTGTTGACTCGCCGGTGGTCCGGGACGGCGATGTGGTCGCGGTCGTGGTGACCGACTCGCCGACCGGGCAGATGCGTTCACGCATTCTCAAGGGCTGGCTGGTGATCGCCGCGGGCGAGGTGGCGGCGATGCTGCTCGCCGTGGGAGCCGCGATCCGGCTGACGGGCTGGGTGCTCAGACCGGTACGGATCCTGGACGCGGTGACCCATGACATCGCCACCGGCCGGATGAACTCCCGGGTGGCGGCGGCCGGAGGGCCTCCGGAACTGCGGCGGCTGGCCGGCTCGTTCAACGAGATGGCCGACAACGTCGAGGACGTGCTGGAGCAGCAGCGCGCCTTCGTGGCCGACGCCTCCCACCAGTTGCGCAATCCGCTCGCCGCCCTGCTGCTCCGTATCGAGCTGCTCGCTCTCGAACTGCCCGACGGGAACGAGGAGATCGCCTCCGTCCGTACGGAGGGCAAGCGTCTCGCCCAGGTCCTCGACGATCTGCTGGACCTGGCACTGGCCGAGCACGCGCCCGCCGATCTGAGGCTCACCGACATAGGCGAACTGGCGGCGGAACGGGTCGCGGCCTGGCGGGCGCTCGCCGAGGAGAAGGGCGTCCGGCTGACCGAGCACCGGGCGGCGGTCACCGCCTGGACCGATCCGATCGCGCTCTCCAGCGCGCTGGACGCCGTCATCGACAATGCGCTGAAGTTCACTCCGGCGGGTGAAGAAGTCACGGTGACAGTCGCCCGTAACGGTGAAACGTCGATGATCGTCATCAATGACGGGGGGCCCGGTCTCACGGATGACGAGATGGCGAGGATCGGCGACCGGTTCTGGCGCAGCAACCGGCATCAGAACGTCAAGGGATCAGGGCTGGGCCTGTCCATCTCACGGGCGCTGCTGGCGACGGGCGGCGGCTCGATCAGCTACGCGCACGGCGAGCCGCGCGGACTGCGGGTGACACTGACCGTTCCGAGATCGTCCCCGGCGTCGTGATTCCCTGAGCCGGCCGCGATCCCCGGCCCCGGCCCAAGGCGCCGGGGCCGGCCCGGCTCCGGGCGAGCGACCTCATGGCTTGACCGACCGGTAGTAGCGCTCGGCGCCCTCGTGCAGCCGCAGAGGGGCCGTGTAGATCGCCGTCCGCAGATCCACGAGCTGCGCGGGGTGCACCTTCTTGCCGATACGGTCCCTGCTGTCGATCACGGTCCGGGTGAAGCCCTCCGTGAGAGCCGCGTCCATCCGGTCCGTCGTGACCAGCAGATTCGCCACCGCGACCGTCGATACGGGCAGCCCTTCCTGGGCGTCGCCGTAGGCGTCGGCGGGGATCACCGCGGAGCGGTAGTAGCGGGAAGCGGCCTCGCCCGACTCATGGAGACTGGCCACGAGGGTCGAGTCCAGCGGCACCAGCCGTATGTCGTGGCGCTCCCACAGAAGCTGTACGGCACCGGTGGGCAGCCCGCCCGACCAGAAGAAGGCGTCCAGCTCGTGCTGTTCGAGCAGGTCCGGCATGGTGTCGATGCCGGCCGGGACGGGGGTGATGTCGTGCTCCGGATCGAGCTTCGCGGCCGTCATGACCCGGTCCGCTATCAGCCGGACACCCGATCCCTCCTGTCCCACCCCCACCGTCCTGCCGCGCAGATCGGCGACGGAGCGGATCTTCGAGTCCTTGGCCACGACCAGCTGCACATAGTCGTCGTACAGCCGGGCACATCCGCGCAGCCGGTCCGCACCCGGCTTCCCGTCCTCCTGGTACTTGGCGACGGCGTCGGCGGTGGCCACCGTGAAGTCGGCCTCCCCGCTCGCCACCCGCGCGAGGTTCTGCTGCGAGCCCTCGCTGTTCTTGAGCTGTATCGAGACATCCGGCAGATCGCGCCCGAGGTCCTCCTTGAGCAGCGAGCCGTACCGCTGGTAGACGCCGCTGGTCACTCCCGTACTGAAGGTGACCGACCCGCTCGGCGCCGACGCCCCGATCGGCAGCAGCCACCACACCAGCAGCCCGAGCAGCACCACCACCACCGCGGCGGCGCCCTGAAGGAGCCGGCCACGCCTGCCACCACGTCCGGAACGGGACACAACCGCGAACATGCCGCCGATCCTGCCAGCTCACTCCCCGCGAGGACCAGGGCTGCTCCCCGGCGCTCCTTCCCGGGGCCTCCCCTCGGACCGCGCACAGCCGGCCGGACCGCCGGGGGAAATCCGGGACCGGCGGCTCCCGGGCACCGCCTACCCTTGTCGCATGAGCAGCAGCGACCGGAGCCGGACAGCGGGCGACAACCGAACGTACGAGGTGCGCACCTACGGGTGCCAGATGAACGTCCACGACTCCGAGCGATTGTCGGGTCTGCTGGAGGGGGCCGGATACGTCCGGGCGCCCGAAGGGGCCGACGGGGACGCCGATGTCGTGGTCTTCAACACCTGCGCCGTACGGGAGAACGCCGACAACAAGCTGTACGGCAACCTCGGCCGGCTCGCTCCCATGAAGACCAGGCGGCCCGGTATGCAGATCGCCGTCGGCGGCTGTCTGGCGCAGAAGGACCGCGACACCATCGTCAAGCGCGCGCCGTGGGTCGATGTCGTCTTCGGTACGCACAACATCGGCAAGCTGCCGGTCCTCCTGGAACGCGCGCGCGTCCAGGAGGAGGCCCAGATCGAGATCGCCGAGTCGCTGGAGGCATTCCCCTCCACGCTGCCGACCCGGCGCGAGTCCGCCTATGCCGCGTGGGTCTCCATCTCCGTGGGCTGCAACAACACCTGCACCTTCTGCATCGTCCCGGCGCTGCGCGGCAAGGAGAAGGACCGCCGTCCCGGCGACATCCTGAGCGAGATCGAGGCACTGGTCGCCGAGGGCGTCTCCGAGATCACGCTGCTGGGGCAGAACGTCAACGCGTACGGTTCCGACATCGGTGACCGCGAGGCATTCTCCAAGCTTCTGCGGGCCTGCGGCGCCGTCGAGGGCCTGGAGCGCGTCCGCTTCACCTCACCGCATCCGCGCGACTTCACCGACGACGTCATCGCGGCGATGGCCGAGACGCCCAATGTGATGCCGCAGCTCCACATGCCGCTCCAGTCCGGCTCGGACACCGTCCTGAAGGCGATGCGCCGCTCGTACCGGCAGGACCGTTACCTCGGCATCATCGACAAGGTGCGCGCCGCCATCCCGCACGCCGCCATCTCCACCGACATCATCGTGGGCTTCCCCGGCGAGACCGAGGAGGACTTCGAGCAGACCATGCGGGTGGTGCGCGAGGCGCGCTTCGCGCAGGCCTTCACCTTCCAGTACTCGAAGCGTCCCGGGACACCGGCCGCCGAGATGGACGGACAGATCCCCAAGGAAGTCGTCCAGGAGCGCTACATGCGGCTGTCCGCCCTCCAGGAGGAGATCTCCTGGGAGGAGAACAAGAAGCAGGTGGGCAGGACGCTGGAGGTCATGGTCGCCGAGGGCGAGGGCCGCAAGGACGGTGCCACCCACCGGCTCTCCGGACGCGCCCGTGACAGCCGGCTCGTCCACTTCACCGAGCCGGACGAGGCGGTGCGCCCGGGGGATGTGGTGACCGTCGAGATCACGTACGCCGCTCCGCACCATCTCCTCGCCGAGGGACCGACGCGGAAGGTACGCCGTACCCGTGCCGGCGACGCCTGGGACAGACGGAACGCGGGCGAGACCGTCAAGCCGGCCGGTGTCCTGCTGGGGCTGCCCACGGTCGGAGTGCCCGCGCCGCTGCCGGCCGTCACGGGCGGGTGCGCCGTCGACTGACGGACCGCGAGGGCGCCGATCGGTGGGTACGGGCGCGGGTCGGCCGTGTGTCCGCGTATGCCGGGCGCGGCCGTCCGTGGTCACGCGCGGTCACGCCCGCGTTAGGGTTCGATCATGCTGGTCGCCGCTGCCGTCTGTCCCTGTCCGCCCCTGCTCGTGCCCGCCGTGGCCGCGGCGGCGGCACCCGAACTGGACGCGCTCCGCGCCGCGTGCACGGACGCCCTCGGGGTACTGGCCGCGGCCCGGCGGGCACG
>NZ_MAUD01000559.1 GCF_001700515.1 Streptomyces lushanensis
GCGCTTCACCCAGATCCTGGGTGTCGCTCCGGGCAACAACCTCTACTGCTGAGGCTGTTCGGTCTCCGCGCCCGTGGCCTTCGGGCCGACGGGTGCGAGTGCGAAGGCCGGTCCGACGACCTCCGGGTCGCCGCTCCGGCCTTCGTGCCGTCCGGGCCCCTCCTCCCTGACCAGTTCGGCGTTGAACTGCGCACCGGCCAGCAGGGAGAGATTGGTGACCCAGAGCCACACGAGGAAGACGATGATCCCGGCGAGCGATCCGTACAGCCGGTTGTACGTCCCCGCATGTGCCGTGTAGAGCGCGAAACCGGCCGACGTCAGCAGCCAGAGCGCGACCGCGAGGACACCACCGGGCAGCGCGTGGCGCAGCCCGCGCCTGCCGGGCGGACCGGTACGGAACACCACCAGCACCAGAACCGCCGCCAGCGTCAGCAGCAGCGGCCACTTCAGCGCGTTCCACACCAGGCTCACCGTCGAGTCCATCCCCAGAACGCGCCCCAGCGAGGCCGCGACCTCACCGGTCAGCACGAGCGTGAAGGCACTGGTCACCAGCAGCGCCAGCAGGGCGAAGGCGGTGATCGCGATCCGCGGCGCCGTACGCCACGGCGGTCTGCGGTCGACGGTCCCGTACATGGTGTGCAGGGCCCGGCGGAACACGCCGAGATAGCTGGAGGCCGACCACACCGCGCCGACGGTGCCGAAGGACGCCAGCACCCAGGCCGCGGAGCGCTGTCGTGCCATCTCCTCCAGGGCGCTGTGGACCAGCACCCGGGACTGCGCGGGAACGAGGACCGTGATCTGACCCGCGAGCTGTCCGCTCGCACCGGGACCGGCGAGACCGATGGAGCAGACGGTGACCAGCAGCGCCGGGAAGATCGCCAGAACGGCGTAGTACGTCAGGGCGGCGGCCCGGTCGGTGGCGTCGTCCCGCCACAGGGCGAGCGGAGTACGGCGCAGCGCTCCGGGGATCCGTCCCGCCCCGGCAGATGAGGGGTCGTCAGGTACCGGTACCGCGGGACCGGGGGCCGGCGCGTTCACGGCCTTCCGCTCCACAGGCTCCCCCTCGCCGTCCCCTGAACGGCCCCGGTGCCCGGATTCCTCGGCGGACAAGCTGCCTCCCGCGTCGTCGCTGCTGTGCTGCCGGTGATCTTCCGGTCCCGGCCTACGGGACAACCCTTACCCTGCCTCATCCCTCCGCCGGCCTTCGCACCGCATCGCCGCCCTGCCGACCAGGAGCGTTCGCCCGCCGGATAACTGTTTGCCCACCGTCTCGTTGTGCCGGTCGGGGCGGCGGCCGGTCCTCGCACGCCCGCGTACCCGGAACGACCGTCCCGACACCGACGAGCGGAGGTCCCTTGTGCCAGACGGAACCCAGATGGAGCCGAGACCCGTCCCCGGACGCCGGCCCGGAGCGACGACGACCACCCCGCCGTCCGGCCGCCCCCGCGCCCGGCGCCATGTCCTGCGCGCGCTCTTCGGCCTCGGCATGGTCGCCGGTACGTCGGCGGCGCTGACGCCCGTCTTCAGGGCGGACCGCCGGGAGCCCGCAGGAGCGGACAAGGGGGCGGACGCGCCCGGCGGGGCAGAGGCGGTCGACGAGGTGTACCGAGGACGGCACATCCGGATCGGTGCCACGGGCAGCGCGTACACACTGCCCGGCGCGAGGTTCCTGGCCCTCTCGGCCCTCTCGCCGCTCCCTCCCGCGTCCACGCTCGACATCCGCATCGACGGCCGGCCGCTCCAGCTGATGAGGCGCGCGGACGGCAGCTATCTGAGCGCCGTCAACCACTACGAGTCCTTCCCGACCCCGCTGGCCGCGGCCCGCGCGGCCGTCGAGGACCTCGCCGGCGCGGAACTCTCGATCTCCGGACCGATCCACCACATCTGAACCCCGGAAGGGCCGCCACCGGTGTACACGAGAAAGAACCAGAGGAATCTGACCAGCGCGGAGCGCAGGGGCTTCGTCGGCGCCGTGCTGGAGCTGAAACGCAACGGGGAGTACGACGAGTTCGTACGGCAGCACATCGAGTTCTACGTCACCGACGGGGAGGACGGACTGCGCGCCGCGCACATGACACCCTCCTTCTTCCCCTGGCACCGCCGCTTCCTGCTGGAGTTCGAGCACGCGCTCCAGCGGGTCGACCCGAAGGTGACCGTGCCGTACTGGGACTGGACGACCGACAACACACCCGACGCCGGGCTCTGGTCCGAGGACTTCCTCGGCGGCAACGGCCGCCCCCGCGACCACCAGGTCATGACCGGTCCGTTCGCGTACGAGAGCGGACAGTGGACGATCACGAACGCAGTGACGGACCGGAAGTACCTCATGCGCAATCTGGGCCGGCCGTCGGCGCCGATCTCGCTGCCCAGCCACGACGAACTGGCCTGGGCGATGAATGAGCCGGTGTACGACGTGGAGCCCTGGGACTCCACCGCCTCTTCCGGGTTCCGCAACCGGCTGGAGGGCTGGCTGCCCGGCGGCGTCGAACGCTCGCGCAACCACAATCGCGTCCACCGCTGGGTCGGCGGGCATATGCTCGGTGCCTCCTCCCCGAACGATCCGGTCTTCTGGCTCCACCACTCCTTCGTCGATCTGCTCTGGGACCGCTGGCAGCGGCGCCATCCGAAGGCGGGCTATCTGCCGAGGGCGCGGCTGCGTCCCGACGATCCGCAGAGCGGACGCGTCATCAGCCTGGAGGAGCCCATGCCGCCGTGGGACGTCAGGACGTCCGAACTCCTCGACCACCGGGACCTGTACCGCTACGAACAGTGACGACGCCCGCCCCTCGGCGAGCTGTCCCAGCGGCTGCCGCGTACCGTCCCCGCGGTTCCGCCCGGCGGACGTGACGGCCCCCCGCGCGAACGCGGGAGGCCGTCACTCACCGGTCCCGCACGGCACCGGATCCGTGCACCCTTACCGTTGATCAGCCGCCGTAGCCACCATGGCCATGGGTCTTGCTCTGCATGCCCGAGATGTTGGCGCACTGGTTGCCGAACGCCGGGTTGAGCAGACCGACCAGGTCGATGGTGTTGCCACAGACGTTGACCGGGATGTGCAGAGGCACCTGGATGACGTTGCCGGACAGAACACCGGGCGAGCCGATCGCCGCCGCCCCGGCTTCGGCATCGGCAGCGGCCACACCGGCACCAGTGGCCAGCACGGCGCCCGTGCCGACGAGAACAGCGGTTGCCTTCGCGATACGCGACATCAAGTCTCTCCTTGGACGTTTGGGAGCGCAGCCGCACGATGTGCGGCCTTCACGCACTTCAACGCCGTGACTCACGCTCGGTAACGGACAACCAGCCATTCGGTGCCGCATCTTCCGGCCCGCGCGCGGACGCGGCTGACCCGGAGTCAGCCGGAGCGGCGGGACTGGAGTGTGGTGGCGTACTCCCCGCCCCGCGCCAGCAGCTCATGGTGGCTGCCCACCTCCACGATCCTGCCGCGGTCCATCACGATGATGCGGTCCGCGTTCCTGATGGTGGAGAGCCGGTGCGCGACCACGAAGACGGTTCTGCCCCGGACGAGATGCGTCAGCGCGTCCTGGATCAGTCCCTCCGAGCGGTTGTCGAGCGCCGAGGTCGCCTCGTCCAGCACCAGCACACGCGGATCCCTGATCAGTGCCCTGGCGATCGCGAGCCGCTGCTTCTGACCACCGGACAGCCGGGCGCCGCGCTGTCCCACCACCGTGTCGAGACCTTCGGGCAGCCGCTCGACGAACTCCATCGCGTGGGCGGCCAGCAGCGCCTTGCGCAGCGCGTCGTCGTCCGCGCCGCCCTCCAGACCGTAGGTGACGTTCTCCCGGATGGTCCCCTCGAACAGGATCGACTCCTGCGGTACGACGGAGAGGAAGCGCCGGTAGGTGCGCAGGTCCAGGGACGCCATGTCCGTACCGTCGAGCAGGATCCGGCCCTCCGTGGGCCGGATGAAGCCGATCAGCAGATTGAGGATCGTGGACTTGCCCGCGCCCGAGACCCCCACCAGCGCGATGGTCTCGCCGGGCTGTACCGACAGATCGAATCCGTGGACGGAGTGCTCCGTCGCGTCGGGATAGCGGAAGCCCGTTCCCTGGAAGTCGATCCGTCCCCCGACCCGCTCGACAAGCGCCTTGCCCTCGTTGCTCTCCAGGTCGGGCGCCTGGAGGACCTCACCGACCGAACGTACCGACTCCAGTCCCTTGGAGATGATCGGCGTCAGATTCATCAGTGTCGTCAGGGAGGCGGTCAGCGCGGTGAAGAAGGTGCTGATCATCACCACATCGCCGGCAGAGAGCCCCATCCAGCCGTAGTACGCCACGAGCGCCGAGCCGGAGAGACAGCCGACCGCCATGGTGTTGAGCAGAATCCAGGAGAGCGATCCGAAGCGGCCGTTGAGCACATCGAGCCGGAAGCCGGCGGTGAGTACCCGCTCCAGGGTGTTGTCGACACGGTGCAGTGCCGCGCGCTCCAGACCGTGCGCGCGGGTGATCGGTATGAGCGTGGTCATCTCGCCGACCCGCGACGAGAGCCGCTCGACCTCCAGCCGGAACTCCTCGTTGCTGCTCTGTATCCGGGAGCGCAGCCGGCGTACCAGCAGCGCCGCGAGCGGGACGACGACCAGGAAGACCGGCAGGACGACCGGGGTACGGAACCCGATCACCGCCAGTCCGCCCAGCAGCGTCATGATGGCGCCGAGCCCCATGTCGGCGCTCTGCTGGGTCATCGTCTCCACCGACTCGACGTCCCGTACGACCTTGGTCTGGAGCACCCCCGCGCTGACCCGGGCGTGGTAGCCGATCGACAGATACTGCATCCGGCGGCAGAGCGCCGAGCGCAGCTCACGCCCCATCCGGCGGATGCTGGCGCTCATCAGACGCGCGTACAGCAGGTGCAGCGGGAAGTTGAGCACGAGGACCAGCACCACGGCGCCCGTGTTGAGCCAGAGATGGGAGACGGGCCTGTGGTCCACGACCACATCGATGATGTTGGCCGTGATCAGGGGCAGCATCCAGACGGGGATGTGCTTGACGGCGAAGACCACGACGGCGAGCAGAAGCCTGCGGCGGTCGGGGCGGAAGAGGTAGGCGAGCGTGCGGAGCGGATGCTCCCCCGAGTAGTGGTGGTCCAGCGGGCTGGAACGCGGGGTTGATTCGGGATTCTGCATGGAGAGCAAGGTCCTCTTTCGAATGATGATCATATTAGACCTCGGCGTGCAGACACGCAGTCTCCTCCGACCGGCCCACGGTTCGGAAGCGCTTTCCGGGGCGCTTTCCGGTACGCGCCCCGGGAGCGGCCCGGCCTCCGGAACACGTGCCGACCACCCGTCAGGGCTTTCCCGGGGCGTGCGACGGCCCCATCGGTGAGATGGTGGCTCCATGGCTGATCGGGGTCGACCTCCGGCTGCCGTGTCACTGCCGGACGACTGGCCCGCCCGTCCGGATCTGAGCCTCGCGCTGAACCGCATGGGCGGCTTCGACTGGAATCTCGACAGCGGGCTGGTGCATCTGGACGGGCCCGCCCTCGACATCTTCGGCCTGCGGCGCGAGGAGTTCGACGGTGATCCGGACATGCTTCTCGCCCTGGTGCCGAGCGACGAGGCCGCGCGGCTGAAGAGCCTGATCGCGCGGGCACTCAAGGAGGGTCTGGCCTCCTACGGCGCGTACTTCCGGATCAGGCACCGTGACGGAACGCTGCACTGGACCCGCACCCAGGCGCACATCCGGCGCGAGTCGGGACGGCCCCCCAGAATCATCGGCATCGTACGGTCCGCCGAGCAGGAGCTGGCCGAGGCCGCCCTCAGGAGCGATGCGGACGAGGGCCGGCGCAGACTGACCGGAGTGGTCGGGCGGACCACCGAACTGCTGGCCCGCGCCTCCTCGACGGACGATGTCATCGCCGTCCTGAAGGACGGCGAGACGCTGGAGCATCTCCGGGCCGTCAGCGTGATGCTGGGCGTGATCGAGGGCGGCCGGATCCGGCTGGTCGCCGAGGGACGGCTCGGTTCCTACGTACCGGAGCTGCTCCACACCAGGATCGACGACCAGTTCCCGATGAGTGAGGTGGTACGCACCCAGCGGCCCCGCTTCATCACCTCACGCGAGGAGTTCCGCTCCGCCTATCCGCTCCTGTGGCCGCATCTCGAACCGCTCTCGGTCGGCTCCGGCGCCTATCTGCCGCTGATCGCGCAGGCCCGGCCGATCGGTGCCCTCGGTCTGCTCTACCCACGGCACGGCGCCTTCAGCGACGAGGAGCGCAATCTGCTGGTCGCCCTCAGCAGCGGAATCGCCCAGAGCCTGCAACGCGCCATGCTCTACGAACACGAGCACGATCTCGCCGAGGACCTCCAGCAGGCGATGCTCCCGCGCCATATCCCCGACATCCCCGGCGCGCGGACCGCCGTCCGCTACCGCTCGGCCCGTCTCGGCCGGAGCGTCGGCGGTGACTGGTACGACGTGCTTCCGCTGCCCGGCGGCCGGGTCGGG
>NZ_MAUD01000560.1 GCF_001700515.1 Streptomyces lushanensis
CGGGGCGGACGGCGCGCCGTCGGCCTCGCCGGACCGGACGGCCGCCGTGACTACCAGGTCACCGTGCCCCCGGGGGTGACGGACGGGCAGCGGATCAGGCTGGCCGGCGAGGGCGGCCGGGGCGGCCGTGACGCGTCCGCCGGTGATCTGTATCTGCGGGTGCGGATCAGGCCCCATGACCGCTACCGGCTGGAGGGCCGGGACATCCATGTCCGGCTTCCCGTGACGCCCTGGGAGGCTGCGCTGGGCGCCACCGTAGCGCTGACCACTCCGGGCGGCACCGCCAAGGTGACCGTCCCGCCCGGCTCCTCCAGTGGCCGCCGGCTGCGGCTGCGCGGCGAGGGCATGCCCCGTCCGCGCGGCACCGGCGGCGATCTCTACGCCGAGCTCAGGGTGATGGTCCCGTCCCGGCCGACCGACCGCGAGCGCGAGCTGTTCGAGGAACTGGCCGCCGCGTCCGACTTCGACCCGAGGAGGCCGCGATGACGACCGGTCGGCAGCGGCCGGAGACCCGGCGGGTCCGGGTCTACGAGCTGGTGCCCGTCCGCCGGCTCGGCCTGGAGGAGGTGGCCCGCCGCTCGGGCCTCCACCCCGATCTGGTCCGGCGTCTGGTGACGCTCGGTCTGGTGGACGCCACCCGTGACTCCGCCGGCCGGCTCCGGTTCGACCCCTCGGCCCCGCGCACGCTGGCCCGTGTCCAGCGGCTGCGGGCCGGGCTTCCGCTCAACTACGCCTCCATCGGTCTCGTACTCGACCTGCTCGACCGCATCGGCCGGTTGGAGGCGGCGCTGCGCCGCGCCGGCGCGAGGAGTGACGACCTGCCATGGACATGAACCGGCTGACCCAGAAGTCCCAGGAGGCCCTCCAGGAGGCCCAGAGCGCGGCCGTACGCCTCGGGCAGACCGAGGCCGACGGCGAGCATCTGCTGCTCGCGCTGCTCGACCAGGCGGACGGGCTCGTGCCCCGGCTGCTCGGTCAGGCCGGCGTCGATCCGCCCGCCCTGCGCGAGGCCGTGGAGGGCGAGGTGTCGCGCAGGCCCAGGGCGACCGGGCCGGGCGCCGCGCCCGGCCAGGTGTTCGTCACCCAGCGGCTGTCGCGGCTGCTGGAGAGCGCCGGGCAGGAGGCCCGGCGGCTCAAGGACGAGTACGTCTCCGTCGAGCATCTGATGATGGCGCTGGCCGACGAGGGCTCCGCCTCCGCCTCGGGACGTCTGCTCCAGGAGTACGGGCTCACCAAGGAGGCGTTCCTCGCCGCGCTCACCCGGATCCGGGGCAACCAGCGTGTCACCTCCGCGAGTCCGGAGACCGCGTACGAGGCGCTGGAGAAGTACGGCCGCGACCTCGTCGCCGAGGCGCGGACCGGCACCCTGGACCCGGTGATCGGCCGGGACGCGGAGATACGGCGGGTGACCCAGATCCTCAGCCGCAAGACCAAGAACAACCCGGTCCTGATCGGCGATCCGGGCGTCGGGAAGACCGCGATCGTGGAGGGTCTCGCCCAGCGGATCGTCCGCGGCGACGTACCCGAGGGGCTGCGGGACCGTACCGTCTTCGCGCTCGACATGGCCGCGCTGGTGGCCGGGGCCAAGTACCGCGGCGAGTTCGAGGAGCGGCTCAAGGCGGTGCTCGGGGAGGTCAAGGCGGCCGGCGGCCGGATCCTGCTGTTCCTCGACGAACTGCACACGGTGGTCGGCGCGGGCGGCGCCGAGGGAGCGGTGGACGCCGGGAACATGCTGAAGCCGATGCTCGCCCGGGGCGAGCTGCACATGATCGGCGCGACCACGCTGGACGAGTACCGCAAGCGCGTCGAGTCGGACGCCGCGCTGGAGCGCCGCTTCCAGCAGGTCCTGGTGGACGAGCCGAGCGTGGAGGACACCATCTCCATCCTGCGCGGACTGCGCGAGCGGCTGGAGGTCTTCCACGGTGTCAAGATCCAGGACACGGCGCTGGTCGCCGCGGCGACGCTCAGCCATCGCTACATCTCCGACCGCTTCCTGCCCGACAAGGCGATCGACCTGGTGGACGAGGCGTGCGCGCGGATGCGTACCGAGATCGACTCGATGCCCGCGGAGCTGGACGAGCTGACACGGCGGGTCACCCGGCTGGAGATCGAGGAGGCGGCGCTCGCCAAGGAGACCGACCCGGGCAGTGTGAACCGGCTGACCGAGCTGCGCGGGGAGCTCGCCGACGTGCGGGCGGAGGCCGACGCCGGGCACGCCCGGTGGGAGTCCGAGCGCCAGGCCATCCGCCGGGTCCAGGAACTGCGCCAGGAGATGGAACGGGTCCGTCAGGAGGCCGACGAGGCCGAACGCGCCTACAACCTCAACCGCGCCGCCGAGCTGCGCTACGGGACGCTCACCGAACTGGAACGCCGCTTCGCCGCCGAGGAGGAGCAGCTGCTCGCCAAGCAGGGCGAGACCGGGCTGCTGCGCGAGGTGGTCACCGAGGACGAGATCGCCGAGATCGTCGCCGCCTGGACCGGCATCCCGGTGAGCCGTCTCCAGGAGGGCGAGCGCGAGAAGCTGCTCCGGCTGGACGAGATCCTCCAGGAGCGGGTGATCGGCCAGGACGAGGCCGCGCGGCTGGTCGCCGACGCGATCATCCGGGCCCGGTCCGGGATCCGTGATCCGCGCCGGCCGATCGGGTCGTTCATCTTCCTGGGCCCGACCGGTGTGGGCAAGACCGAGCTGGCCAAGACGCTCGCGGCGGCGCTCTTCGACACGGAGGAGAGCATGGTCCGTCTCGACATGAGCGAGTACCAGGAGCGGCACACGGTGAGCCGGCTGGTCGGCGCGCCTCCCGGATACGTCGGGTACGAGGAGGGCGGGCAGCTCACCGAGGCGGTGCGCCGCAGGCCCTACTCGGTGGTGCTGTTCGACGAGGTGGAGAAGGCGCACGCCGATGTCTTCAACACCCTGCTCCAGATCCTCGACGACGGCCGGATCACCGATGCCCAGGGCCGTACCGTCGACTTCCGCGACACCGTCGTCGTCATGACCTCCAACATCGGCTCCCCGTATCTGCTGGACGCGAGCGTGAACGGTGAGATCAAGCCCGACGCGCGGGGACAGGTGATGGCCGAACTGCGCGCGCACTTCCGGCCGGAGTTCCTCAACCGCGTGGACGACATCGTGCTCTTCAGGCCACTGGGCCTGGCCCAGATCGAGCGGATCGTGGATCTCCGGTTCGACGAGCTGCGCCGGCGTCTCGCGGAGCGCAGGATCACCGTGGAGCTCACCGGGCCCGCCCGTGAACTCATCGCCCACCAGGGCTTCGACCCGGTGTACGGAGCCCGGCCGCTGCGCCGCTACATCTCGCACGAGGTGGAGACCCTGATCGGACGCGCGCTGCTGCGCGGTGACGCGCGGGACGGCTCGCTCGTCACGATCGACGCCCAGAACGGCGAGCTGGTCGTGACCTATCAGGACCCGGCCGGGTCC
>NZ_MAUD01000561.1 GCF_001700515.1 Streptomyces lushanensis
CGGAGTACTCGGACTTCCTGGCGCTCGCCGAGCGGTACGAGCAGGTCAGGCTGGACACGACCATGGCGTTCACGGATTTCAGCGAACGGTTCGCGCCATTTCCCGGGGAGGCGCGGGGACGGCTCGCGGATCTGGGGGACCGGATCCTGCTCGGGACCGACTTCCCGAACATCCCGTATCCGTACGCGCACCAGCTGGAGGCCCTGGAGCGGCTGGAGCTGGGCGGCGAGTGGCTGCGCGCGGTCTGTCACGGGAACGGAGCCCGGCTCTTCGGGCTGGACGGTTGAGAGCTGAGAGCTGAGAGCTGAGAGCTGAGAGCTTGAGGGCCGAGGGTGAGGGTGCGGGCCCGATGATTCCGGCCGCCGCCCCTGACGTCCCGTACCGCCTGTACGCGGCCTCGCCTGTATGCAGCCCCGCCCGTACGCGGCGCCCTGACAGCCGCGGCCACGTTTCTCAGGGAATTCACAGGGTTCGGAAAGAGGGATCTCAGAGGCACTCCGCAGGGTTGACCAGCATGACCATCACCTCGCCCCACGGGCGCACCCGCATGCTCAGGCCGGACGGCGGCCCTGTCCGTGTCCTTGTCGTCGACGACGAGAGCTCGCTCACCGAGCTGCTCTCCATGGCCCTGCGGTACGAGGGATGGGAGGTACGCAGCGCCGCCGACGGCGCGGGCGCGGTGCGTCGCGCCCGGGACTTCCGGCCCGACGCGGTGGTGCTGGACGTGATGCTGCCCGACATGGACGCGCTGGCCGTACTGGGACGGCTGCGGCGTGAACTGCCCCAGGTGCCCGTCCTCTTCCTCACGGCCAAGGACGCCGTGGAGGACCGGATCGCCGGGCTGACCGCGGGCGGCGACGACTTCGTCACCAAGCCGTTCAGCCTGGAGGAGGTCGTGGCCCGGCTGCGCGGGCTGATCCGTCGGTCCGGCACGGCGGCCGTGCGCGGTGAGTCGCTGCTGATCGTCGGCGATCTGACCCTGGACGAGGACAGCCACGACGTCAGCCGCGGTGGCGAGTCCATCCATCTCACGGCGACCGAGTTCGAGCTACTGCGCTATCTGATGCGCAATCCGCGCCGGGTGCTGAGCAAGGCGCAGATCCTCGACCGCGTCTGGTCGTACGACTTCGGCGGCCAGGCCAATGTCGTCGAGCTGTACATCTCCTATCTGCGACGGAAGATCGACGCCGGACGTCCGCCGATGATCCACACCCGGCGCGGGGCGGGATATCTGATCAAGCCCGGAGAGCCCGCCGACATACCTCGGTGAGCCCGGTGAGCCCGGTGAGTGCGATGAGCCCGGTGAGGACGGCAGCGATCCGTCACCGGCTTTCGCGCGGTTCGACCAGTACGTCACCGACGGGAAGATCCACCACTTCCTCTCCGGCGGCGGCGGTCCCGGTGGTGGCGACTCCGCCGTCACCGTCCGGGGCGAGGCCACCTTCAAGGAGGTCACCGTGGACGGTACGACTCTCCATGACCTGACCCGGACGGCGGTTTGACCACGACGCCGACCTGACACGACGACAACCACGTCTGTCACACCACCTGCCACACCTGTCACGGCGGCAGCGAGAAGGGCGGCGGAAACGACAGGGGCGGCGGAAACGGAGGCATCACGGGCAGACTCTCCCTCGG
>NZ_MAUD01000562.1:0-358 GCF_001700515.1 Streptomyces lushanensis
TGGTGGCACCGGCGGCGCACCAGGAACGCTGGTGCCCGAGGCCGGGCCCTGCCCCTGGCCCGGGTCGGAGACCGGAAGAGGAAGCGGGGAAGGGAGAGGCGGCAGCGGGAGCGAAGCGCTCTCCGGGCCCCCGGGCGCTGCCGGAAGCGCGGACCGCTGGACAACAGAGCCTTCACCGCCCGTCGATACGGAACCGGCCCCCACCTCTGCCCCCGTCTCCGCCGCCCACGCAGCCGCCCCCGTCTCCGCGGCGCCCGCGGCGAGCAGATCCGCGACAGGTTCGACCGGGGCGGCGGGCGCCATGGGCCCGGGGTCGTCGTCCGGTACGGGCGCCGCAACCGCCGCCAGTTCCCGCGCC
>NZ_MAUD01000562.1:426-781 GCF_001700515.1 Streptomyces lushanensis
GGGGAGCGGTACGGACCGTCCGGCACCGGGCGCCGGGCCCGGAGCCGCGGCCAGGACCGGGTCCCGTCCCGGTCCTGGGTCCGGTGACACCGTCCGCGAGACCGCCGGAACACCGGAACCATCCGCCCCGGTGAACGCGTCGCCGCCCCCGTCCTGGTCTGCGAAGGACATGGCCACGGCCCGTACCGGCCCCTCGTCCTGCACCGGAGGAACCCCGACCGCCGGAACCGGGACCTCGCTTCCGTCGTGCCCCGGCGCCCCGCTCTCCGCACTCCGCTGCGCGCCGACAGCGCCCCGCCCCTCGACCGTCTTCGGCTCGCCGAAGGTCCGTGGCCCGGGCCGCGATGCAGGCCGC
>NZ_MAUD01000563.1 GCF_001700515.1 Streptomyces lushanensis
CCTACCAGCTCATCGCCGCCGCGCAGTCCGGCGGCGATGAGTTGGTAGGTGTCGTAGCGGTAGACGGTGGAGCAGGCGGGGCAACGGGTCGCGCGGCGGTTGCCGCAACGGATCAGCAGTTCACCCGCCGGAAGCTGACCGGAGGCGAAGTGGTCGAGGATCTCGCCGGTCGCGGCATCCAGGCGGGTGCGGTGTCCGGTCATGCGGATCGGGCGGGCGCAGCCGCCCAGTGAACCGATCTGCCGGGCCAGGGGTGCGAGGTGTCCGGCGGCGGCGAGCTTGGCCAGCCTGGCGGTCAGCCTTGCCCGGCGTTCCAGCGCCGAGCCCTTCTTCGCGGACGCGTCGGCTTTCCTGTCGTGCGCTGGTGCGGCGAACGTTGCGTTTGAGATCGCGGACGTGGTTGTGGGGGACGGGAGTTGGGGCTGTGCGGGCATGGGGACAGACCTCCGGCAGGAGTCGGGAGAAGAAGAGAGGCGGCTGAGGGGCGACCCGGGTGGTCAGCACAGGGGGAAGTGGGGTGCGTGACGGCGGGCGCGGAGGGTGGGCCGGGGGCGTCTGGCCTGGTCAGCGGTGGTGTCCACCAGCGGTGCGTGAAGGTAGCATCGCTTCAAACGCGCATTCAAGTGCATCCCTCCTCATCCGTTTCGGTGGGCGGCTGGGATGCGGGCAGTGTGGACCCGGCTTCCCGTCTTGGACGGGCCGGATTTCGGTGATAGTGACGCGGAGAGGGCGGGTGACCTGCGATGACGGCGGGACGGCAAGGGCGCAGGGCAGCGGGGAGCACGGTGCTGCTGACGTTCGAGGTCATCGCCGAGGCCCTGCGGGAACGGATCCGCGCAGGTGGGCTGAATCCGGGGGACGCGCTGCCGACGCAGGCGGTACTGATGGCGGAGTACGGGGCCTCCAGCCTGTCCGTGCAGAAGGCCATGGCCCTGCTGAAGCAGGACGGCTACGCGATCTCCCGCCCCGGCAAGGGGGCCTTCGTCGCCCACCCCGACACCCGCCTCGCCCCCGACGCCGATGCCGACGACTCGGAGGTGGGGAACGCGCCTTTGGGCGGGACGGCGGCTCGCGTTGCGGTGCTGGAGCTGGCACTGGCCGAGGCGCTCGAACAGCTCACCGGCCTGCGCGCCCGCGTCGAAGCCCTGGAGGCGGGTGGCAGCGGGCCCGGACCCTGACCGCTCAGCCCCCTGGACGGCTCGGGGCCGGAGCCGTGGGTGTGCGTCCAGATTTTCTCTACGAGGTTCAAGGCGGGCCCCGCCCGGCGGAGCTGGCTGAACGTCGCCGACGAGCCCACCGTTTACCCGGCAGGCCAGCGCTGTCGGCGACAACCGTCCAGAGCACCAGGCTGACCGGAGTCGGGCTCCTGGCGGAGCAAGTTGTCGCCTGCGACCGTCCTACGGCCGGATCGCAGGCACCGGCCCGGCCAGGGGGCCGCCCCTTCACGTCCGTCGCCGGGCGCACCGAGGGCGGGCCGTGCACCTGAGAGGCCGCCCGGCGGGCTCGCGCAGTCCCGGACACCCATGCTTGCTGCCTGGCTGGGGGTCGTGATGATGGAGATAACTGGGCTGATGCCGGTGCGGGGTTGAGCGAGACACACGTGGCGGGTGTTCGGTTGGCGTGCCCGCCGTCGTGGCTGACTTTCTGTGGCAGAGGCCAGAACACCCACAGTCATGGCCACGGCACGCACGTGAAGGCCCGCCCCTGCCGGGCTGACGAGGACGGGGAGCCTCGATCAGCCGCGCCCGGCAGAGACGGGAGTCGGGTGGGTCAGCGCGGTGCGGCGCCTGGGCGGGCAGGACAGGTCACGTCTGCCGCCAGGCCCGCCAGGGCCGGGTGATGATCTCCCGGTAGGTGTGGTGTGACGGGTTCTGGCCGCAGTGCCGCAGCGCCCAGTCCTGCGGTTCGGCGAAGTCCTCGCTCGTCGGTGAGGTCTCTCCGTCCACGGCGCACTGCATCGCGTACAGGACCGGCTCCGCGTCCGGCTCGCGGTCGGGCTGGAGCGTCCAGGTCTCGTAGCGCAGGACCGAGCGCGGGGTCACCGTCCCCACCTCCGGTTGGCCACGGCCACCTTCGCGCTCAACTCCTCGGCCTGGGTCGGCACACGTACCTCGTCGGGCGGCACGTCCCACTCCCGGCCACCGCGCGGTGGCCG
>NZ_MAUD01000564.1 GCF_001700515.1 Streptomyces lushanensis
CTCCACCGTACGGTCCCCCACCGTCACAACAGGCGCGGTGACGTCGTTGACGGTGATCCTTATGTGCTGCTGGTAGCTGGGGTCGGCACCGGCGGGGCCGAGGCGGAACTGTACGGTGCAGCTCAGCGTGGAGTCCTGGGGAGCGTTCCGGGCCACCGTGACGGTTTCCGTGAAGGTGGCGGTCTGACCGCTGATCACCTGACGGCTCGCCGGGGTGAGGGAGACGGACAGCGAAGGATCGCAGTCCAGAGTCTCGTGGGTGACGTCGACAGGCAGGTTGGACAGTCCGCTGGTGATCGCGTCCGCCACCTCGTTCGGGTTCACGCCCTGGAGGTACGTCCCTCCGGTCTCCCCGGAGACCCGGGTGGCCTGGCCCTTCCTGAAATCGCCGCGCTGGCCGTCGAGGCCGTCGCTGTAACTCTCCACGTCCACCGCGAGCACCTTGACGTTGTTCGCCTTGAGGGTGGCGACGACGCTGTCGAAGGAGTGGCCGCCGCTCGGGTCGTGGCTGGAGGCGTCGCCGACCAGGACGACGACGGGGCTGGCCCCGGACCGGAACGGGTTGCGCCCGCCGACGCCGGTCGCGACCTGCCACAACGCGTTCCCCCAGTCCTCCGGGGTGTCCCCGCCGCCGCCGGCTCCCAGCGCGTCGACACCGCGCTGGATGAGCGCGCGGTCGTTGGTGAACGCCTCGTGGAGGAGGAAGAGCCTGTCCGGATCGTCCTGGTCACCGTAACTGGCCACGGCGAACCGGGAGTCGGGCTGCTCGTCGAACACACTTTTCACGATCATCGGCAGATTCCGCCGCACATCCGCGATGGGCTCCCCCATGCTGCCGGTGTTGTCGACCAGCAGCACCACGTCCGGCCTGGGCGGCACCGCGGGCGTCCGCACCGTCTTGGTGACGGTGAGGGACTCGCCGGGGTCGAGCGACTGCTCGACCACCGACGGCGTGACCGGAGACGGGGACGGAGCCGCGGCCGGGCCGACGACGTCGCCGGCCCCGGCCCCCACCCCGCCGAACGTGAGAAGCGCGGCCATCAGGCCCGCCCGCAGTCGGAACCGCCGCACGACATCCTCCAAGATCGGCGTTGGCCCCACCCTTCCCGCGCCACGCTCCGAGGGGAGCGGATCCGGGGACACGTATGAGGGAAGACAAGTTGCCCCTCCGGGCAGTCCGCCCGGACGGTTCGCCCGGACAGCCCGGCCGTACGTCAGATCAGCCCCTGGCGCAGCGCGTAGGCGACGACATGGGAGCGGTTGCGCAGATGCAGCCGGATGACCAGCTCGTGCAGGACGTTCTTGATGGTGCGTTCCGAGTACGAGAGCTTCGCGGCGATGTCCCCGGTGTCGTATCCCTCGGCGACGAGGCGGACCACCTCGATCTCACGGGCGGTGAGCCCGCTGAAGTTCAGGCCGCGCGGCGCCAGGACCTGGCTCTGCAGTCGGCCGACCTGCTCCAGCAGCCGGCCGAGCAGGTCCGCGGGGAGACTCCCCTCGCCCCGGGCCACCGCCTCGATCACCTGTACAAGCCGCTCCGGCGTCGCCTCCGACCGCCGCAGGATGCCGGCCACCCCGCACTCGGCCGCCCCGACCAGCTGCTGGTCGTCGATGTGAGTGGCGATCAGTGCCACCCTCGCCGACACCGTGCGCTGGACGTTGCGCAGGGTCCGCAGCGCGGCCTCGTCGATCGTGTCGACGACGACCACCGCCACGGCCGCCGGTTCTTCCTCGTTCTCCACCAGCCGGACTTCCGGCCGGGACCGCAGCTGGCCGGCCACCCCCGTTCTGGAAATCGGGTCCTCCGCACGCAGGCACACGTCTATCCGGTCCACACCGGCCTCCCCGCCCCTGGGTCGAATGCTTCGCCGCAGTATGCGCGAGTGCACTCCACGTACAGTCAACAAGGTCTCAATGGGCACCTCAACTGCCCCGAAGTCTTCCTGCGGAGCCCCTGTTCCCCGGACTCCCCGGGCCTACGGTGCCGATCATGACAACTGCGGCGAGCCTGGACGCAACCGCCGTCACCGCGAATCCCGGTGGCCGGACCGAAGTCCCCCTTCAGGTACGCAACTCCGGCAGCACGGTGGAGGAGTACCGCTTCGAAGTGGTGGGCCCGGCCGCGGCCTGGACGAACGTCGAACCGTCGAGCCTGTCGCTCTACCCCGACACCTCGGCAACCGTACTCGTCGCGCTGAACCCGCCACGCAGCTCCGAAGTACCGTCCGGGGACATCCCGTTCGGGGTACGGGTGGTGCCCACCAGCAACCCCGAGGGAACGGTGGTGCCCGAGGGCGTCGTCACCGTCGAGCCGTTCACAGAGCTCACCGGGGAACTGGTACCGCGCGGATTCAACGGTGTGTGGCGGGGCCGCACGGACGTCGCCATCGACAACCGGGGCAACATCCCCATGACGGTCCGGCTCACCGCGCAGGGCGACAGTTCCCGCACACGGCTCGGCTTCTCGCGGGAGAGCGTCGAACTCCCGCCGGGCACGACGGAACTTTCCAAGCTGACGGCCCGGCCCGCCAAGCGGCTGTGGCGCGGGGCCCCGGTCGTACACCCCTTCCAGGTGGTGGCGACACCGGCGGGGGAAGCCCCGCACGAGCCGGTCCTACTGGACGGCACCTACCAGCAGGACGCGATCCTGCCGAGCTGGCTGCCCCGGGCCCTGATCGCGGTCGTTGTGGCGGTGTTGGCCCTGATCGGCCTGTGGTTCGCGCTGCTGCGCCCGGTGGTGAAGTCGGCGGCTCGGGAGGAGACCCAGAAGCAGGTGGCCCAGGTGTTGCCGTCCAATCCGACCCCGTCCACCTCCTCCGGCGGCGGCGCCTCGGCCGGTACGTCCTCGGGCGCCGCCGGCGACGGCGGCGC
>NZ_MAUD01000565.1 GCF_001700515.1 Streptomyces lushanensis
CGCACGACATACCGGCCGACAACATCCCGATGTGGAGCGGTGTCGGCCGCAAGCCCTGAGTCGCCGGTCCGGCCGTACGGATCAGTCCCGCACGGCGGCCGTGCGGGACTCGGGCGCCAGCGCGAAGACCGTCGCGGCGCCCGTGACCGCCACGGCCGCCAGGCCGATGGCCCCCGCCAAGGTCACCTGGAGCAGCAGCCCTCCGGTGGCCGCGCCCGCGAACACGGCCAGGACCGACCCCGCCCTGCGGTGCGGTCTGGCTCCGGTGCCCGCCCCGAAGACACTCTGCGAGGTGAGCGCGGTGAGTGTCCTGGTGAGCACGGACGTGGTGAGATCCCGCGGTGCCAGGAGGCCGACCGTGGCGTTCTGGAGACCGCAGCAGCCACCGAGCAGCGCGACGACGAGCAGGGTGGCCCCGCCCTCGTCCCGCAGCACACCCGTGCCGGTCAGTACGGTCGTCAGCGTGAGCAGGGCCGCCTGCCAGGCGAAGGCGGCGGCGAGCCAGAACCGGGGCCGCCGGCCGAAGCGCTTGTTGAGCCGGCCGCCCAGAAGCGCCCCCAGGACGAAGGCCCCCAGAGCCACGACCGGGCCGACCACGGACAGGTGGTACGCCTTGGCGACGGAGAGCCCCAGAAAAACGACATTGCCCGTCATGTTGGCGACGAAGACATGTCCCAGCCGCAGATAGCTCACCGCGTCCACGACACCGCTCGCGAAGGTCATGCTCAGCAGCGCTCCCACGGCCCACCGCCGCGCCACGGGAAACTCCTCGGGCACAGGGAAACCTCCCTTCCACGCCGCTTTCCACGCCGGACCCGTCCCGGCCGCCCGGCCGGGTCCACACCCTAGTTGCGGCACACCGCCCGTCCGTCCGCACCACGCGCATGTCAGAGTCCAGGCAGGGCGGGAAGGTTCTGGCAGTACGAGAGCGTTCCGGCAGCACGGAAAGACAGAAGGAGAGACCCAGTGCCCCACGCGTCCGGACATCCCGTCGTCCCCGAGGACACCGCCATACCTCCGGTGGTGCGGAACTGGGCCGGCAACATCACCTTCAACGCGGCACGCGTCCACACGCCTCCGTCCGTGGAACGGCTGCGGGAGATCGTCGCCGCAAGCCGCTCGGCGCGCGTACTGGGCAGCGGACATTCGTTCAACACGATCGCGGACACCCACGGGGATCTGATCTCGGTGGCCGGACTGCCCAGGACCGTGGAGGTCGACACGACGGCCGCCACGGTCACGGTCGGCGCGGGCCTGCGGTTCGCCGAGTTCACCGGCGCCGTGCACCGGGCCGGTCTGGCGCTGCACAATCTCGGCTCGCTCCCGCACATCTCCGTCGCCGGAGCCTGCGCCACCGGCACGCACGGCTCCGGGACCGGCAACGGGAACCTGGCCTCCGCGGTCCGCGCGCTGGAACTCGTCACGGCCGACGGCGAGTCGCTCACCCTCGCCCGGGGCGACGAGGGCTTCGCGGGCGCGGTGGTCGCGCTGGGCGCGGCCGGTGTGGTCACCCGGATGACGCTCGATCTGGTGCCGGGACACGACTTCCGCCAGTGGGTGTACGAGGGACTCCCGTACGGGCTGCTGCGCGAGCGGTTCGACGACGTCCTGTCCGCCGCGTACAGCGTCAGCCTCTTCACGAACTGGCGGACCGAGCGGGTCGACCAGGTCTGGCTGAAGCAGCGGATCGGTGACGGTGATCCCGGTCCCGCTCCGGAGACCTGGCTGGGCGCGGTGCTCGCGGACGGTCCGCGCCATCCGGTGCCCGGGATGGATCCCGGCACCTGCACCGTGCAGTCGGGCGTTCCCGGCCCGTGGCACGAGCGGCTGCCGCACTTCCGGCCCGAGTTCACCCCGAGCAACGGCGACGAGTTGCAGAGCGAGTACTTCGTCGCGCGGGAGGACGGCCTCGCGGCCTTCGACGCGCTGACGGCGATCGGCGAGCGGATCGCGCCGCTCCTCCAGATCGGTGAGATCAGGACCGTCGCGGCCGACGACCTGTGGCTGAGCCCGGCGTACGGGCGGGACTCGGTGGCCTTCCACTTCACCTGGCATCCCGACGGGACGGCCCTGACACCGGTGCTGGCCGCCATCGAGGAGGCGCTCGCCCCCTTCGGTGCCAGACCCCACTGGGGAAAGGTCTTCACCATGGGCCCGGAACGGGTCAGGGGACTGTACGGGCGCTACGCCGACTTCGAGGCGCTGACGGCGAAGCTCGATCCGCGCGGAGTGTTCCGCAACGAGCTCGTCGAGAGGTACTTTCCCGGCGGTCGCTGAGCCCTCCGCGCCGGCCGGGGCCCCGGTTCGTCACCGAGGTTTTACCTGGCACACAGCCACAGACCGGTTTTTGTTTCTACCCTCACGCCATGTCCCGGCACCGCATCGCTCCACACCCCGTC
>NZ_MAUD01000566.1 GCF_001700515.1 Streptomyces lushanensis
GCCTCGCCCGCCGACGGCCTCGCCCGCCGACGGCCTCGCCCGCCGACGCCCGCCGTTCCGCCGACGACCGCCCGCGCACGAGGTGGAGCAAGCCCGGGGAAAGCCCGGCGAAGTCCATGAAGGAAGCGAGCCATGCCTCTCACAGGAGCGATGTTCCTCGGCGCCGAGCGGCGCACGGGCCGGGAGCCGGTCATCGCCTCGGTCGATCCCCGTACGGACACGGTGCTCGGACCCGGCTACGGCTCCGCGGCCCCCGAGGATGTCGCCCGCGCCTGTGAGCTGGCGGAACAGGCCGCCCCGGGATACCGGGCGACCTCCCCGGAGCGGCGCGCGACCTTTCTGGAGCGGGTCGCGGACCGGGTGGAGGCGCTCGGTGAAGAGCTGATCGTCCGGGCGGTGACGGAGAGCGGTCTGTCGTCCGGCCGTATCCGCACCGAACGGGACCGTACGACCGATCAGTTGCGGCTGCTGGCGGCGGAGGTACGGGACGGCGGCTGGGTGGAGGCGCGGATCGACCGGGCGCTGCCGTACCGCACACCGCGTCCGCGCCCCGATCTGAGGGCACGCCAGGTGGGGCTCGGTCCGGTGGCGGTGTTCGGCGCGAGCGACTTCCCGCTCGCCTTCTCGGTGGCGGGCGGTGACACGGCGGCGGCGCTCGCCGCGGGCTGTCCCGTGGTGGTCAAGGCGCACAGCGCCGATCTGGGCACCTCGGAACTGGTCGGCTCGGCGGTGGCCGCCGCGGTGCGCGAGAGCGAGCTGCCCGCCGGCGTCTTCTCGCTGCTCTTCGGCTCCGCCGTCGAGATCGGCCGGGCGCTGGTCGCCGATCCCCGTATCCGCGCGGTCGGCTTCACGGGTTCCCGGGCGAGCGGCCTGGCGCTGCTGCGTACCGCCGCGGCCCGGGCGGTGCCGATCCCGGTGTACGCCGAGATGCGCAGCGTCAATCCGGTCTTCCTGCTCCCCTCCGCGCTGCGCGACCGGGCCGCCGCGCTCGCCCCGGGCTTCGCCGGATCGCTGACGACGGACGCGGGACAGCGCCGTACGAAACCGGGGCTGGTGGTGGCCGTCGAAGGCCCGGAGCTGACGGAGTTCCTGACGGCGGCGGCCGAGGAGGTGTCCGCGTACACCGGCGAGACGATGCTCAGCCGTGGTGTCCACGACGCGTACGAACGCGCGGTGGCGGCGCTCGCGGCGGTCGAGGGCGTACGGGAGCGGGCCGCCGGCCGGCCGGGCGAGGGCGCCAACACCTGTGTGGCCCGGCTGTTCACGGCTCCGGCCGAGGTGTTTCTCGCGNNNNTGGCGGGGGAGAGCGGCGTAAGGGAGAGGTACGTACGGGCGAGCCGCGTAAGGGAGAGCCGCGTAAGGGAGAACCGCGTAGGGGAGAGCGGAGCGCGGCTGACGGGGAGACCGCCCGCGCGCTGCTGTCGATCCTGGAGACCAGGGCAGGACGGATCGTCTTCGACGGCTGNNAGCCGCTCCACCTCGGTCGGCACGCTGGCCGTCCGCCGCTTTCTGCGTCCCGTCTGCTACCAGGACGTACCCGGCGATCTGCTGCCCGCCGCACTCTCCGACGAGAATCCGTACGGTCTGCGCCGCCGCCTGGACGGCACCCGGGACCAGATCTGAGCGGTCCCCGGGGCCGGTGGCCACAGGCGCGGGCGGGGCC
>NZ_MAUD01000567.1 GCF_001700515.1 Streptomyces lushanensis
GCCTGTTTCAGATCTCGCACGTACTCGTCCAGCCGGTCGAAGGTCCCGTTCCAGAATTCCTCGAAGCCGCCCACCCACTCGTGGACCGGCCGCAGCCCGCCGGCGTCCAGGCCGTACAGCCGCTGCTTGCCCGCCCCGCGGACCCGCACCAGCCCGACCTCGCGGAGCACCCGCAGGTGCTTGGACGCCTGTGGCTGGCTCATCCCCAGGTCCCGCGCCAGTTCGGTCACGGGCCGCTCACCGCCCCGCAGCAGCAGCAGGATCTCCCGCCGCTGCGGCTCGGCGATCGCGTTGAACGCGTCCGAGGTCGTCGCCGCTCGTGCCATGGCATCATCATATGCCTATATCGGAATGCGTCAATGCGGGGTCCGGACACACGGCCGTCACGGCACGGCTGTTCCCCGCTCGGACCGGGTGACCGGGCCCACCGGTCAGGAAACGTTCAGGTGAACCCTGACAGCGTGCCGCGTCATGACAGCAGACACATATCCGCCGGGCGCCTCCACCCGGCGCCGCGAGCTGATGAACAAAGTTCCCGAAGTCACCCTCTACTTCTGGGTCATCAAGGTCCTGTGCACCACGGTCGGGGAGACCGCGGCGGACCTGCTGAACGCCAATCTGGGCCTCGGGCTGACCAACACGTCCTTCGTCATGGGCGCCCTGCTCGTGATCACACTGTTCTTCCAGTTCCGGGCGCGTGCCTATGTGCCGGGCCTGTACTGGCTCTCCGTCGTACTGATCAGTGTGGTCGGCACCCTGGTCAGCGACAATCTCACCGACAACCTCGGCGTTCCGCTGGAGACCACGACGGCG
>NZ_MAUD01000568.1 GCF_001700515.1 Streptomyces lushanensis
GGAGGCGCAGCGCCTCCAGGAGGTCGTCGAAGCCCTTCGTCGGAACCGCCCGGCCCATGGCGAGAAGGAATCCGGCGCGGGCCTTGGCGGGCAGGGGCGGCGTGCTTGCCGGCCGGGTCATCTCCTCCTGGATCAGCCCGTTCGGGACGCTCACGATGCTTCTCCGAGGAACGGCGTAGCTGACGATGAGGTGGCCCCGCATGTGGGAGGAGATGGCGCCGATCCGCCCGCCTCGGACGGTGGCCGCCCGCAGGGCGTCGCGCTCCCAGCGGACGCGGGAGATGTCCTTGGGGCGCGTCAGCGCGGTCGTGGAGCGGGGCACGAGCAGCAGGGCCATGGACGGCGATGTGTAGGGGGCCAGCCCGAGGAACGGGATGTCAAGGCCGATGAGAAGGCACCGGCTCGCTCGATCAGCGATGCGTACGGCCGCCTCGCCGGCCAGGTCGCACAGCTGCACGGAGCCGTGGATCGAGTCCGGCGCCGCCTGGACCTCCGGGATCGTGATGACGTCGGCCTCAGCCTGCCGCAGCATCTGCTGGACCTCGCCGGCCCACCGCCGGTCGTGCGCTCCGGCTGTCTCCGGCACGTGCGGGGTGATGACGGAGAGGCGGCCCGGCGGCAGAAGGCGGGCGAGGGCCGTGAGGAAGGCACGGTTGCTGAAGCCGGTGCCCGACGCCGCGCCGTAGAAGCCCTCGTGGAGGGCGACGACGACACGGGGTCGGCGGACCGCCTTCGGTACGGCAGTGGGCGGGGGCGCTGGAGTCGCATGGTCGATGCGCACCGTGTGGTGCCTCCTTCAAAGACGGGGTATCGCGGGCGTGGGCGTCAGGTGCTGGCCGTCGAAGGGCTGGTCTCGCGGGTGAGCCGACACCAGGCGCGGGTGCCGTGGGTGCCGGTCGTCAGCGACCAGGCGTCGGCCAGGGCCGCGACGATGATCAGACCTCGTCCCGATTCGGCCTGCTCGCCGGGAGCCTGAAGAGAGAACGGTGCGAGGTGGGAGCAGCCGCCGTCGGTGACGGTGATCTCGACCTCCAGACGGCCGGTGGTCAGGCTTGTGCGGTCGACGCACAGCACCAAGGGCGGGCTGCCCGAGGCGAACGCGTTCGTGGCGAGCTCCGACGTGATGAGGCGGGCGTCATCGAAGAGGCCCGCCTCGGTGCCGTGGAGTGCAACGGCCACAGCCCTCCGGGCGACTTCGGCCGCTTTCGGCCCGTACGGCAGATCTGTGATCAGCGTGGTCGCGTCGGCGCCGTCGGTGTGCCCGGAGGCCGGGACGCGGGCCGGACGCTCGGTGTCGTGGTCCAGCACACTGCCGAAACGGCTTCGGGAAATACTCGTACGGTGTCTCAAGGCCCACCTCTTTTCCGTCGGCACCGAGGGCGGCGCCTTCCGCCGGGATCCAAGAACACCGGAGGAGGGCGCCGCGCAGGACCCGATCAACGGGTCAACTCGGTCAACTTCCTTGGGAAGGTGGTGAATCAGCTGGCCGAGGGCGTCACCATGAGGGAGCACGGGAAGTGATGGACGAACCACTGGGGCAAGAGGTGGTCGCACGTGGCACCGCAGGCAGGGGGACCCAATGCCGTACTGGCGGGCTGCCTCGACGAACTCGGGTGGAGTCCGAAGGCGCTCGCTCGCAAGCTCAACAGGGTGTTCGGGGCGGGGACGGTGGCCGAGTCGGCTCCGTACCACTGGAGGGACGCCGGCTCCCTGCCGCGTTCGCCGTTACCGATGATGGCCGCCTACGTGCTCTCCCAGGAACTGGGTAAATCTGTCTCGGTGGCGGAACTCTGGCAGGGCCGCGTCGGCGATTCCTCGGCGCTCGTGCCGGCTGACACGGATCTCGCACGGCCCTGGACCGTGCAGGGCATGGAGGCGATCGTGGAGGACTGGGTGATGGGAGGGCTCGTCGACCGCCGTCGCTTCCTCGCGATCTCGGGCGCGGGGCTTCTCGCGATCGTCGCCCAGTACCTCGACGGCACCGCAGGGCGCGGCCAGTACGCGCCCCGGATCACGCCGTCCTTGGGGGCCGATCCGCTCGTGGACCAGGTCGAACTTCACCTACCCCTGCTTTCCGCGCTTGACGACGAGCACGGAGGGGCGCGTCATCTCCCGTACGTGGGCGCCCAGTTCCGTGCGATCGGGCTCCTGATTCGTGAGGGCGGGCACTCTCCTGGCGTCGCGAGCCGCATGATCCGCGCACTCGCGGAGATCGGCCAGCTGGCCGGTTGGATGGCCTTCGATGCCGCCGATCATGGTCTGGCGCAGCGCTACTTTGCCACGGCGCTGCGTGCAGCACACCAGGTCAACGACCTGCCCCTGTGTGCCCACATCCTCGGCGACCTCTCCTTCCAGGCGGCGAGCCGGGGCCACCCTGCGGACGCCATTGCCCTCGGCGAGGCCGCCCGGCGCGCGAGCGACGCCGCCCCGCCGGTCGTACGGGCATCCGTCCTGTCCCGGCTCGCGTACGCGTACGCCGCCGCCGGCCGGGACAACGACTTCGCCCACACCCGCGGGGCCGCCCGCGAACTGATCGCCAGCCGGGACGGCGGCCAAGAAGAGCCGCGCTGGATGTACTTCCTCACCGACAACCACCTGGACTGCCAGGCCGGTTACGGGCTCATCCAGATGGGCCGCGCCCAACTGAAGACGGACGGGGGCACGAAGGGACGGCGCTTCCTCGCCCAGGGGGCGGAGATGCTGCGGTCCGGGGCATACGACGTCCCGCGCGGCGACCCCAGCCAGCGCCGGGCCATGTTCGAAGGGGCCTGGCTGGCCCTGGGACTCAGTGCCCGTGGCGACCTGGAGGCCGCTTGCGAGGTCGGCCAGGTCGTCGCTGACCGCCTCGACGTCGTGCGCTCGCCTCGCAGCGCGGCCCTGCTCCACCAGCTCGCCGCGGACCTGCGCCGCCGCCAGCGCAATGCCCACGTGCGCAGCTTCCTGCCCACCCTGGAGCACGCCCTCGCCGAACACGCCCCATCGACGTCACCCGGCCGTTAGGGTCAGGATCATGGCCGCAGGGGAGCGTGTTGTCGTTGTCGGGGCCGGGGTGGCAGGGCTCACCACCGCCGTCGTTCTCGCCGAGGCCGGAGCCTCGGTGCATGTGATCGCCGAGCAGGTGCCCGGCGTCACGTCGCTGGCGGCCGGGGCGATGTGGGGACCCTACCTGGTCGAACCGAAGGAGAAGGTCGACCAGTGGGGGCAGCGGTCCCTGGAGGTCTTCCGCGAGCTGGCCGAGGATCCGTCGACGGGCGTCCGGCTCACCAGCGGCATCGAGGCGTCCCGCACAGCCGAGGCGCCACCGGACTGGGCCACCACCCTCCCCGGCTTCCGGCCGTGCGGGCCGGCTGAACTGCCGGCCGGGTTTTCAGCCGGCTACCGGTTCACGGTGCCGCTGATCGGTATGCCCACCTACCTCGGCTACCTCCTGCGCCGGCTCGACGCTGCTGGAGGAACGGTTGAGCGGCGGCGCCTGGCCTCGCTCGCGGACGCCGGCCCTGCTGCCGTGATCGTTAACTGCACGGGCCTCGGTGCCAAGGATCTGCTCCCGGACCCTGACCTTCGGCCCATCCGCGGCCAGCACGTCGTCGTCACCAACCCAGGGCTGACCGAGTTCTTCTCCGAGGACACCGGCCTTTCCCCAGACCTGCTGTGCTTCTACCCCCACGGCGACACCGTCGTCCTGGGCGGTACGGCCATCGACGGAGAGGGTGGCCTAGCCTCTGACGACACAGCGGCGGCCGGCATCATGGCCCGCTGCGTCGAGGTCGAACCCCGTCTCGCCGCAGCCCGCTTTCTGGACCATCGGATCGGTGCCCGGCCGACCCGGGCCACGGTCCGGGTGGAGGCTGACCGGCGGGAGGACGGCGCTGTAGTCGTGCACAACTACGGGCACGGCGGCGCTGGCGTCACGCTGTCATGGGGTTGTGCCGAGGAAGTTCGTGGCCTGCTCGCGGGCATGTGAGGCGTGCGAACTAGTCTAAGGTCTGCCCCGTAACGATCTTGGGATCGGGCGAGGCGACGGCGGCTGCGGTCTTCGACTGTCCGCCTATCCGGCGAGGGCGAGGTTGTACAGACGGGCGATGCCGAGCATGGCGTGATGTACGCCGTCTCTCTTGAGACGGCAGTCGCGCAGGATTTCCAGCCCTTCATGCGCGCGAGGGTGTGCTCTACGCGGGCTCTGACCTGCTTGTGCGACCGGTTGTGTTCCTCCTTCCGCACTGGGAGTTCTTCGCCCTTGCACCGACGGTGTGGAATGACCAATCCGGTTCCTCATGCTGCCACTGCCCCACCCGCTGATCGACGGATCATTTCCTCTCGCACTGCTTACCGCAGGTCTTGGTGCGGCTCCGGGGCGTCGTCGAGAGCATCCCGCTTCGCCCATTGATCGATCATCTCAAAAACAACTCGGTCATCATCTATTTGACCGATCAAAGAAGGGTCCTTCAGCATCGCCTTAAGAAGTTGCCGCAGGAGATAATTTGCAATGTCAGTGGCCAGAAATTTCTCACCTCCTAGATTGACTATCCTCTTCTTTTCATACTTCACCTGGCCGTGCACAATCAGCGAACGATACGCGTACACCTTTTTGATGAGACCGGCAGTCTTAGCCGAGTCCTCAAAGCCTTCGCGAGCCAAAATGGCGGCGCCCCGAATGCCGATTTTATACGTCGCGTCACCCGCCTTAGTGCCTCCTAGAAGTGCCTCAATCCCCACACACAAGTCCACAATTTCATCCAGCTCATCGTCTCGCAATGTGGCAAGTTGCAGTCTACTGGCAGCCAAAGAGACTTGCGGATTTGCGTCGGCCAGCGCAGCGAAGTATTGGGAAATCTCCCCACCGGCCTCGGAGCTAAAGGTGAATGCCGGCGCTTCTGCACGCTCATCCATCTTCTTGGAATAGCGGGCAATGCTGAATCCGTTCTGAAGCTGCCCCAGCCCAGCTCTATAGCCCGACGACCAGCCGACCGGCTCATAACAGACTTGCTGATACCCGACAGGAAAGTCCGACTTCACAGAGATCGCCTGCATAGCGCGATCAATAATGGCGTAAGGAAATTCCCCCCACACCGGCCCACCATACCCGCGCGGGTACGTAATATTTACCGCATCGTCGATGAAAAGAGCGTGTGTAGCCGCCCGATTCGACCACCAATCGCGCTTATATTGCTCTAGAGAGAACAGCCTTTCCAGGTGCTCCTGGTCCGTGATTCTTCGAATCTGAACCTTCCCGTCTAGCGGAATCACATCATCCAGGAAGGAAACGTTCAGAATGGGGACGCATAGCCGGATTCCGAGAGGTTCAGACTGCCACCAACGCTCCATCTCCAAATACCGAGAGAGCGCAAAAGATTCATCCCATTCGAACCCCTTCACTTGTGCGTGACGTGCAGCTACCTCCAACACGAAATCGGCTACGCCGGCCTCCAGCATGTGTGGACCAAAGCGATCCGAAGGATCTCCCTCCCAACCATTGAACGGCGCATAAACGGAGTGCCCCCTCACGTACGACAGTAGATCTGAATATCCAGAAAGCTCCTCATAAACGTACGGCTTGGTATTCCAACGCCCCTGACCCTCGAAAAGTCGTCCGTAATTGGGCACACCATAGTCTGATTCAAGTTGGATATATTGACCCTCACCCACCGACTTCAGCGCAGGGAAGGATGAATACTTGTCGATCTTCTTTTCGGCAATTACGGCAGCCTTGATTTTACCCAAAGCATCCATGATTGCAGGACGAGTGAGCTCCCAAAGCGCACTATCCCTAGGCTCCATTGGCCCCCCTTACGTTGCGGCACTTGAGGTTATCTCGGAATCCCAGGGCCGAGGAAGTCGGCTAACGTGCCCGGTCACCTACTGCCAGCGTCCGACGACGACTCGCGAAGCCTGCGGGTGGGTGGAACACCGAGCCCTGACGACAGCTCCTCACCAAAGGTTGTTGCGCAAGGTTAGGCGTCGCCGATAGGTCATCGAACGCACCATGTCCTGGCTCACCGGATACCGCAGACTCAACCACTGCTACGAACGCCATCCCCGCAACTACCTGGCCCTCTGCGGCCTCGCCGCACCGCTCTGCTGCTACAAACGACTCCGCCGACTCACCACATGGGGCACGGTCTTAATGGCTGAGCCAGCCTCCTTATAGCTGTCGACGCTCGATCGGGCGGGCAGCCACCAGAGGCGGGGCGGGCTGTGTCGCATCCGGCCTCAGACCAGTCGCGGATACCCGCACGGTGGTGCGTCGGCGGGCGGCTTCGGCTCGGGGGTTGGGTGCAGAGTTGCGGCTGGTGTGTTGGATGCGGCTGATCAGGACGCGGGCAGGTTGGCGGGCGGTGGTGAGCTCGCGTTGAGCGGCGGCTTCTTTGAGGAGCTGGTGGGGTTGGTGGCCACGTGCTTCGGCGTCGGCAAGGACGGTGGCCAGGGCGGGCCAGCTGGGGTCGGCGAGTACGCGGGCGGCGTG
>NZ_MAUD01000057.1 GCF_001700515.1 Streptomyces lushanensis
CGGAACTACGTCCGCTGGCGGAGGCGACGGTCACGGCCGCCGCCAGCGGGGACCTGCCGGCGTACGCGGAGATCGACCGTGCCTTTCACCGCGCGCTGCTCTCGCTGTGCGGCAACGACCAGCTGGTCGACGTCGCGGACGATCTGCACCGCCGCTCCCAGTGGCCCCTGGTCAGCGCTCCGGCGGTGCGCCGCGCCGATCTGATCGCCGACGCGGCGGAGCACTCGGCTCTCCTGGACGCCCTGGAGACAAGGAATCTGACGGTGGTTCAGTCACTGGTACGGGGGCACTTCGCCGGCGCGCCCGACCGGAACCGGCCCTGAGAGCGCCCGCGAAGGTGTCATCCGCGCCGTGCGGCCTCGGCGGCCGACACCGCCGCCGTCAGCAGTTCCGCGTCGAAGAAGGTCGCGTCGGCGAGACGGCCGGCCCCCGCGTAGGCGTTCAGCATCGCCTTGGTGGTGCGCAGCGCCGCGGGCGATCTGCGGAGCAGCGGCTTGGTCCAGCGCTCCACGGTCCGGTCCAGCTCCTGTGCGGGGACGACCTTGTGGAGAATGGACAGTTCGGCGGCTCTGGCCGCGTCGAAGTTGTCGGCCGTCAGCAGCAGTTCACGGACCCGGGCGGCTCCTGCCTCGCTGAGCAGCCGTGACAGCACACCGCCCCAGGCGGGAGGCACTCCGAGACCCAGCTCCGGCATTCTGAAGCGGCAGTCGTCCGCCCCGACGCGCAGATCGCAGAAGACCGCGAGCCCGAGCCCCGCCCCGACCACGCCACCGTGCAGCCGGGCTATGGTCACCGCGTGGACGCTCGCGAGGGCGTCGCACATCCGCCGGGCCTTGTTGCCGAGGGAGTGCAGGCCCGCGCCACCGGAATGGGCGGCGAGCAGACCGGGAAACTCGCCGCGGTCGCCGCCGAGACAGAAGTCGTCTCCCGCGGCGGAGAGAATCAGCACGCGGACAGCGGGATCGCCGTGAACGGTGTCGAGTACGGCGAGGAGTTCGTCGAGAAGCGGTCCGGAGACGGCATTACCCGTCTCCGGACTGTTCAACCGCACTTTCAGGACAGGCCCTTCGTGCAGGACGTGAAGAGCCTTGAAGTCTTCCACCATGCTGTTCCTTGTGTTTTGTGCCGCTTCTTTATGGATGCCGGATCGTCAGGAAGTCGCCACTCGGAACGACTTGAGGCGTCGGAAGGCCACCCGGGGCGCGTATGTCGGCCCGTCGGCGAGACGCAGTGCGGGCATCCGCTTGAGCAGCGTGGTCAGCAGGGACGTCGCCTCCAGCCGGGCCAGCGGTGCCCCGAGGCAGTAGTGGACCCCACCGCCGAAGCTGAGGTGCGCGGCTCTGCGGCGGATGTCGAAGAGGTCGGGATCGGTGTGCTGGTCCGGGTCGTGGTGCGCGGCACCGACCATGAGCTGCACCATCTCACCGCGCTGCACGGGCATCCCGGCCAGTGTGGTGTCGTCCGCGGCGATCCGGCTGATCATGTGGATCGGCGGGTCGTAGCGCAGGGTCTCCTCGATCGCGCCCGGCATGTGCTCGGGATGCGTGCGTACCCAGTCGAGCTGGCGGGGATGCTCCAGAAGCAGCCACACCGCCGTGGCCAGCAGATGCGAGGTGGTCTCCAGCGCGGCCAGGACCACGAAGAGCGCGAGCGCGTGGACGGCGGCGTCGGCGGCGTCCTGGTCGGGCTCCAGCTCGTCCCAGGTCCGCATCCAGACCGAGACCTTGTCGTCACCGGGCGCCCTGCGGCGCTCCCGGACCAGCTCGCTGAAGTACTCCCGCAGCTGGGCCGTCGCCGCGTCCGACAGCGCGAGCTGGCTCGGGGAGGGGAACAATTCCTGGGTGAATACCTGGTCGTGTGTGAGCGAACGCAGCAGCGGATAATCCGCGGCCGGCAGTCCGAGCCATTCACCGATCGTTATTACGGGCAATTCTTCGCACACCAGCTCCACGAAGTCCGGTTCACCGTCGTGCAACTCCTCCCGGACCTGGTCGAGGAGCCGCTCGGTTATTCGGTCGATCGAATTCCTCATGGCGTCGAGGGATTTACGGTCGAACATGCTGCCCACCGACCGCCGCATCCGGGTGTGATGCGGCGGGTTGAGCATGGGCATCGTGCTCCCCATCTGGAGCGAGGCAGGTGCACTCCAGCGTGCGGCGTCCTTCTGCCGAGTACGCCACTCGTTGCCCGGCACCTGCCACGTCCGGTCCCTCAGTACCTGGTCACACAGTTTGTAGGAGGTCACCAGATGCCCGCCCCAAGGGGCGGGCATGATATTTCCCATTGCCCTGAGCTCTTTGTAGAAAGGCAATGGATTTGACTGGCCAGTCGATGTGCGCAGACGGGAGAACAGCGAAACCACAGAGCGTCGGTCGACGGATGAGGTGGCCAGGGATGGCTCCACAGCGACTCCTTCTTTCAAGAGATCACATCAGATTCGCCAACCCTGTCTACCCCTATGGTTAAACATTCATGCGAGGGTAAATCGTCCCCCATTGTTGGGCATGTCACACCTTCCACCAGGACAGGAATCCGCTCCACCAGGTACCCTTCTGCGCCGCGTGCTGCGGCTGGACCGGGGCATTTCCGAGGGTGCGGGAGGTGCTCGGCTGGGGCGCGGACGCCCTCTTCTCCCTGCGTACGGGAGTGAACCGGGCGGGCAGGGCGTTGAGCGCGCGGTGGATCGGGCCCGGCCGCCAGGACAGGCTGTTCGCGTGGACGCCCAGCTCGATGTCCGGGAGGCTGTTGAGCAGCTTCTCGATCGCCATGACCGAGATCAGCAGGGCGGGATCCTTGGCCGGGCAGGCGTGCGGCCCGGCGCCCCAGGCGAGATGGGCCCGCTTGCTGAGCGTCTGACGGCTCACGGACAGGCTCGGATCGGTGTTGGCCGCGGCGAAGCTGATGACCACGGGATCACCGGCGTCCAGCTTGCTCCCGGACAGGTCGACGTCGTACATGGGGTAGTGCACGGCGTAGTTGGCTATCGGCGGGCTGTTCCACAGGACGTCGTTGATGGCGTCCTCGACCAGCAGGCCGGCCGCGTGCTGTCCGCCGGCGTACTTGTCGTCGGAGAGCAGCAGCCGCAGCGCGCTCGCGATGATGTTCTGCGTGGGCTCGGTGCCCGCGCCGATGAGCGTGACGAGCTGGTGGATCATCTCCTCGTCGGTCAGCCGCGCCTGATGCTGCATCAGCCAGGAGGTGACGTCGTCGCCGGGCTTGGCCCGCTTCAGCGCGACCAGCTCCAGCAGCGACTCGGTCAGGACCTCGTTCGCCTTCTCCGCGTCCACGCCGTCGAAGAGACTGGAGATGCCGAAGACCAGCCGGTCGCCGATCTCGGCCGGGCAGCCGAAGAGGTCGTTGAAGACCAGCAGAGGAACCAACTGCGCGTAGTCGCTGACCAGATCGGCCTTGCCACGGCTGCTGAACTGGTCGATTAGATACGTGGCGACACGGTCGGTGTGCCGGCTCAGCCGGTGGGTGTCGATCTTGGCCAGCGACTCCGTCACGGCCTGACGGAGCCTCAGATGATCGGCGCCGTCGGAGAAGAGACAGTTCGGCCGGTACGCCATCATCGGCAGGATGGGGCTGTCCGGCGGTATCTCGCCCTCGTTGAGAGCGCGCCAGCGACGCGCGTCACGTGCGAAGGTGTCGGGGTTCTGGAGCACATGCAGCGCCGCGGCGTAGTCCGTGACGAGTGAGGCCTCCACACCCGGAGCCAGTTCGACGGGTGCCGCGGGACCGTGCTGCCGCAGATACTCGTAGAACGCCTGGGGGTCGGCGGCGAAGTCGGGTCCGTGCAGGGGCACGCTCTTGCCGCTGTTGTGGGCGGGGCAGCCCGGTGGTGGCGCCTGGTTTTCCGAGTGGGATTGCATGGCGAGCTCCTAGCTGAGGCGCGACTGGAGATAACGGACAAGGACAATGAGCGAATTCGCTGACGAACGCTGGTCGCGTGCGTCACAATTGACGAGAGGCGTCTCCGGGAGCAGGTCGAGCGCCTCCCGTATCTCCTCGTCCGTATGGCTCGGTGTGCCGTCGAAGCGATTGACCGCGATGGCGTACGGGATTCCGTAGTGCTCCACCAGGTCCATCACCGCGAAGGACTCTTCGAGGCGGTTCGGGTCCACCAACACCAATGCCCCGAGTGCTCCCCGGGACATGTCTTCCCACACCTGGACGAAGCGCTGCTGTCCAGGGGTGCCGAAGAGGTAGAGAACGAGTCTCTCGCTGAGGGTGAGACGGCCGAAGTCCATGGCGACGGTCGTCGTGGTCTTCCCCGGGGTGCCCCGGAGATCGTCCACTCCCTCGCCCGCCTGCGTCATCACCTCTTCGGTGCGCAGCGGCGGAATCTCGGACATGGTTCCGATGAACGTCGTCTTGCCGACGGCGAAGTGGCCGACGACAAGGATCTTCGCCGCCGTCTGCACTGAATTGCGCAGATATACGCCGTCATCCAAAACGGGCTTGAAGGCCATTCAGCACCTCCTCGAGTATGTGCCGCTCGACAAGCTTCGCGGGAGGTATGGGGGCACGTGTCACGAGGTACCCCTGCTCCGTGAGATCGGACAGCAGAATTTTGACGACGCCGACGGGCAGATTGGTGTGCCCTGCTATTTCGGCGACCGAGAGATAACCGCCGGCGCACAGATCCAGCAGACGGTGCTTCTCAGGATCGAGATGTCCCGTTCTGGGGCCTTCGGTGGCGACGGTGACCAGTGTGATGAGTGAGAAGTCGTCGTCATCCAGCAGATTGCGTCCGTTGGTGATGACATACGGTCGAACTAAGGGCGCTGCTTCTCGTTCCAGCTCGG
>NZ_MAUD01000569.1 GCF_001700515.1 Streptomyces lushanensis
TCCGGAACCGCCAGGGCCGCCCGAGGAGGCCGGCGCCCCGGCCCGCTGGCGGCCCTGGCGGTTCCGGATGTCGAACGACGTCTGGGGCACCCCGGTCGTCGACGGTGAGCTGATCTACGTCACCTCCTTCGAGGTGCACGCGCTGGACGTGGGCACCGGGCGCCGCCAGTTCAAGACCAGGGACGTGGCCTGGGCGATGGCCGTCGCCGGGGGCCGTATCCACGCCTCCGACGGGCCGACGCTGTACGCGCTCGACGGCAAGGACGGCAGCGAGCGCTGGCGGCTGCGGACCGACGCCTGGGTGTACTCCCTCAAGGTCGACCGCGGCACGGTCGTCACCGGGACCCGCGGCGGCGGTGTCCAGACGTGGGAGGCGTCCACCGGCGAGAAGCTGTGGGAGACCACCGGGGCCCAGACGGACTTCGAGACGCCCGAGGCCGGGCCCGCGATCTTCGACGGCACGGTGTACGTGTGGAAGGAGGCCAGGCTGCTGGCGCTGGACGCGCGCTCGGGCGCCGAGCTCTGGTCGTACCCCATCGGTGACGCCGCCTCCTGCGGAGGTGTGCCCGTGCGGGTCAGGCCCGCCTCCGACGGCCATCTGTACGTCTCCGCCGGAACGCGCGTGCTGTCGGTCGAGATCGGGACCGGCCGGGTGCGCTGGCACTTCGAGGCGCCCGCGGTCTTCCTCTCGCCGCCCGCCTTCGCGCCCGGTCCCGCGGTCACGGGCGGCGGTGTCTATCTCGCGGACTATCTCGGCACGGTGTACGCGCTGGACGCCGCCACCGGCAAGGACCGCTGGCGTATCGCGACGGAGTCCCGCCAGTCGATCGAACCGGTGCTCGTCGCCGACGGCAATGTGCACGTCGGCAGCGGCAGCGCGCTGTACACACTGGACGCGGTGACGGGCACGCCCAAGTGGCGCTTCGCGGCGGGCGGCGAGGTCATCGGCGCTCCGGTCGTCGCGGACGGCAGGCTGCACTTCGGCTCGGCCGACCATGTGCTCTACACACTGGACGCGAGCGGCGGGCAGCTCCGCTGGAAGCTGGCGACGGGCGGCGAGATCACGGGCTCGCCGGTGGCGCGGCGGGGCGTGGTGTACGCGTGCAGCAAGGACCGGTGCGTGTACGCGCTGGACGCGGTGAAGGGGACGGCGACGGGGCGCGGGGCCCCGTAGGGGCAAGGCGCGTGCGGTTGCCGAAGGACGGCAGGCGGCCTCGGACGGCCGGCGGCCGGCTCAGTGGCGCGGGGGATCGCCGTCCCGGGGCTCGGCGCGGCCGTCGTTGACGGGCAGGGACTGGGTGTCGCCGTCCTGGGACTCCTGGTAGGGGTACTGCTGGTTCGGTGGGTACTGCTGGTTCTGCGGGCCGGGCCGGTTCTGCTGGGGCTGGTCGTACTGCGGAGGCCCGTATTTGTGGGGCCCTTCCCACGGATGCCCGTACACCGGTGGCTGGTAGGGCCGGGAGTGCGTGCCGTACGGGGGCTGTGCCTCGCCGTACGGCTGGTGCGGCGCCTGGTCCTGACCGTACGGATGGGCTCCGTAGGATCCCCGGTCCTCCGGCCCCCAGTCCTCGGATCCCCGGTCCTCGTCCCGCGGCGCGTACCGCTGCGGCTCGGGTTCCTGGTACGGGGCGTACGCGGCCTCCGGCGCCGGGAAGGGCGCACGGCGACCGCTCATCACCAGCGCGGCCAGAAGCAGCACCACTCCGCCGCCGAGCGCGTACGCGACGCCGAGGCCCAGCCCGGAACCGCCGCCGCTGACGCTGAGCCCGTCCGACACCTGGGCCTGGCGCACCAGCCACAGGACCGTGAAGCCCAGGGCGATCAGCCCGGCCAGCGCCACCAGCAGCCGCGACCGCAGTACCAGCCCGATCAGCGTGACGAGCGCGGCGAAGGCGAGGGGCAGCAGCAGCGAGACCGCGACCGCGGAACTGGTGGCGGTGACGCCGTTGAACAGGTCGGCGACGCGGTAGTCCTGTCCTCGACGGCCGTCGAACCAGATCAGGAAGGGGCTCAGTACGGCCGCCGCCGCGGCGGCGAGAGCGAGGATCGACCCGATGATGTTGCGGACCATCGCCGGCCTCCTGACCACGGGTGTACGGATCCCGCTCCCGGTGCACGACGCTACGCCGGGTACCGGAGGCGCGCCATGCGACGGACCGGGCGCGCGGGCGCGGGCACGTACGGGCAGGTGCGGGCGCGCTGTTAAGGTGTCGCGCGCGATTGACAGGTCCATGAGCGACAACGGGGGAAGGCTCGGTTTTGCTGCGTCGACGGATGAGATTCGCGGCCGTACTGGTCGTGGTGACGCTGGCCCTGACGGGATTCTCGTCGGGCAAGGGGTCGGGCAAGGGAAAGAGCAAGGGGTCGGGCGGCGGAGGGGGCGGCTGCTCCAGCCCGAAGAAGTCGAACGGCGGCTACGCGGGCGCGGGCGTGGGCTCCGACCACGACTCCGACGACGACTACGCCTACGGCTCGTCCGGCGGCTCGACGGCCAGTCCGTACGCCACGTCCACCACGTCCGGCACCGTCCAGGCCCGTATCGTCACCTGCGTCCGCAGGGCGAGCGGCAAGCGCAAGGCCGTCACCTACGCGACCGTGCGCGTGGAGACGCCCTCGGGCACGGCCGGCCTCTACGAGATAGACGTCGACTTCAAGGACGCCTCGGGCACGGTCGTCGACTCCGCCGACACGGAAGTGACCCTGGAGAGCGGCGACTCGACAACGCTCCGCGTCCCGATGGACTCCCCGAACCAGGTGACCCGCGTACGCACCTGTGAGGCAAGGGCCACGGCCCAGAACTGACCGCCGGCCGGACACGGACAGAGGGGCCGGGCGAATCCGCCCGGCCCCTCTGTCCGTG
>NZ_MAUD01000570.1 GCF_001700515.1 Streptomyces lushanensis
ACGGGGGCCGATCGGCGTACGGCGGCCGGAACCCGGCCCGTCCGAGTCGGGGCGGACCCCGCTGCGACCAGGGCGGAGCGGGGAGCGGCAGACGAGTCGGGCCGTACGACGAGTACGTCCTCGTACGGGGCCTGCCTTCCGGCCGATCAGCCCGCGACGCCGTCAAGAGCCAGCCCCTTCATCGCAGCACGGATGTCTGCGACGCGGAAACACGTCTCACGCAGCTCGCGTTCCTCACCATCGGCGCCGCGGACCACCTCCTCGACGCGGAGGACATCATCGAAGCCGCCCGAGCCGAGACCCCCGACTGTGACGACTCCTGCCACTCCTATCCCCATGCCTTCATGGAGGCCGGCAGCCGGATCCACATGGCCCGCGATCTGACCGCACTCGCCCCGAGACCGCCGCCCGCCTCGCCGAGACCCTCGCAGGCGAGCTGCACCGTGCCAGGGCCTCGAACCCCCTGGCTCGCCGCGGCGCAGCACATCAGCCTGTCGCCGGCTCAGAACAGCGCCCTGCCTGCGATCGCCCGCGGCCAGGTCGAGGTGTGCGAAGAGGCAGGCGAGAACTCGGAACAACCAGCGGCTTCGCCGCTCTGAGACCGAGCTGATGAAAACCATCACCCCGGAAGGAAACTCACCGGAACGCTGAGTCTCCTCTCCGCGCAGCGTCACCCGGAACCGGCATCGACCGGCCAACTCATCGAGGACCGGTCGCCTTCGCCCGGACTTGTCGGATCACCGGCAGGAAGTCGTTGTCGAAGACCGGCGAGGAGCTGGTGTTGGATCGCGGCACAGCGCTGACGCGCAGGGCGTAGCCCTGGCCGCGCCGTACGGTCACGTCTGGTCGAGCGCGGCCCGTTCGACGGTTTCCGGTTCGGCCGGGTGGAGGAAGTCGGCGGCCTTGCCCGGCATGCAGAGGGTGACCGGCAGGTCCAGGGCTGGGGCATCCGCGCGGCTGGCGGCGGTGTGCTCGGGCATCAGGTCGGCCAATACGGCTCGCCCGCCGCCGACGGCCGCCCCGCCGGGGCCCTTGGGTCTGCGGGACGGCCGTCGCGATCTGCCCGTCAGTCGTCGGAGCGGAACGCCCCGTGGACGCGCAGGTTGCCTTGGATCGACACCTGGTCGTCGTTGACGTGCATGATCCACGCGTCGTTGTTACGGACCGACAGGAGCCCGTTGGCGTTCACCACCCCGGTGAACACCGAGTCATGCTGGACGTAGAGATTGCGCGCGACCTGCACCCTGTCATGGCTGGCCTTGAGGACCCACTCGTCGTTGTAGCTCACGGTCAGCCCTCCATCGGCATTCAGCATCCCTGAAAGGGTGGATGTCCCGTTGACGTCGAGCTCACCACCGACAACGGCCTTCCCCGCGGCATGCAGCTCACTCCCGGCATTCACCCTGCCGTTGACGGAGAGGTCACCACCGATGTCCGCTGTGCGGGCAACGCGCAGCTCACCCAGTTCCAGCTTGCCGTTGACGGAGAGGTCACCACCGACAACGGCGTTTCCGGCGGCCTTCAGATCACCCTCGGCGTCCAACTGGCTGTGAACGACCAGCCGGGGCGGCCCGTCCTGCGTCTCCAGCACGCCGTTGACCGTCAACCCGCCCTCGACAGTGAGGCGTTCTCTTACCGTGGCCCGACGGGTGAACAGGTCGGCCAGGTCCGCCTCACCGGCGGTAACGGTTCCCCAGTCCCCGGCACCGTTGTAGATCTTCACGCCGGTGTCCGGGAATTCGATCCATCCCTTGCCGTCGTTCCGGTGCCCCACCCATGTGGTGTTGACGCCGTTGGCGCTGACGGTTCCCAAGTCGCTGACCGAGCCATGCCCCACCCTGATGCCGTCCTGGGGGAACTCGACCCACCCGTCATTGTCATCCAGCCCCCGCGCCCGCTTGGTCCTCACGGCCGTTGCCAGTTTGGCTTCGTCGGCCGCAACGGTTCCCAGCCCGCCATCCTTGTTGTTGATGTCCACGCCTTGCGGGGTGAAAGTGACGCGCCCCTGGGCCTTGGCCGGGGTCCCCTCGGCCCATGGAGTGCGGACCCCGCTCTCGAATTCCGGAATACGTGCGTGGACTGTGGTGGTGAAAATATGGCCCTGTCCGTTCGGCTGCCCGGGGCTGGTGCCGGCCAGGAGGGTGTACGTCGTTCCTCGGGTGGGCTGCACCTTGTGTGTGAAAGGTGTCTGGGCTACCGGAGTTCCTGCAGGCGCCGCAGAGAATTTCACCGGTTGCGCGTCCGGAGAGACGACCCAGTAGTCGATATTATTGGGCCCGTCCCACATGAGGGTGACGCTGCCATTCGCGTTCACGTCCATCATGTCCTTGTCCGGGCGGAAGTTGCGCGGCGCCTTCGGAGTTTCCTTGACCAGCCCGAGCATAAACGTGTGCGGCGCAAAATTTCCCTGCACGCCAGGAGGCTTGGAAACCTCCGTTATCGTCAGGAGGGCCAACCCTCCCTCGGCGGAAACGGTTATATTTTCCAGTTTCAGGACAATGGTTTCGCCGGCATCAAATAAGTACGCCGTTTTCGGGGAGGTTTCCAGCCGGAAGCTCTTCACCCCGTCCCATGTGAGCTGCACCGGCGTGCTGGAAACGGGAGGATGCACTTCGAAACTTCGGTTGATCAACTCGGGGTGGGGAGTCAGGTGATCGGCATTGTTGCCGACAGGTATCTGCACTTCGATGGAGCGCACGCTCACCATTGCTGCGTCGTGGTTGGAAATGATCAGATATACCGCCCCTGTGGACGGCGCCCCGGGCTGTGACGCCTGAAGCGATGTCGGATCGGTGACGATGTCGTAGTGCAGCAACGGCGGCACGATGAGGACTCCCTATCTCGACGTTTCACACCATGCGGACAATGACGTGCAGTGGCGACCCGGCGTTGAGGGTGCCGGACCGGTGCGGTGACAGGCTCACAGGGAAAGCCATAAGGCCCGGAGGCAACCCGAAGGCCGTCGATCGGCCCGTTGGCCGGCCTTCACGATTCGCCGGGAACCAGAGCGGCCGGCCACATCAGAGGATGGGGCCGGCCGCCGGACCTGATCCGTATTCATGTTCAGGGATTCAAGCCCTGGTGGCCGGCGGCGCCCGGCTCCTCTCGCCCCCACCTGCGGGAACCCGTCAACCGGCGCTCTGACCAGGCGCATCCGCTCCAACAGCCCTCCCCCAGGGACATGGCCAACAGAACCGCCGAAAGCACTCCCCCGCCCGGAAGCCCAGGAACCACAATTCCGGCTAGCTGGCCCAAAGCGAACTCCTGTCTGGCCGGAACTACGCCGGACGTGCGGGTCACCGCCGTGTTGATCACGGGATACATCCCAAAGTCGTCGCAGTTGACGATCAGCATCGGGCGCGTCTGAGGGATACCGGAGTTCCTGGCTCGACTGCACCGTGCTGCCACAGCTGACCGTTCCGGGTTGGGGCACCGTCGGATTGGTGTATCCGGACGATGCCGTGGTCGTTGCCCGGGAAGCCGCTCCCCGCGGGCAGGTCGGCGGGCGTGGTGAGCGGTGAGCGGTGAGCGGTGAGTTCGTGTACCAGGCGGGGAAGCTGCGGGTGCGGTGGCCCGCGGTCACGAAGTGGTCGGCCTGGCCGACCCGCACGTTGAAGCCGGCGGTGCAGCGGACGGCGCCGCCCCGGACGGGCTCGCCGCCCTGGAGGTGCGGCCGGAAGGTGCCGGCGGCGCGCTCGAAGGCGAGGGCGCCGGCCCGCGCGCCCGCGCGGCTCGGCCATCCCCGCGGCCGACACGCGCTCGTCCACCGTGACCAGGACGACGCCGGTCGCCCGGTCGACGCCGCGGGAGCTCACGGACCGATGAAGCCTCTTTGGGCGGAGACCGGTCGGACTCCTTGACGTTCCGGCTGCCCGGTCCAAGAATGAGCGCGCTTGACAACGTTGTCGAAGCCTCGTGCCCCAGGAGGTGCATGCGCGTGACCCATCAACCGGCCGAACTGAACAGGCGCCGTTTCACCCAACTCGCCGGCCTGACCGCCGCATTGACCGCAGTGCCGCTTTCCCTCGCCGAGGCGGGACCCGCCTCGGCAGCCGACCGCCACCGGCACGCGCCCCACTCCGCGCCCCCTGACGACGTCGCCGCCGCCTACCATCGGGCGCTGCTCACGCACACCCGCTGGTCCGAGACGCAGTGGGACGCGGCCAAGGGCCATTACACCGCCAAGGACTTCGGCTTCGCGGTGGTCCTCGGCCACGCCCTCCTGCTCACCCGGGGTACCTACGACGCCGACCGGGCCGGGATCGACAAGGAGACCCTGCGCTCGCGTACCCTCGCCACCCTCACGCACTTCGCCGCGTCCAACCGCCTCACCGGCGGCTCCGAATGGGGCCGCACCCTGTTCTTCGACACCACTTTCCAGCTGTACTTCGTGCTCGCCGCCCGGCTGTTGTGGGACCAGCTGGACGACACGACCCGTACCAACGTCGACACCATCGTCCGCGCCCAGGCCGCGTACACGACGGCGCTCGGCCCGGCCAACGACCCCGCCTCCGGCGGCTGGACGCCCAACGGCCTCACCGGCGGTCATGTGGGCGACACGAAGCTGGAGGAGATGGGGGTCTACGCCCAGTCGCTCGCGCCGGGTCTCGCCTGGGCGACCGACGACCCTCGCCATGGCGCCTGGAGCGATGCCTTCGGCCGGTGGAGCCGCAACGAGGCCGGCCTTCCGGTCGCGGACCGCGCCAATCCCGCCCTCGTGGACGGCGTCGCGATCAGCGACAACACGGCGCAGAACCTGTACGACACGTTCATCGTCGAGAACCACAACTCCTTCGGCCCGCACTACCAGGCGGAGTTGTGGCGTACGTCGGGACGTAACGCGGCCCACTTCATCACCGCGGGACGTCCGCTGCCCCAGGTGCTCACCGCGCAGCCCAACGCCGGTCCGCTCTGGGACACCCTGCTCACCGTCATGAGCGACGCGGGCGAACCGCTGATGCCGATGGTCAACGACCGCGAGTACCTCTACGGGCGTGACGTCATCCCGATCGCCTTCCTCGCGCAGGTGTTGGGGGACCGGGCCGCGGCCCGCTCCGAGGCCGCGCTCGCCGAACGCCTCGCGGCCTACCAGGCGTACGCGCCGGCCTACCGGCTCACCAAGTTCTCCGGTGAGCCCAAGTACGAGCCGGAGGCCCGCGCCGAGATCGCCATCAGTTATCTGCTGCACGAGTGGCGGGCCGGGCAGGGGGCGGCGGTCCGTCCCCTCACCGACGCGGAGCTGTTCGCACGGGCGAGCGGGGTGAAGGACTTCGGCGCGGGCCCGGGGCTGGTGGCGCACCAGTCCCCCGCGGCCTGGGCCGCGGCCGTCAGCAAGCCGGGCTTCGTCAAGTTCTGCTGGCAACCGGCCCACGACGACTGGCTGTTCGCGCTGAGCGGCACCACTCCGATGTTCCTGCCCTCGACCGCGGGCAGCGTGACAACACGCAACATCGCCACCTACAGCCGGGTCCGTGACGGCTTCGACGGCAGCGCCACGGTGTTCACACTCGGCACGGGCCACGCCGGGTTCACCACCCTGCCGTCGGGTGACGTCGTCTACGCGACCGGCGGTACGGCGGCGGGCGAGGGCCACATCGAGGTGCGGAACCTGACGATGCCGGGCATCGCCGGACTGGACGGCAGCCGTACGTACACCACCGCCGAGGGCAGCGTCAGCGTCGCGGCCAAGGATGCGGGCACCGCGCCGCCTTCGACGACCGGGCGCACCGACGACCTCGCCCTCACCCGGGTGTCGTACCGTCACCTGCGGGTCCAGGGCATCAGCCCCGACCCCCGCTACGGTTACTCGCTGTACGCGGTCGAGGTGCGCGACGGCGCCGACGGCGCCGATCTGGCACGGGGCGGCACCGCGACGGCCTCCTCCGCGGACACCGGCAAGGGCGCGCCCCTCGCCGTCGACGGCGATCTCA
>NZ_MAUD01000571.1 GCF_001700515.1 Streptomyces lushanensis
TCCCAGGTGGCGGTACCGGAGTTCGACGGCCGGCTCATCACCGTCCCGTTCTCCTTCAAGGAACTGGACCCCGACGGACTGCCGGTGTACGTCGCCGATCCCGAGCGGGCCGCGCGGGTGGCCGGGATCGCCGTACGCCACGCCCGTCTGCGCCACCGCCCGAACGCGGACAAGCGCCTCGCGCTGGTGCTCTCCGCGTACCCGACCAAGCACTCCCGTATCGGCAACGCGGTCGGCCTGGACACCCCGGCCAGCGCGGTGGCCCTGCTCCGCCGGCTGCGGGCCGAGGGCTACGACTTCGGATCCGGCCCCAACGACGAGTCCGTCCCCGGTCTGGAGTCGGGCGACGGCGACGAGCTGATCTACGCGCTCATCGAGGCCGGCGGCCATGACCAGGAGTGGCTCACCGAGGAGCAGCTCGCCCGTAACCCGGTCCGTGTCCCGGCCGCCGACTACCGCCGCTGGTACGGGCAACTCCCGTCCGAACTGCGCGAGTCCGTCGAGGAGCACTGGGGACCGCCGCCCGGCGAGATGTTCGTGGACCGCAGCCGGGTCGCCTCGGGCGGCGACCCGGACGGCGACATCGTCCTCGCCGCCCTCCGGCGCGGCAATCTGCTCATCCTCATCCAGCCGCCGCGCGGCTTCGGCGAGAACCCGATCGCGATCTACCACGATCCCGATCTGCCGCCCTCGCACCACTACCTGGCCGCCTACCGCTGGATCCAGGCCGACCGCGCGGACGGCGGCTTCGGCGCCGACGCCATGATCCACCTCGGCAAGCACGGCAATCTGGAGTGGCTGCCCGGCAAGAACGCCGGCCTCTCCGCCGCCTGCGCTCCCGACGCGGCGCTGGGCGATCTGCCGCTGATCTATCCGTTCCTGGTCAACGACCCGGGCGAGGGTACGCAGGCCAAGCGGCGAGTACACGCCACGCTCGTGGACCATCTCGTACCGCCGATGGCGCGCGCCGAGTCGTACGGCGACATCGCGCGCCTGGAGCAACTGCTCGACGAGTACGCGGCGATCTCCGCCATGGACCCGGCGAAGCTGCCCGCGATCCGCGCGCAGATCTGGACGCTGATCCAGGCCGCCAAGCTCGACCACGATCTCGGCCTGGAGGACCGCCCCGACGATGACGGGTTCGACGACTTCCTGCTCCATGTCGACGGCTGGCTGTGCGAGGTCAAGGACGCGCAGATCCGCGACGGACTGCATGTCCTGGGCGGCGCGCCGACCGGGGACGCGCGGGTCAACCTGGTCCTCGCCGTCCTGCGCGCCCGCCAGATCTGGGGCGGTACGACCTCTCTCCCGGGGCTGCGCGAGGCGCTGGGCCTGGACGAGTCGGCCGCGACCCGCACCGACGCCGACGAGACGGAGCGGCGGGCCCGCGCGCTCGTCCAGGCGATGGAGGACGCGGGGTGGGATCCGGCGGCGGTGGAGCGCGTGGTGGCCGGCGACCCGTCCGCTGATCCGTCCGGCGACCCGTCCGGTGATCCGCGGCAGATCGCCGACATCCTCCGCTTCGCCGCCCGCGAGGTCGTGCCGAGGCTGGCCGGCACCGTCGACGAGATCGACCATGTGGTGCACGCGCTGAACGGCGGATTCGTACCGGCCGGTCCGTCCGGATCGCCGCTGCGCGGACTGGTCAATGTGCTTCCGACCGGCCGCAACTTCTACTCCGTCGACCCGAAGGCCGTCCCGAGCCGGCTCGCCTGGGAGACCGGACAGGCCCTCGCCGACTCCCTCCTGGAGCGCTACCGCACCGACAACGGTGACTGGCCGACCTCGGTCGGGCTCTCGCTCTGGGGCACGAGCGCGATGCGCACCTCCGGCGACGACATCGCCGAGGCCCTCGCCCTGCTGGGGATCAGGCCCGTCTGGGACGACGCGTCGCGCCGGGTCACCGGACTGGAGCCGATCGCGCTCGACGAGCTGGGCCGGCCCCGTATCGATGTCACCCTCCGCATCAGCGGTTTCTTCCGCGATGCCTTTCCGCACGCGATCGGCCTGCTGGACGACGCGGTCCGGCTGGCCGCGTCGCTGGACGAACCGGCCGAGGCCAACCACATCCGCGCCCACGCCCAGGCCGATCTGGCGGCGCACGGTGACGAACGCCGGGCCACCACCCGTATCTTCGGCTCCCGGCCCGGTACGTACGGAGCGGGCATCCTCCAGCTCATCGACAGCCGCGACTGGCGCACGGACGCCGATCTCGCCGAGGTCTACACGGTGTGGGGCGGCTACGCGTACGGCCGTGAACTCGACGGCCGGCCCGCCCGCGCCGAGATGGAGACCGCGTACAAGCGCATCGCGGTGGCCGCGAAGAACACCGACACGCGCGAGCACGACATCGCGGACTCCGACGACTACTTCCAGTACCACGGAGGGATGGTCGCCACGGTCCGCGCGCTGAAGGGCACGGCGCCGGAGGCGTACATCGGCGACTCCACCCGCCCGGAGACGGTCCGTACGCGCACGCTGGTGGAGGAGACGTCGCGCGTCTTCCGCGCCCGCGTGGTCAATCCCCGCTGGATCGAGGCGATGCGCCGCCACGGCTACAAGGGAGCCTTCGAACTCGCCGCGACCGTCGACTATCTCTTCGGGTACGACGCGACGACGGGCGTGGTCGCCGACTGGATGTACGACAAGCTGACCGAGACCTATGTCCTGGACCCGGAGAACCGCGCGTTCCTCCAGGAGGCCAACCCCTGGGCCCTGCACGGCATCGCGGAACGCCTGCTGGAGGCGGAGTCCCGCGGCATGTGGGCGAAGCCGGACCCGGCGGTGCTGGCCGAACTCCGGAAGGTGTTCCTGGAGACGGAGGGTGAGCTGGAGGGCGGGGAGGACGGCGAGGACGAGGAGGGCTGACCGCCGTTCCGTGTTCTCCGTGTCCCTGGACCTTGCGCGTCCTCGGACCTTGCGTGTCCTGGGGTATCTGAATCTGAACCTGAGGCATTTTCGGCCGGGCCCGGTCCTTTCGGGTCCGGCCGCCGGTCTGTTTGCGCCATGCCCATGACGGAAATGGCCGACGCGGCCGATGGCTTTTGTGTTGCCGCGGGGTAAAGGCGCACGTGACTCGGGCATAGGCGGTCAGGCCGGTTTCGAGCGGGCGTGCGCCTTTGAGACATCGTTGTCGTGCGCTGCTGACAAAGACATCGTCCGCTGAAACGATCAACACACCGCGCGGTCGTCACATCCACATCGCATTTCTCCCTGCCGTCATGAACAAGCCGGACAGAAGGAGCACCAGGAGTGACGAACACCTCCCGTACCCCACGTGCCTCACACACCTCACGTGTCTCACGTACCACGCGTGTCCCAGGCATCTTCGGCACCTCCCCCGACTCCCGTAACTCCTCCACAGGCACGGGCGCTTCCCTCCGCCGCCACCGCGTGGTCACGGCCGCGGCCGTCACCGTGGCCGCGCTCTTCGTCTCGGTCCTGCCCGCGACGGGCGCCGTCGCGGGCAGGACCGAGA
>NZ_MAUD01000572.1 GCF_001700515.1 Streptomyces lushanensis
GGCGAGGAAGAGGGCCATGGCGGCGACCTCTTCCGGCCGGCCCATCCTGCCCAGCGGTATCCCGGCCGCGAAACCGTCCTTCAGCCGCCGCCGGAGCCGGGGGCTGTCGCCGGCGAGTCCGGCCAGCCCGTCCACGCCCGGCGTGTCGACGGGGCCGGGACTGATCGCGTTCACCCGTATGCCGCGCCCGGCCAGTTCGGCCGCCCAGGTACGGGCCAGACTGCGGATCGCGGCCTTGGTGGCGCTGTAGACGCTCATCGCCTCCACGCCGCGCGAGGCGTTGGTGGAGGAGAGCAGAATCACCGAGGCGCCGTCGGGTAACAGCGGCAGCGCCTTCTGGGCGGTGAAGACCAGTCCCTTGATGTTGACGCCGAAGGTCCGGTCGAAGTGTTCCTCGGTGATCTCGCCGAGCTTGGCGAACTCGCCGCCGCCCGCGTTGGCGACGAGGACGTCCAGCCGGCCGCTGCGCTCCCGGATCATGGCGTAGAGCCGGTCCAGACCGTCCAGGTCGCAGACATCGCCCGGTACGCCGACGGCCCGCCCGCCGCCCTTCCGCCGTTGATCTCCGCCACGGCCGCGTCCAGTTCGGGCTTGCGGCGGCCGGTGACGTACACCGTCGCGCCCTCGGCGGCGAACCGGTCGGCGACGGCGAGACCTATACCGGCCGAAGCGCCGGTCACCAGGGCGGTCCTGCCGTCGAGCCGGCCCGGTCCCTGTCGCCCTTCCCACCGCTGTCGCTGTTTCTGTTCCCGGCCGTGTTCCTGTTCCTGTCCCTGTCCCATGCGGTCTCCCATCCATCCTCTGTGTCTCTCGCCCAAGGACTTCGGCGCGGCGCCACGCGGCCCGGCTCAGCCGGTGGCGTGTGCGGCGCGGTAGGCGTCGGCGCTCCGTACGAAGGTCTGGTACAGGTCCTGCGTGGCCCGCGGCACGGAGTTCGCCGAAGGGCGTTGCAGCAGCAGGAGCACTTCGGTCTCGTCGCCGGCCAGCGGCCGGTAGGTGATCGCGCCGCACCGCTCCAGCGGATCGCCGATCACACTGAAGTCGGGCAGGACCGTGGCACCGAGGCCCTCGGCCACCATCAGCTTGCCCATCTCCGCTCCGTCCGTGGAGTACGAGAAGGCGGGATTGCGGCCTTCGAGGATGCGGTGGACGAACCGGTGCATGACATAGCCGGAACGCATGATGATCAGCGGCTCGCCCAGCAGATCGTCCACGCCGACCGCGGTCAGTGCCGTCAGCGGGCTGTCCGCGCGTACACAGACCACGGGACGGCCGCGCAGCAGCTCGGTGGAGAGAAAACCGGGCGGCAGGTCGTCGCCCTGGAGATAGTTGACGAGTCCGAGATCGAGTCCGCCCTCCATCAGCTCGCGATGGATCCGCTCCTGCCGCGCCGCGACGACCTCGACCTGTGTCTCCGGGTGGGAGGCCCGGAACTCCCGGATGGTCGGTACGAGCAGCGGTACGGTCGCGGCGTTGACCGTACCGAGCCTGATCATCCGGCTGGTGTGGTGCTGGTCGTCGGCGGCGCGGCGCAGTTTGTCGACGGCGTCCAGGACTCCGATGATGTGCGGCAGCAGCTCGCGGCCCTCGTCGCTGATCCTGGCGCCCGACCGTCTGCGGTCCAGGATGTCCACGCCGAGTTCGCGTTCCAGATTGCGGATCGTCTCGCTGAGGGCCGGCTGCGACACATGCAGTGATTCGGCGGCTCTGCGGAGCGAGCCGAGGCGGGTGACGGCGGCCACGTATTCGAGTTGCTCGATTCGCACGGAGATCCCGCTGAATTCGTTCGGTACTCGTTCTGTACTCGATGGAAGGGAAACCCTATCACCGGCTCGAAGATGCCTGATGGACGCCCGGAGGAGGCCGCCGGTAAGGTTGCGGCGAAAGAGCCGCCGATACGGCGACGACCGTTCGGAACGTCCGGAAGAGGTGACGTCTTGAGGCCAGGGCAGCAAGATCTCACCCGGCGTCGGCACGTCGATCTCGTACGCGTTTCCAGCGCTCTCTGTCGACCGGGCCGCTGAGGACCCTTCCGGGTCAGCCGAGGATAATCCCAGGTCAGCGGTGGTCTGGCGTACCGTGTGTGCCCTGCACGTACGGCCCGCGGGGCCCGCACCGTCTGTGCCGCTCGCGTGCGGCCCGCCCGCCGCTCTCTCGCCGCTCGCGCCTGTTTTGCGCGGCGAATCCTCATGCCGGAGATTCTCCGTACGGATTCGCTCCGCCCCGGCGAGCTGTTTCCTCCGGGTCTTTCCGATCTTCACCGTCTTCCCGGTCTTCCCGCTTCCCGATTTCCCGGAATGGCCATGTGCTCGCGCACGGCCGATTCCACGGTGGATTCCTCCCGTCCGTCCCGTACCTTCCCGTACCTCCTTGGAGGCCGTACCGTGACCGCCGCACCCGCCCGCAATGACTCCTCCGCAGGCCGCACTCCCGTCCGTACGGTGGCCGACGACGCGGAGGCGCTCGTCCTGGCCCGCGAACTGGCCGACGAGTTCCGGGCGGAGGCCGCCGAGCGGGACAGGGACCGCAGGCTGCCGCGCGCCGAGCTCGACCGGCTCTCCGCCAGCGGACTGCTCGGTGTCACCGTGCCGCGCGACCACGGCGGCGCGGATGTCTCCGCGCGCACGCTCGCCGAGATCTTCCGTCTGCTGGCGACCGGTGACGCGAGTCTGGCGCAGATACCGCAGAGCCACTTCGTGTACATCAACGTGCTGCGGCGCCAGGGCAGCCCGGCGCAGCGGAAGTTCTTCTTCGGGGAGGTGCTGGCCGGGCGCCGGTTCGGCAACGCGCAGTCGGAGGCGGGCACGAAGCATGTCCAGGACATCCGTACGCGTCTGACACCGGTGCGGGCCGAGGGCGAGGCGGGTGAGCCGGACGAGGTCGGTGAGGCGGGCGGTGCGGGCGAGACGGGCGGTGCGGGCGAGACGGACGGTGCGGGTGGCGCTGGCGATACGGGCGGTACGGATGCCGCGCGTGGCGCGGCCGGCCCGGGGAGTCCGTACGGCTCGTATCTGCTCAGCGGTGAGAAGCACTACTCCACCGGCGCGCTGTTCGCCGACTGGATCCCGGTCCTGGCGCGCGCCGAGGACGACGCGCTGCATGTCGCGTACGTACCGCGCGACGCCCCGGGCGTGACCGTTCTGGACGACTGGGACGGCATGGGCCAGCGCACCACCGCCAGCGGGACCGTCAGGCTGGTGGATGTGGTGGTCCCGGCCGACCGTGTCGTACCGCACCATCTGACGTTCCAGGGACCGCAGTTGCACGGCGCCGTGGCACAGCTCCTGCACGCGGCGATCGACGCGGGCATCGCGTCGGCGGCGCTGGCGGAGGCCGTCGCGTTCGTTCGTACGAAGAGCCGTCCCTGGTTCGAGAGCGGTTACGAGACGGCCGCCGAGGATCCGCTGCTGATCCAGCGGTTCGGTGAACTCGCCCTTCAGGTACGGGCGGCGGAGGCGCTGCTCAACGCCGCCGCGGACGCGGTGGACGCGGCGTCGGCCGCTCTCACCGACGACAGCGCCGCGGAGGCGTCGATCGCGGTCGCCGCGGCGAANNAGGCGGCGGTCGGGACGAGCAGCGCCCTGTTCGAGGTGGCGGGCACACGCGCGGCCCTGGACAGCCTCAATCTGAACCGGCACTGGCGCGACGCGCGTACGCACACGCTGCACGATCCGGTCCGCTGGAAGGTGCAGCACATCGGCCGCTACGTACTGAGCGGCACGCGGCCACCGCGTCACGGTCTGCTCTGACGCGGCCCGGCACCCGACCGCGCCGACCTGGCACCTGACCGCGTCGGCCCGCGCCGGCCCGCGCCGCCTCATCGTTCTGAGCCTGCCCCTCCTGCCTCCTGCCTCCTGCCCCCTGCCC
>NZ_MAUD01000573.1 GCF_001700515.1 Streptomyces lushanensis
CGAACCGGCCGAGGTGGAGCAGTCGAAGAGCATCTGCCAGGGCGGCGGCACGGGCATCAATCTGCCCATGCTCGGCAGCCCGGTCGCCCTCATCTACAACATCCCCGGCATCGACAGCCTCGTCCTCGATCCCGCGGCGATCGCCAAGATCTACACCGGGAAGATCACGAGCTGGAACGACGCCGCCATCAGACAGCTGAACCCGGGCGTCGAACTGCCCGCCACCCCGGTCCAGGCCTTCCACCGCTCCTCCTCGTCCGGCGTCAACCGGACGCTCAGCAGGTACCTGAGCGCCACCGCCGGGAACGGCGACTGGCTCGCGCCCGGCGGCCTGGGAGTACAGACCTCCAGTGACGTGGTCGAACAGGTGAAGCAGGTGAACGGTTCGATCGGTTACGTCGAACTGACCTACGCGATCGCCGACACCCTCAATACCGTCAACCTCGACACCGGCGCCGAGCGGCCCGTCGAGCCCACCACGGAGACCGCCTCCAAGGGCATCGCCGCTTCCCGAGTGGTCGGTACGGG
>NZ_MAUD01000574.1:0-655 GCF_001700515.1 Streptomyces lushanensis
CGCGCTCGTGCGGTCCGTCGGCCTTGTTGACGGCGATGACGTCCGCCAGTTCCAGCACGCCCTTCTTGATGCCCTGGAGCTGGTCGCCGGTACGGGCGAGGCTGAGCAGCAGGAAGGAGTCGACCATGTTGGCCACGGTCGTCTCGGACTGGCCGACGCCCACGGTCTCCACCAGGACGACGTCGTATCCCGCGGCCTCCATCACGATGATGGTCTCCCGCGTCGCCTTGGCGACGCCGCCGAGCGTGCCCGCCGTGGGCGACGGGCGCACGAACGCCGCCGGGTCCACCGCCAGCCGCTCCATCCGGGTCTTGTCGCCCAGGATGGACCCGCCCGTCCTGGTCGAGGACGGATCGACGGCCAGCACCGCGACCCGGTGGCCGAGGCCCGTGAGCAGCGTTCCCAGCGCGTCGATGAAGGTGGACTTGCCGACGCCCGGCACCCCGCTGATCCCGATCCGGCGCGCCTTCCCGGAGTGCGGCAGCAGCTCGGTCAGCAGCCGCTGGGCCAGCCTGCGGTGGTCGGGCCTGGTGGACTCGACCAGGGTGACGGCACGGGCGATGTACGAACGGGAACCGTCGAGCACACCCTTGACGTAACTGTCGATGTCGATCCGCGGCGGCACGCGCTCACCGCTCGGAGCCGGACGTGGCGG
>NZ_MAUD01000574.1:702-1099 GCF_001700515.1 Streptomyces lushanensis
GTCCGCCTCGACCGCCTGCCGCGCCACCTCGGCCGGCGTCTGGAACAGCGGGCCGACATCGACGTCGAAGCCCAGGTCGGCGAAGGCCGTCGCGATCACCTTCTGGCCGCGGTCATGGCCGTCCTGCCCCATCTTGGCCACCAGGATGCGCGGACGGCGCCCCTCGGCCCGTTCGAATTCCTCGACCACGGCACGGGTGCCCTCCACGGCCGGGGAGGTGCCTGCCTCGTTCCGGTACACACCGGAGATCGTACGGATCTGGCCCGAGTGACGCCCGTACACCTTCTCCAGGGCGTCCGAGATCTCGCCGACGGTGGCCATCGCGCGGGCCGCGTTCACCGCGAGTGCCAGCAAATTCCCGTCCAGACCGTCCAGACCGTGTCTCTTATCCCCATCT
>NZ_MAUD01000575.1 GCF_001700515.1 Streptomyces lushanensis
GGACTGAGCTCTCCGCCGGTGAATCCCAGTCTCCTCACCTTCGTGCGGAGATGTCCTTCCGAGCTTCCCAATCGGGGGCCGGGGAGAGCCGTCGACGGGGGAAACCGGTCAAGGGCGCCCTTCCCTTGGCCCGGGCCGTGCCGTACGGTTCCGCTTCCCCCGTGGAGAGGCGGCTCCATTGCGCAGCGTCGGCGTCGAGGAAGAACTACTGCTGGTGGACGCGGTCACCTGGGAGCCTCACGCCGTGTCGCCCGCGGTGCTGGCGACAGCCGACCGGGCAGGCGGGGAGGGACACGCCTTCCAGAAGGAACTCCACGGTCAGCAGCTTGAGTTCGCCACCTGTCCACGGACGGAGATGGCGGAGCTGGCGGCGGAGATACGTGAACTGCGCGCGGAGGCCGCCGAGTACGCCGGAAAGGTGGGCGCCGCCGTCGCCGCGCTGGCGACCTCCCCGCTGCCCTTCGAATCCGCCGTCAATCAGGACGAGCGCTACCTCTGGCTGGAGCGCGAGTTCGGGCCGGTCGCCCAGGCGCAGTTGACCTGCGGCTGTCACGTCCATGTGGCCGTGGAATCCGACGAGGAGGGAGTCGCCGTCCTCGACCGGATCAGACCGTGGCTGTCGGTGCTGCTCGCCCTCACCGGCAACTCACCGTTCTGGCGCGGGTACGACAGCGGCTACAGCAGTTATCGCAGCCGTGTGTGGGGACGTTGGCCCTCCGCCGGACCGGTGGAGCTGTTCGGATCGGCCACCGGATACCACGACTACGTGGCCGCCATGGTCGCCACCGGTGTGCTGCGCGATCCGGCGATGGCCTACTTCGAGGCCCGGCTCGCGGAGCGCTATCCCACCGTGGAGGTGCGCGTGGCCGACGTGTGCCTGGACGCGTCGAGCACGGTTCTGGTGGCCGCGCTGGTGCGAGGGCTGGTCGAGACGGCCGCGCGCGAGTGGCGGGCACAGGTGCCGCCGCTGCCGCACCGCGTCGCGTCCCTGCGGCTCGCCTCCTGGCGGGCAGGCCGCTCGGGGCTGGAGGACCGGCTGGTCGATCCCCGCACCATGAGGCCCGCTCCCGCCGAAGCGGTCGTACGGTCCTTACTGGCCCATGTACGGGACGCCCTGCGGGACCACGGGGACCTGCCACTGGCCGAGGAGGGCCTGCGCCGGCTGCTGAGAACGGGCAACGGCGCGCGCGTACAGCGCGACATGCTGCGGCGCACCGGGAGCCTGCACACCATGATCGCCGAATGCGTACGCCGGACACAGATGTGAGGCCGTCGGACTCGCGCGTGAGGCCCGGGGCCTGCCGTTCGCGCCGGGACCGGCCGGGGGAGGATGGGGCGCCAGGCGGTAAGCCCTGAGAAGAACGCCGAGTGGGGAGCACTCCCATGACCACAGTCGCTGTAACCGGTGCCAACGGGAAGACGGGCCGTGTCGTCGTCGCGGACCTGCTGGAGCACGGCCACGACGTCGTCGCCCTGGACATCGTCGCCGGTCCGGGCGACCGGGAGCGGATGGCCGGGATCGGCACATCCCTCCTGGGCGCGGACCTGACGGACTACGGACAGGCCGTCGACGCGCTCCAGGGCGTCGACGCGGTGGTCCATCTGGCCAACATCCCGGCGCCCGGCCTGTTCCCGGCCGCCCGCACACTGAACACCAACACGGTGATGAACAACAACGTCTTCCTCGCCGCCGCGCAGAACAAGGTGTCCCGGGTGGTGTGGGCGTCGAGCGAGACCACCCTCGGCCTCCCGTTCGACGTCCCGCCCCGTTACGCGCCGGTGGACGAGGACCACTACCCTTACCCGACCAGCACCTACGCGCTCTCCAAGGTCACGGCCGAGACCACGGCCCGGCATGTCGCCGAATGGTCCGGCATCCCCTTCGTCGCGCTGCGCCTCTCCAACGTCCATCTCGAAGAGGACTACCGTCTCGTCCCCGGCTACTGGGCCGACCCGCAGCTGCGGAAGTGGAACCTCTGGGGGTACGTCGACGCCCGGGACGTGGCGGGCGCCTGCCGTCTCGCGCTCACCGCGCCGGTGACGGGCGCGCAGAGCTTCGTCATCGCGGCGGCGGACACCATCATGCGGAGGCCCTCGGCCGAACTGCTCGCCGAGGTGTTCCCCGGCGTCGAGCTGACCCGTGAGATCGGGACGTACGAGACACTGCTGAGCATCGACCGCGCCCGCGAGGTGCTGGGCTTCGTACCGCGGCACTCCTGGCGGGACGTCATCGAGCACTGACCGGCCTCCGGTGGGGCCTGTCGCGCGTCAACACGGCGGTGGGGCGGTACGGCGGTGGGGCGGGCGTCCACCGGTCGTGGAGACGCTCCGCCGCCGTGCCACCCCGCCGGCCGGCTCTCAGACCGCCCAGGCCTCCCGTGTCGTGGTCACGGCGGTCCCGGTGCGCGCGGACTCCTCGATCGCCAGGCTGATCTGGTGGTCCTGGCAGCCCTCCGCGAGCGGATAGGGCTCCGGGGCCTCGCCGCGCGCCCAGGCACCCGTACGGCACAGCAGGTCGACCACGGCCAGGTCGTCCTCGGAGAGGTTCGCCCCGACGAACGCGTTGCGGTACACCACCCGTCCGTCGAAGGTGATGTGGTGCAGTTCGGAGCCCTCCAGATTGAGGTCGGTACCGGTACGGCGGCGGACCAGCGGCGACTCCACGGGCGTACGCGGGTCCGCCATCCTGATCACCTGGTCGTCGACGATCTCGCCCAGTGAACCCCGGACGACCATCCGCCGGCCGCGCAGCGGATTCCACCACTGGTTGTCCGTGAAGTCGTACAGCCCCATCCGCCCGCCGAAGTCCAGGAGCGCGATGGTCGTCGTGGCGTCCTTGGGTGTCAGATCGCCCG
>NZ_MAUD01000576.1 GCF_001700515.1 Streptomyces lushanensis
TATCAGGACCCGGCCGGGTCCGAGCCGCACCCGGCGGCGTGAGGACGCCGAAGCCCTGGAGCCCTCGGGCGAAGGGACGTTGACTGTACGGACAGCCAGTGTATTTTTGACGTGTACACAGGTCTGAGAGGGCGGGGGGACCGTGTCGCCGCGATCGGCGCATACGAATGAGGAAATGCGTGAGCAGTCGCGGGAGAGGATCCTCGCCGCCGCGCTGACGGAGTTCGCCGAGAAGGGCTACCACGAGGCGAGCATCTCCGACATCACCGCCCGCGCCGGTGTCTCGCGCGGCCTGATCAGCTACTACTTCCCGGGCAAGCAGGCGCTCGCGGACGAACTCCTCGACCGCTATCTCGACGGCGTCGTCGAGATCGCCGACGTGACCGGCAGCCCCGACGAGCGGCTGGCCGCGATCCTGGACGGCGTGCTCCTCGCCGCCGTACGGACCGTCTCCGTCCAGCGCATGACCCTCAGCCTGGTCGTCGGCCCGGCCACACATGGCCTGTTCGCACAGGTCGAGGCCCGCAAGGAGGAGCGGATCGTGAGGCTGGAGGACCAGCTGCGCGCGTTGTTCGCCGCCCGTGGCGCGGCCGATCCGGCGCTGGAGGAGGTCTTCTTCCGCAGTGTGCTGGAAGGCGTGATCTTCAAGACCGCCGTCTACGCGGGCCAGTACCCCATGGAACGGGTGCGGAGCCGGCTGTACGAGCTGTACGGCCTGCCCGCCCCCGGGACCCCGCTGATCCTGCCCGACCCGCCGCCCGTGGGCCGGATGCGCGCCGCCCCCGCCGGCTGACCCGTGGCACTCCCGTCCCGGTCATCCGCTTCGCCCGCTACGCAAGGAGATGAGCCGAATGGACGTTCACGCAGCGC
>NZ_MAUD01000577.1 GCF_001700515.1 Streptomyces lushanensis
GTTCTGACCGCCGGGGCGGCTTCGGCAGCCGCCCCGGCGGTCAGAACGGGCAGAACGGGCAGGGTGGCGGCCAGGACGGCCCCGAGGGAGGCCGCGGCGGCGGACTGCGCTGGGATCCGACGGACCCGATCCAGCGCCGCGCCCGCTACGCGCTCCTCGGCGGGATGTGGGCCTTCTTCTTCGCGCTCTTCGACTTCCCGGAGATCGCCCTGCTGCTCGGCTCACTGTCGCTGTACTGGGGCATCAGCTCCCTGCGCAACAAGCCCGCGAACGGATCGCCCTCGGGCCAGGACGACGCGACCTCCGGCGGCCCGTCGTCAAGCGGCCCGTCGTCAAGCGCGCCCTCCCTTCCCGCACCGGCCACCGGGCAGAACGTCCCGGCCCAGGGCTCTGCCGAGGGTCCGGCGTACGGTCCGGCGGCCCCGGCCGCGGTGTCGAGCCGGCAGCAGACGACAGCGGCGGTCAGCGGGCTGGTGACGGCCGCGATCGCACTGGCGATCGTGGCCGCGACCTTCACCGTGCAGCTGGTCTACCGCGACTACTACACCTGCCTCAACGACTCCCTGACCAAGACGGGCCAGCTCTCCTGCAATGACGAGCTGCCGCCCTCGCTGGTCCCGGTCTTCGGCGTCAAGGAGTAGCACCGGACCCGTTGCCCGGGGCCGCACCGGAATCCGGGACGGAACGGTCGCGGCCGATCCTCCTGGAGCCGCTCTTCCTGACGGAGGGCGGCCCCGACGCCGTTCCCCCGGCCGGGGAGTCCGCGATCGGGCCGCCCGAGGCCGCCTTGATCGCCGCCCACCGTGTCTTGCGCGCACCGCGCCCGTGCCGGCCCTCGTCCAGCAGGAAGTCGTACGGCTCGAACTCCGGCTCTCCCGCCTCCCCCCTGTCCGCGACCGGAACCGCGCGGGCCCGCCCACCGGGGCGAGCACGGGCATCGGGGCCGGGGCGAGCGCGAGCTTCGGAGCCGGGGCGAGCGCGAGCGCGGGCAGGGGCGTCGGAGCGGGGACGAGCGCGAGCGCGGACCGTGCCGTCCGCGCGGCCTGGGGCACCGGCACGGGCGCGGGTGTCCGCGTCGCGGGCCGGCACACCCGGGCCGCCGGCAGCCTCCGGCGCCGGCTCGGACACCGGCCCGTCCGTCACCGCCCGACCGCTGAGCAGCCACATCAGCCGCCGCCACGGCGCCGGCCACCACACGGCCGGGCCGCCCTGCTCCGCCGCCTCGGCGGCGGCCTCACCCTTCGTATCGGTCGCCCCCGTCCCAGCGCCGGCTCCCGAGGCCGGTTCCGGTCCCGGCGGCGGTACGGCCTCGTTCCGCCGCGTCCGCAGCCGCCAGGCCCGCAGCACCAGCGCCATGGGCACGCCCAGCCCCAGCGTCCAGGCCAGCGCCGCCGCGCCCGTCAGCCACCACACCGGCCCGAGGACCGCCAGTCTGCCGTTGCCCATCGGCCCGCCCGACATCGCCGCCAGCAGCGCCGTCAGCGCCGCGCACACCACCGCGCCGAGCATCACCGTCAGCGTCGTCGCGCCCGCGCCCCACGACTGTTCCTTGCCGCCGTACCGCGGCGCCGCCACCCGTACGGTGAACCAGGCCAGCGCTCCTCCCGCGAGCACCGGCACTCCCGCGGCCGCCCAGTCCAGCGCCGAGCCCGGACCCTCGGGCACCGCCGCGAGCAGCGGAAAGGACGGCAGCCAGTACTCGCCCGTGACCCCGAACGGTGTGGCCGTCGCGCCCGTACCGAGCGCGAAGCCCGGTCCCATCCCGTACGCGGCGCCCCACATCGCCGCGTTCGGCACGAGCACCAGCCCGAGCAGCAGCACGGCGAACCGTCCCGACCAGTCGGAGGCGAGCTGTACGAACGAGCCGTGCGCCACGCCGCCGTGCCATGCCAGCGACATCCCGACCAGCAGCGCGCCGCCGCCCAGCAGCAGCAGAACGGACGCGACGCCCGCCCGGAGCGCGACGGCGGCCCTGCGCCGGGCCGCGGGCGCCCCGACGGCACGGACGAGGGCCCTCCGGAGAACGCCGGGCAGCCAGGCCAGCAGGAGACCACGCCGGCGTCCGCGCGCCCGCCACGCCCCGGCCCCCGCGGACAGGACCGTCAGCGAGGGCAGCATGAGCGCGGCGCGCAGCGGGTGCGCACCGAGCGGAGCGCCCGTCACATGGAGCACCGACGCCGCGCCGACCAGCAGATAGCCCCCCGTAAGGGTGAACACCACCGCCGGTGCGGAGAGCCGGGGCGGCCCTTCGTCCGGCTCCAGGGCGTCCCTGGCCGTCCGGTACACCAGCCAGACCGGCAGGGCCATCAGGAGCAGCGGGATCACCCCCAGTGGGGCGGGATCTCCCGAGAGGGTGTCGGCGCGCACCAGCTCGACGCCATGGGCCAGCAGCCACAGCGCGGTGGCGACACGCAGGGCTCCGCCCGGCCCGCTGTCGGGATAGGGCGAAATGATCCACATCGCCAGCACCAGCACGGCGAACAGGCCGAGGCCGAGGCACGCGGCGATGGCCCCGCGGAGGAACGAGACGGTCAGCGCCGCCGCCCTGCCGCGTTCCACCGCCGAGGCCGAGGACAACGGCGTGCTGCGATCGGTCAATTGGGTCACGTCGTCATGCTGCCCACGACACGCGCTTGATCCACGTAACAGGCGAATGTTCGCCGTGTCGCCCAATATAAGTTTATGTGCTTTTTTGGTCTGAATCGTGCTGCGGGGAGTCCCTCATGACGCAGAACACCACGCAGAGCACCGCGGACGGCTCTTCCGCCGTCCCGCCGCTGCCGCCTCCCAAGGAGCGGCGCAGGCTGCGGGAGGCGAGGTCGATGACCGAGAAGCAGGTCGCCTCGGCCGTGGGAGTCTCGCGGGCGACG
>NZ_MAUD01000578.1 GCF_001700515.1 Streptomyces lushanensis
GCGCGGCAGTGGAATGGGGCGGTGACGGCACCGGCTCAGCGGCAGACCCTCCGCTGCTGGTTGAGGTGCAGGACCGCTGCTGGGGTGGGGCTTTTGTCTGCGGGTCCAGACCGAGAGGCAGTCGCTCGGAGCAGGCCGCAGGGACGCGGGGCCCTGCGGGGCGTCGATGCGTCCTGAGGACGGCTTACCGGTGCTCAGGACACAAGACCGGTCTCCGGGAACTCCCAACCAGCCGCCAAACAGGGGCATATGGGGCATTGGTTGGTGTCTGCCACCCGCCCGCTCTGACATGAGAGCCGTCGGGTGGTCTCTTGTGTCCTACGGACGCAAGAGCAGGGCATTCCACGCCCACGGCCTCGGAACAGACACCGGCCCGCTGTTCCACCGGGCTCCTGGCCTGGCGGACGGGATGGGGTGATGCCCGGGGTGCCACTCAGGCACGAATCTCAGACACGGGACTGAACCCCAACCGACAGACGGGCCGTCTGACGCTGAGCGGAGCCCAGAAGCCCCATTCCACTGCCGCGC
>NZ_MAUD01000058.1 GCF_001700515.1 Streptomyces lushanensis
GGTACCCGACCACGTCGCCGGACTCCGGAGCCGGCCTGGCGGTCACGGCTGGACCGACCCCGATCATCAGCCCGGCGACGTGGTCGGGTACCAGATGCGCCGTGACCCACCCGGGCCCACACCAAGATCATCCACCGGCCCGCCGTCGTCGCCCGTGACAAGCTCGGCGAACGCGCCGAGCTTGTCACAGTCCAGCGGCTGCGCGATCCAGCTCATCCTTGAGGAACCGGGCGTAGTCGACGGCGACGGTGTCGTAGGCGGTCGGGGTGCTGCTCAGATGGTCGGATTCACTCATGGCGGAGGACAGTGGCCCCGGACCCGACGTTCAGCTCTCCGCCTCGAGCTCCCGCTGGCGCGCGACCGACGACGGTCGCGCCGACAGCCGCAGTTCACCTCCCGGCACGAAGTCCAGTGTCACCGCTTCGAGGCTGGTGCCGATCGGCGGGAAATCATCCGGCGTCGGATGATCATCGCCGTCGTCGAGGTTCACGAAGTCGACGAACGCCGGAGCGTCGGACCTCGGTTCGGTGACCGAAACCTCTACACCGAACCGTCCCCGGTGCCCTGTGACAACGCATCGCACCACCTGAAACCGGTGAAGACCGCTGAGCCGCCACAGCTGATCATCGTCCATCATGTTCCACCATCTCAGAAGTCCACGCCCCTCTTCCAGGGAACCCATTCAGTCTTGTCGTGGTCGATCAATGAATTGAAGTCCTCGAAATCATGATCCTCGATGATCCACTGCAATCCACCGTCATTGTCGTGGAACTTGCGATAGTAGCTCGGGTGGAATTCATTCACGAATTCGGGCTTCATTGTGAACACATGGTATCCGTCTTCGTACACGCCCTGGCCGGCGTACTTACGGACCACGGACTCCGAATCAGCCAGGTAGGCAAAGCTTCTGTCGTTGGCGTCATACGCCGTGTGGTTGGCGGGATTCAACCCGCGTGCCTCGGAGGCCCTGTTGCCCTTCTGAGGCGAGCGATAGAGCTTTACCGGCTCGCAGTTGTGGACCAGGACCGGCGTGGCGCCCGCCGAGACGTAGTACGTGTGCGCCGTGTCAACCGTGAGGTTGTAGACCGCCGCCCGCTGGGTCCAGGACTGGACCGCCTTGAGCTGGACCCGGGTGCCGGTGCCCGTCTGGAGCCATTGGCCCGGCTTGAGCTCCTGGGCCTTCTGCCACTTCTTGAGGTCCGGGACCCAGAAGGGGTGGCCGTTGGTGGCGGTGATGGCGGCGGTCTCGTCGCCCTTGTCGCCGTCGGTGTCGACCGTCAGCTTGAAGAGGTGCTTGAGGCCCTTGCCCTCTATCGTCCGGGTGACCTTCTGGGACGAGGTCCTGCCCGTCGTCGGGTCGGTGGCGAGGACCTTGTCGCCCGCTTCGACCTTTTCGATCGGTTTACGGGTGCCGTCGGCCATCACCACCTCGGTGCCGGGCACAAAGCTCTGGGCGACGGCGGCCTGGGCGACCGAGCCCGCCGTCTCCGCGCAGCTGACCGCCGTCTCGACCTTGTCGATGACGTTCTCGGCCTTGTCGAGCTTCTCGGCCGCCTTCGCGATGTCGTCCGAGTACTTCGCGGCCTTCCCGACCATCCGGCCGGCCTTCGCCGCGCGGACCAGGCCCGCGCCCGCGCCGCCGAGGGCCAGGCCCGCCACCGTGGCGACGGCCCAGGCACAGGCCTCCGCGTCGCCCTTGGTCACACAGTCCCTGATGTCGTTGAAGCCCGTGACCTCGCCGACGACATTCCCGACCGCCTTCACGCCGTCCCAGACCGCGGGAGCGGCGTCGACGGCGAATTCGACGGCGTTCGAGACGCTCTCGACGACCACACCGGTCGTCGCGACCGCCAGGGCGCGCAGATCGTTGACGGCCCGGCTGGCGTCCGCGATGACATTGCGCGTGGCCGAGACCAGGATCGCCGGCAGGTTCGGATTGGCCGTCACGATCGCCGCGGCCACGGCGATCACCGGTGCGGCAGCCGCCACGATGTGCGGGATCGGATTGTGCTTGGCCACGAACGCCGCCGCCGACTTGGCCTTGCGGGTGACGGCGGCTCTCGCCGCGCGGTACTGGCGTTGGGCCTCGGCGGCTTTCTCCCTGACCCACTGGGAGGACGAACTGGCCGCCGAACTCAGTTTGTTGCCTGCCCATCTGGTCACACTCACCAGCGCGTTGACGGCCGTCTTCGCGCCCGACTTCCGGTAGACCCACGAGGCGACCTTGCCGGTCACCTCCAGGGCCCGGCTGACGACGGAACGCACATGGCGCACCGGGCCGCTGTTCCATACCGCCTTCGCGGTCTTGACCGCCATGCGGACGTACTTGTTGTTCTTGACCTTGTTCTTGGCCTTGTTCCAGGTCCTCGAACACCAGCCGCAGCTCGGCCAGTTGCCGTCCGGGTCGGTGAAGTCGAGCGGCGCGCCGGCGCCGTACGCGTACCGGTTGGCGAGGATCGACGCGCCCGAGGCGTAGGTGTACGCGTCACGGGAGTCGAAGGTGCCCGAGCCCGGGTCGTACCAGCGCGCGCCCATGTTGACCTGGTCGGTCTCCGGGTCGGTCCAGTCGCCCTGGAAGCCCGCGTTGCCCGACACCTCCTCGGAGGAGGAGGCGATCGTCTGGCCGAACGGGTCGTACGCCGTGGACGAGGACAGCGTCGACGCCGCGCCGTTGGTGGGCGACATCCCGCCGACCAGGTCGCCGTGCTCGTCGGAGACGGTGAGCTGCGCCGGGCCGCCCTCGGCGACCGACATCAGCTCGTCGGCGGCTCCGCGTCCGTAGGTGGCCGAGTTGTCCTTGACCGGATCGGGCGCGAGTCCGGCGTACGTGAAGTCCGCACCGTTGCGGTCGGCGACCCGGTCCAGCGCGTCGTAGCTGTACGAGGTGCCGGACTCGCCCGCCTTCGTCAGCCGGTCGAAGGCGTCGAAGGTGAACTCCTCCTCCAGCCCGGAGCTGGTGCGGGAGGCGAGTGTGCCGCGCGAGGAGTAGTCATAGGTGTAGTCGCCGTCGGACAGCAGCCGGTTGCGCTCGTCGAAGGTGGCGGTCTTGGCGCCGTTCTTGACGCGGTTGCCGCTGTCGTCCCAGCCGTACTCCGTCGTCGCGCCGTCCGCCGTCCAGGAGGTGAGCCGGCCGGCCTGGTCGTAGCCGTAGGTGTTCTTGCCCGCCTTGGCCGTTCCGGTGGTGGTCTTGCCGACGAGATGGTCGTTGGTGTCGTAGTCGTAGTCCGTGGCGGCGACCGGGGCACCGCCGCTGTTCTTCACCGTGTCGGTGTCGACCCGGCCGAGCTTGTCGTAGGTGAAGGAGCGCGACTGGCCGGAGCCGTAGTCGACCCGCTCGACGGCGCCGGAGCCGTCGTAGTCGTAGGTCTGCCGCACTCCGGTGAGCGGATCGTCGGCGGTGGCGAGCTGCTGCCGCGCGTAGGTGAAGGCGGCCGTTCCCGCGGCGTCGGTGCGCTCGGTGAGCAGACCGTCGTTGTTGTACTCGTACGAGGCCTCGCCCGACGGGCCCTTCGCCGTCAGCAGCAGACCGCGGTCGTTGTACGCGTACGTGTTGTCGCCCTTGGGCGAGGACGCCTTGACGAGCCGGCCCGCCGCGTCGTAGCCGTACCTCTTCTCGGCGGTGGCGACCTCGGCGCCCGCGCCGCTCTCGCGGATCAGCCGGCCCGCCTTGTCGTACTCCCGTTCACGGGTGACACCGCCCGGCGCGTTCACCTTCACCGGCTGGCCGAGCGCGTCGTACGCCGTCGTCCAGGTGCGCTCGGCGGCCGACGGATCGCGGGCGGTGGACGGCTCGACGACGGACTCGGGCAGACCGAGCGAATTGACCGTGTAGACCGTCCTGTTGCCACGGCCGTCGGTGTAGCGCGTGCGGTTGCCGAGCGCGTCGTAGCCGAAGGACGTGGTGATCGACCTGGTGTCGGTGACCGGTTCCCTCTGGCTGGTCAGCCGGTCCAGCGCGTCGTACGTGTAGATCGTCTGGCGTCCCTGCGCGTCGGTCGCGGTGGTGAGGTTGCCCGCCTGGTCGTAGCCGTAACCGACCTTGCGCAGCTCGCTGTTGGTCGCGTCCAGGTCGGCGTCCTGGACCAGCTGGCCGAGCGCGTCGTAGAGCTTCGACGAGCTGCGTCCGAGGCCGTCGGTACGGCGCACCTCGCGGCCCGCGATGTCGTAGCCGAGCTGGGTGGTCACACCGGCCGCGTCGGTCACCCGGGTGATCTGGCCGAGCCCGTCGTAGGCGAACTGGCTGAACGTGCCGCTCGGCGCGGTCTGCCTGACCACATTGCCCAGGTCGTCGTATTCGTTGCGGGTGGTGAACGCGCCGGGTACGGGCCTGCGCTCGATCTGGGTGGTGGTGAGCGGCCGGTCCATGTCGTCGTACGTGGTCTCGGCGCGGGCCCCGTTCGGGTCGGTGACCGAGAGCACCTCGCCGGTACGGGTGTAGGTGTACGACCAGGTGGCGCGGTCGTCGCCGTTGCCCGTGGGCTCGTCCCTGGCCATCAGCCGGTTCTGCCGGTCGTACTCGTAGCGCGTCACCCGGCCCAGCGAGTCGGTCGACTCGGTCACATTGCCCAGCGCGTCATAGGTGCTGGTGACGGTCGGCGTGACGGGAGTGGCCGTACCGGGCGCGAGATAGCTCGGCGCGGTGGCCGCGATCACCCGGCCCAGCCGGTCGTACGTCGAGCGGTTGACGTTGCCCAGCGCGTCCATCGAGTCGGTCACGGCGCCGAAGGTGTCGTAGCCGGTGAAGGCGGTGGGCCGGGAGGCGACGGGCGCGCCGCCGCCGGACTCGGTCATCACCTCGGGCGCGATCCTGCCCGCCGGACGTCCCAGCTCGTCATAGGTGTACTGGGTGATCCGGCCGCCCGCGTCGGTCTGGGACGTGGTCAGACCGCGCTGGTCGTAGGAGTACTTCGTGGTGCGTGACTGGGCGCCGTTCTCGACGGTCTCCTGCGTGGCGTTGCCCGCGTCGTCGTAGACATAGCTGACGGTCTCCGGGTTGACGCTCACCGGCCAGGGCACATTGGACGGCAGACCGCCGGAGGTCGTGCTCTTCACGTTGCCGGCGAGGTCGTAGGTCACCGTGGTACGGCGGGCCACCCCGCCCGGATCGGTGACGGTCGACTGGGTACGGCCCACGGGGTCGTAGGTGTACTGCGTGACGAGCTTGCCGTTGCCGGAGGTCTCGGTGAGGACGTTGCCGGCGCCGTCGTACGTGTTCTTCTCGATGACGACATCGCGCTTGGTGCCGTCCGGGTTGTGGAAGTCCTTGAGGGTGACGGACTTGACCAGGTCGTCGCCGAAGTACTCGTAGACGACGGTGCGGCCCATCGAGTCGGTGTTGCGGGCGACGCGGCCCGCCATGTCGTACGCGTACGACGACAGCACCGTGGACTCGTCGTCGCCCCCGTCGTCCTCCCAGTCGCGCAGCCGTGACTCGGCGGGCATGTTGCGCGCGGTGTAGGTGTAGTCGAAGTGGTTGCCGTTGGCGTCGACCATCGAGGTCTTGTTGCCGAAGACGTCGTAGGTGTACGAGGTCTCGCCGCCCTCGGCGTCGGTGACCTTCTCGGGACGGCCGCGGTCGTCCAGCTCGAAGGCCATCACGCGTGTGGCGTCGCCGCCGAGCAGATCGCCGACCTCGGTGCGCACCACATTGCCGTCGGCGTCGTAGGTGGTCAGCGTCTTCTGCTGGTGCCTGGCCGTGGTGACGGCGTTGGTCGCGGCCGGATCGGTGACCGAGACCAGCCGGGAGAGCTTGTCGTAGCCGAAGGTCGTGGTGACACCGGCCGGCTGGGCGTCCGAGACGCTGGTCTCGGTGAGCTTGCGGCCCAGCGCGTCATAGGTGAACTTCGTGACCATGCCCGACGGTTCGGTCAGCCACGCCAGGTCGCCGCTCTTGTAGTAGCGGTAGCGGGTGATCTTCCCGAGCGGATCGGTGGTGGTCAGCGGCAGGCCGGTGGCCGTGTTGCCGCCGTCGACCGCGGGCTCTGTACCGATCGTGTAGGTGTGCCGGACCGTGCCTCCGTCAGGAGAGGTCTGGAGGGACAGCGAGCCCTTGTCGTTGTACTGGTACTGGGTGCGGAAACGGTTGTCCGTGGGCCCCGAGGAGCGGCCGTCGCGCGTCTCCGAGGGCTGGTCGGCCCGCAGGTCGAAGTCACCCGCCGGCGTCGGATAGGTGGTGTACGACGTCTGGCAGTCGTCCTTGGTCCGGCACGTCCTGCGGCTGGTCACATTGCCGCGGTCGTCGTAGCCCAGCGTGACGGTGTCGCCGTTCTCGCTGGTGATCTCGTCCTGGTAGCCCTTGTCGTTGTAGCCGAACGTACGGATGGCCACACCGTCGACGGGATGCCGGATGAAGTCCGGCTCGGTGCCGCCGTCACCGGGCGGATTGGTGCAGAAGGCGGGATCGCCCGGATCGGGCTGGGTGCAGATCTCCTCGGGCGGTCCGGGCGAGTCCGACGGGGACGGCGTGGCGGGCTCGCGGGCGCCCAGCGCCATCGGCTCGCCGTAGCGGAGCATCTGGCCGGTCAGTCCGTCGTACTCGTAGAAGTACGGCGCGTCCATCGGGTCGTGGACCTCGATGGTGCGCCGCAGGTCCCGGTCGTCGCCGAAGACCGCGGGCGAGCCGATCTTCCAGGTGCCGCCGTTGCGGTCGGTGTACTCCTCGACGCGGTCGCGCGAGGTGTCGTAGCGGACCTCGGAGGCGGCGCGGCCGGAGGGCAGCGTCGTGGAGGTCAGCAGATCGGCGGTGCGTCCGCCCTCGCGGAAGTGCCCCGCGACCACGGACGAGCCCAGCGGATGGTGGTAGACCGCGACGTCGTCGAGGGTGCCGGCGAAGGACTTGGCAGCGGTGGCGCCCCAGCCGGGCCAGGAGCCCGGGGTGACCGGACGGGCGGCGCCGATCTGGTTGTACGTCAGATCGTTCTGCGTGAGCTGCTTGCCGCTCAGGGTGCCGGAGAGCCTGCCGTCCAGATAGAGGCTCTGGGTGGAGCCGGAGACGGAGAGCACGGCGTGGTGCCACTTGCCGTCGTTGACGTTCTTGGTGATGTCGGTGATCGGCTCCACGGTGCCGGTGGCGAACTGGCCGCGCAGCTTTCCGTCCGTACCGACGTAGAGCAGCGGGCCGCCGGCGGTCGGCGCGGTGCCCCAGGCCTTGTTCTGGTAGCCGACGAGCGGGCCGCCGACACCGGAGGCGATGGTCTTGAACCACACCTCGACCGCCGCGTCACGGCTCTTCTTGAGCGTGCCGGACGGCAGGTCCACCCGGGAGCTGGTGCCGTTGAAGGTGACGGCCGTACCGGGATCGCCGGTGATTCCGCCGGCCGCGCCGAGCGTGACATCGGTGTAGGTGCCGCGGTCCTTGCCGAGATTGACCTCGACGGCGCTGTTCGTGGCCGTGCCCTCGTCCTCGCCGAGCCGCCAGTACGACTCGGGACGGGCGTCAAGCACGGTGGAGCGGTAGTGGCTGCCCGCGCCGTAGCCGTACTGGGTGCAGCCGCCCGCCGGGTCGCACACCTTGTCGAGCCGGTCCCCGGTGTAGGTGTACGTCCAGCTCAGCGCCGCGCCGTCGACGGCGTTGGTGGCCACCTTGGTGACATGCGCGCCGGTCCAGGTGAAGGTGAGGGACCGGCCGCTGCGGGCGTTGACGGCGGTGGAGATCTTCCCGCCGGAGTAGGTGTAGGTGACGGCCGTGGAGAACGGATCGGTGATCTTCGTCAGCAGACCGGAGGAGCTGAACTCGTAGACCGTGCCGGACTTGTCCTGGAGCTTGTACGTTCCGGCCGTGGCGTCGGCGGTCAGCTTGGCGAAACGTCCGGGCGCCGCGGCGAACGTACCGTCCGCGTTCCTGCCGAAGCGGACGTCCTGGCCGTCCGGGTAGCGGATGACGACATTGCCCGTCCCGTCGTCGTCGGGTGTGAGCCTCATGTCGTACCGCGTCGACCAGCCCGCGCCGAAGGCGGCGTCACGCCTCGGGTCCAGGCTGTTGTACGTGCGTACGAGCGTCAGGTCCGGGCCCGCACCGGCCACGGAGGCGTCGATCGCGGCCGTGGTGAAGTTTCCGACGTTCGGGTCGAACTCCTTGTCCTGGGCCCCGGCGAGCCGCGAGGTGATCTCGGGCTGCGGGACGGCGGCGATCAGCGCGACCTGCGCGGTCGGCACCTCGTTCGACGCGTCCTTGACGAAGCCGCGCCAGAGATACGTCGTACCCCACTTCAGCCGCCCGGCGGGCACCGGATACGCGGATCCCGGCTGATAGGCGGAGGTGGTGCAGGCGACGGGCTTGTTGTCCTTGTCCGCCTCGCAGATCTCGAACTTGTACTGGAGCGAGGATCCGGGCGGCGCGTCGATGTCGACACCGGCCGCCCAGAGCTGCGGGGTGAGCGTCTGCGCCTGGTACCCGTTCGGCGGGAACTGCTCCTTGACCACCGGCGCGATGTCGAAGACCTGGAGGATCAGCCGCCCCGGCGGGACCTGCTCGTCGGTGAAGACCTTGCCGCCCGTGCGCACCATCGTGAAGTCGAGCATGTAGGTGCCCGGCGGCAGCGCCTTGATGGTGGCGTCGAAGGTGATGCGCCCGCCGTGGGCCACCTGGCCCGTGACATTGGCCGCGCGCTGCTGCGTGACCAGCTTGCCCTTGGAGTCGTAGGCCCGGTAGGCGAGGTAGTAGCCGCTCGACGTCCAGGTCTCGGCGCCCTTGTTGGTGACGGTGACCTTGACCTTGCCCGCCTGGTTCTGGAGGACCGGCGGATCGGGCACCGGCTTGGGGAAGGAGTACGAGGCGTTGTACGGCGAGTGCGTGACGAACAGCGTCGGCGGGTTGGCGGTGGTGTCACCGGTGAACTTCTTGAAGCCGAGCGAGTCGGAGGCCGAGGCCCGCAGGGAGAGGCCGTAGTTGGGCTGCGTGCCGTCCGCCCAGCGCTGCACCAGGTCACGGCCGCCCTTGCCGAGGTTGAACAGCTCACCGGCGGCCGGGCACTTGGTGGCCGAGGAGCCGAGGGCTATGTAGCCGTACGCGAAGGACCGGGAGGCGAGCGAACCGCCGACCGAGGGGCCCGGGTAGGCGCCGCCGGTCGCGACCGTCCAGGGCTGCGTCACCGGATGGACGGAGACGGAGCGCGGCTTGCACGAGGCCGCGTCGTAGTTCACGACCTGGAGCTGCGCGCCGAAGATGTTGTGGTTCCTCAGCTTGGTCTCAAGACCGGGAAAGCCGAGGTAGGAGGCGGTGGAGCCGTTCGTGCCCCTGCCGACGTGCAGTTCGTCGGCGCCCGAGACCGCTCCGCCGCTCGTGACGTACATGGAGGAGGACGACTTGGTGGTGTCGACCGAGGGATCGACCCGTACGGGGAACTCGCGCGCCGGATCGGTGAGCCAGTCACGGTCGACGCTCACCCGGAGCGCCTGGCCGCCGTCCCGCTCGATCAGTTCGTAGCGGACCGCGTGGGAGACGGCGCGCCCCGCGTCCTCCATGAATCCGGCGGGGATGACGGCCTTGGTACGGCCCTGGCCGTCGGCGAGGACGACGGAGCCCTCGCCGCCGTCGGCCGCGGTGCCGGGCCGGGCGGTCAGTCCGGTCAGCCGGAGGGGAAAGACAAAGCCGGTCGGAGCGTCGGCGGAGCGCAGGACCAGCGTCTCCTTGACTCCGCCCGCCCGCGAGTCCAGCCACAGATCGGTCTCGGGCAGCACCTCGGAGTAGCTGACCCGGTCGCCGTCCGCGCTGCCCCGGGCGGCGGCGGCGCCGTCCAGCCCGTAGGCGAAGGTCTCGCCGGAAGGGAGGGTGAGGGCGGCGAGCCGGTCCGCGTCGGCACGGTCCGCGATCCGGATGTCCACGGAGTCGGAGGCGTTGGAGAAGGCACCGCCGTCCGCGTCCGACTCGACCAGCGAGGGATCGATGGGCCGCCAGGCGCCGCTGTCGTCCTTGTAGTTGACGGGAACGGTGGACAGCTCGGTGGTCTCGGTGCCGTCGGCGTTGGCGTAGGTACGGCTGCGCGCGCCGCGCTCGGAGACGATCTCCTTGCTGGTCCCGCGGTCGAAGCCCGCCACCTCGCCGTCCGCGGCCGGCGGGGTGCCGACGGAGGCGGTGTTGCGTCCCTTGTCCGGCCTGTTCACCGCCTGGGCGCGCAGCGGGTACTTCTCACGCAGCGACGTCCCGGTACGGCGATTGGTCCTGTCCGCGACGAGATGGTCACGTCCCTCGGCGCTGCCCCAGCGCTGACCGGGCCCTTCGGCTCCGGGCAGCGGATCGGGGAAGAGCGGGAAGCCCGCTCCCGCGACCGCGAGCGTGCCGACGGTGAGCACACCGACGGCCGCCAGGGCGATGGCCCTGAACCAGCCGCCGCCCCGGAGACGGGTCATCAGGAAGCGTTGCGCAAGCCTTCGGTACGCCGGCACGGTCCCCCCACTGGGCCGAGGTGATTGATCTTCAGATCATGATGAGTGCATGACGAATGTGTCGAGTCGATAACGGAAGATTCACCTGGTGGTCGACTGCTCAAGATTTTTGTTCACCCGAGCGCTACCGCTCCGTTCACCCAGCGACGCCTAGCGTCCAACGCATGACTCTCAATTCGCCTCGTAGCTCGGCACGTTGGACGGCGTTGGCCATGGCGGTGGCCGCCTCTCTGCCTCTTCTCGCCGCGGTTCCCGGCACCGCCGAGGCCGCCGCTCCGGTCACCTGCGGCTCGAACGGAGCGACATACGGCATCGACTCGGCCGGCAAGCTGATGAGACAGGACATGCCTTCGCCGGTCTCGGGCAACACGCTGCCCGCCGCCTCCACCATCGACACCGGATGGACCGGCTACGGAAAGCTCATGGCCGGTCCTGGAGCGACCTTCTACGGGATCAAGTCGGACGGTCTGTACTACAGCCACCGGATCACCGCGAGCAACACCTGGGACGTGCACCACAAGAAGCTCACCACGGGTTTCACCCAGTACCGCACGGGCGAGCGGGCCGATGAGATCACCATCGACCGCGGCGGCTACATCTGGGGGCTCGACGAGACGGGAGCCCTGCGCTGGTGGCACTACAGCGTCACGGCCGCCGACGTCACCGCCACGGGCGGCAAGATCGTCGACATGGGATGGGACCGCTACGAGGCGATCTACGCCGGTGACAAGGGCGTGCTCTTCGGCCGCACCGCCGACGGCAAGATCTACCGGTCGCGCTACGACGTGACCAGCCAGCGCTGGCTGGAGCGCCATGTCCTGGCCTCCGCCTCGGACTGGACCGACACGAAGTCGATGTCCACCTACGGCGCGGACACCATGTTCCGCGTCAAGGCGAACGGCGAGGTCCGCTACTACCGCTACGACGAGGACACCCGCGACTGGCCGGTCTACAACAAGCTGGTGGCGAACAGCGGCTGGGCCAACGCGTACACGACGGTCTCCACGGCGCCCGACATCTGCCGGATCGACACCAACCACACGCCCGCGTCGCCGACCGTGGCCCGGGAGCCGAGCAGCCGCGGCAGCGTGTTCCAGTCCTCGACCGGCTCCCTGGAGTACGCGTACACCGACGCCCTCGGCTTCCTGGTGTACGGCCGCCAGACGGACCCGTCGGACTTCAACGGCGTCAAGTGGGAGACGATCGGCGGCAACGAGGCGTTCTCGGGACAGCCGTCGCTGGCCGAGCACACCGACGGCCGGGTCGTGGTGACCGCGCACAACACGACAGGCAGTGTCTGGCAGCGCAACCAGGCCGCCAAGTCGTCGGCCGACTGGGGCAGCTGGATCGATCTGGCCGGCGCGATGGCCCAGCACGCCGTCACCGCCAAGACTCCGTCAGGACTGCTCGTCCAGTTCGCCGTCGACGCGAAGGGCGCTCCCTGGTACCGCCTCCAGCAGCGCGCCAATGTGGACTTCATGGGCTGGACGCCGCTCTCCGGCACCGGCTTCTCCGGACCGCTCACCGCGGTCACCGTCCGCGACGGCGTCCAGCTCTTCGGCAAGAACGCCGCGGGTGTGCTGAGCACGGCGCTGTTCAAGGAGCCCGGCACCCTCTCCTCCTGGACGACGGTGGGCACGCGGGCCATCACCGGCACCCCGGCGGTGATCCTCTACCCGGGCTACCGTCTGCGCGTCTTCGCCACGGACACGACGGGCACGGTCGTCACGACCGTCCAGGACAGCGAGGGCTCCGCCTACGACGCGTGGAGCACGGTCGACGGTGTGACGGCGGACGGCTCACCCGCCGCCGTGATCAGCCCGCTGACCGGTATCACCGAGGTCGTGGTGCGCGGCACCGACGGCACGGTCTACAGCACCGGTGAGGCGGTGCAGGGCAGCGGCACATGGCGTGCCTGGGTCCAGACGAGCCAGGAGGCCGCCGCGACCGACCCGACCGCGTTCACCTTCAGCAACTCGTCCGGTCAGACCTGGGCCTACTCGTTCCGCACCGTGAGCAACCAGACGCGTGTGTACCAGGTCCAGCAGAACTTCGCGCTGAAGCGGGCCGAGGCCTCCGGCGCGGCGAAGCGGTCCGAGGCTCCCGCCTTCACCGCCCGTTCGCTGCCGGCTCCCCCGGCGAACTGACGCACGGAGGACCAGGAGGGCCGGCCGCGACCACGCGGTCGGCCCTCTTCTCCTGTCCCGGCTCCGGCCGGCCGGACCGGTCCGGGTCCGGTGTGTGCCGGTCCGGGCGGAGCATGATCGTACGGGAGACCACAAAGGTGAACGGAACGGCCGCGGCGGCAGCGATCAGCGGCGCGTAACGGCTGCCCAGCCGCAGAACGTCCACCAGCAGATAGACACCGCTCGTGGTGATCACGAAGTTCGCGGCGTTGGTGAGCGGGAAGAGCAGGAACTTCCGCCAGGTGGGACGCGTCCGGTAGGTGAAGCGGCTGGTCAGGAAGAACGATCCGACCATGCTCAGCAGGAAGGCCACGACATGGGACACGACGTACGGCAGCCTGCTCAGCAGCGCCAGGTAACACCCGTAGTACGTACCGGTGTTCACCACCCCGACCAGGGCGAATCTGAAGAGCTGGACCCGGACCGTCATCTCCGTACGCGCTCTCCCCGAGTGAAGTGACCGGCGCGCGCCGGTCCTCAGGAGTGTGACACAACCGGTCCGGCGCGAGCCGGTGGCCACACCTCCACATTTCGTCCACCACCGCCTCATCAAGACTTCACCTTTTCGGCATCCGCAGATGGTCCGGAAACGGAGGCACCGGCGTACGTTCCGCGCATGTCATCCCTACTGAGCAACCGGCTGGCGAAGCGGATTCTCCGTCCGGTCGCGGCCCGAGTGGATCAGCGCGTCAAGCGGTCGTCCTCCTCCCTGCGCTCCGATGTCGAAACCCTTCAGCGCGAGATGAAGGAACTGCGTGATCAGCAGTACGTGGTCGGCCTGCTGTTCGACAAGATGGGGCGCAGCGGCCCCCGGGTGTTCACGCCCGCCGCGTTCAACACCCTGGTGCGCCAGATCGCCAAGGTGAGCGGCCAGGAGGGCGGTGTCGCGCGCCGCAACGCCACCATCGCCTTCCGCAATGTGATCGCGCTGGAGGCCCTCGCCGTGGGCCGGCTGGCCGGCTCCACCGCCAACATCTGCGGCAAGCTCGCCACCGTGCCGCTGCTCGACCCGCCGAACAAGGACGTCCTGGAGATCGGCACCCTGCACGGGGTCTTCGCGGCCACGCTGATGCGGATGCTGCACCGCGCGGGCAAGGAGGCGCGGCTGACGATCGTCGACCCGCTCGCGGGCAGCCAGCTCCAGCCCGGCGCGGGCATGGGCGCCGACCCGACCGGCACACCGGTGCGGATGGACGTCGTACGCGAGAATCTCCTGCTGGGCGGCCGTGCGGGCGCCGAGGCCCGGATCCAGCAGGGCTTCTCCGGCGATCCCGAGGTACGGGCCGCGGTCTCCGACCGCGAGTACGGCGTGATCGTCGTGGACGGCGACCACTCGGCCGAGGGCGTGCTCGCCGATCTGGAGTGGGCCGAGGACATCGTGGCTCCCGGCGGGATCGTCGTCCTCGACGACTTCGGCGACGGGAAGTGGCCGGGCGTCAAGGAGGCCGCGGACAAGCATCTCGCGAGCGGCACCTCACGGCTGGAGATGCTCGGCCGGGTCTCCACATCGGCCTTTCTCCGGGCGCGCGCCTGACAAGTCCCTTGGATCCGGGCGCTATTGACGAAAGGTCTGGACCAACTTACGTTAGGCGCGTCGTCTCGCACCCGTACGCCTCCGGGTCCCCCACGCTCCCGGCCGGCCGGG
>NZ_MAUD01000579.1 GCF_001700515.1 Streptomyces lushanensis
CGGCGTCGGCCCCCGCGTCACCGCCGCCCCCTCCACCCGTTCCGGCCCGTCCCTCGCGCCAGGCCGTCGTCATCGGTGCGGGCGTCGTGGCTGTCGCCGTGCTGCTCGGCGTCGTCTCGTACACCTCCACCCGCCCGGACACACCCTCCCGCGCGTCCTCCGGGGAGCGTGTGGTCGCCGAGATCCCCGCGCAGCCGCAGCCCCGCGTCTATCCCGAGCTGGTGAAGCTCGCCCGGCGTGGCGTGGGCGATCCGCTCGCCGTGGGCCGTCCGGACGCGCCCGTCGTCATGGTCGAGTACGCCGACTTCAAGTGCGGCTACTGCGGGAAGTTCGCCCGCGACAGCGAGCCCGCGCTGATCAAGAAGTACGTCGACGACGGCACCCTCCGTATCGAATGGCGCAACTTCCCGATCTTCGGCAACCAGTCCGAGGCCGCGGCCCGTGCCGCCTGGGCCGCCGGGCGTCAGGGCCGCTTCTGGCAGTTCCACACCGCCGCCTACGCCCAGGGATCGAAGGAGAAGGGCTTCGCCGTCGACCGGCTCGACCAGCTCGCCCGCGAGGCCGGCGTGAAGGACATCAACCGGTTCAGGGACGACCGCGAGAGCGACGCCGCCGAGGCGGCCGTACGGAAGGACCTGGCGGAGGCGTACGGGCTCGGCGCCACCTCCACCCCGTCCTTTCTCGTCAACGGCCGTCCCATCGCGGGCGCCCAGCCGCTCGACACCTTCACCCGGGCCATCGAGGCGGCGAAGAAGGATCCCCCGCCCAAGCTCACCCCGCAGAAGGAGACAGCCCCGAAAGGCACAACTCCCAAGGAGACGGCCCCCCAAGACCTTCCGAAAGACCTTCCCAAGGACCTTCCGACGAAGACCGTCCCGACGAATTCCGTCCCGATGACGAAGGACGCGGCTCCGATGGGCCTCCCGACGCAGGACTCCACGAGGAGTGACAGCGCGAAGAGCGACAGCAAGGGCGGCAAGGACGATCGGTGACGACCGACATCGGCTACCCCGTCGCGCTGCTCGGCGGTCTGCTGGCGCTGCTCAGCCCGTGCAGCGCCCTGCTGCTGCCCGCGTTCTTCGCGTACTCCATCGACTCGGCGGGCCGCCTCCTCGCCCGTACCGGCATCTTCTACCTGGGCCTGGCCACCACCCTCGTCCCGCTGGGCGCCGCCGGTTCCTTCGCGGGACGGCTCTTCCACGGCCATCGCGATCTGCTGGTCGCCCTAGGCGGCTGGCTGATCATCGCGCTCGGGCTCGCCCAGATCCTCGGGCTGGGCTTCGCCTCGCGCCGTATGGCCGAGCTGTCGGGGCGGATCCGGCCCACGACCGCGTTGTCCGTGTACGCGCTCGGCCTGGTCTACGGGCTCGCCGGCTTCTGCGCGGGGCCGATCCTCGGCAGCGTGCTGACGGTGGCCGCGCTGAGCGGCACGCCGGTCTACGGGAGCGTGCTGCTCGCGGTGTACGCGCTCGGCATGGCCGTACCGCTGTTCCTGCTGGCCCTGCTCTGGGAGCGGTACGGTCTCGGCCGCCGGACCTGGCTGCGCGGCCGTGCCTTCCGGGCCGGCGGCTTCGAACTGCACACGACCTCGCTGCTCTCCGGGATCTTCTTCGTCGTGCTGGGGACGGTCTTCCTCGTCTTCGACGGGACGACCGCGCTGCCGGGGCTGCTCTCGGTCGACGCGTCCTTCGAGGTCGAACGCCGGGCGCGCGATGTCGCCGCGGCGGTGCCGGACTGGGCGCTGCTGACCGCCGTGGCGCTGGTCGCGGTCCTGGTCACGGTGGCGCGCCGGCCGCGCGGACGAGTTACGGGCGAGCCGGACCGTACCCGTACCGAAGAGGCCGGAACGGGCGGCACGGCCGGAGCGGACGGCACGGGCGGCACATGACGATGACGGGAGAGCCGAAGCCATCGCCGATGACAGGAAAGCCGAAACCCCGCCGAGATCCTCGGCGGGGCCTGTGCCCTTACGGGCGGTGGTGGCTGGGGCCGGGATCGAACCGGCGACCTATCGCTTTTCAGGCGATCGCTCGTACCAACTGAGCTACCCAGCCACGCAACCTGACGGTTGCAGCGGTCCTGACGGGATTTGAACCCGCGGCCTCCACCTTGACAGGGTGGCGAGCACTCCAAACTGCTCCACAGGACCATGCGATGTGCGAGCACCAGTTTCGCACACCGTAACGCGTGCTCCCAACGGAATTCGCATCCTGACCGTCCGAACTGGTGATTCCCAGTGACCGGCCGGACACGTACCGCTTGGCTGATGTCGCTGAATCAGCGTAGCAGACCCAAGGTCATGCCCCGCACGCGTGACCTGCGGCCTCGTCGCGCAGAGCCGGGGGCGGTGTCATGCCGGGCGCCGGTCGCACGCTTCCGCCACCTGGGCGTCCGTAACAGGTTCGGTGTCACCGCAAAGTCGTCGCGCCGATCGCCTCACGTTGCGTCCGCGGCCAGAGTGGCGGGACGGAGAGGGGTGGCGGAGGATGCCCGCATTCGGGCGGAGGAATCTTGAGAATTCGAGAAGACGAAGCCGACCGCGTCCCGGTTGTCTCATGCCGAGACAACCGAAACGTGGGGTGTTCGTACGTGCCCCCAACGGGATTCGAACCCGTGCTACCGCCTTGAAAGGGCGGCGTCCTGGGCCACTAGACGATGAGGGCTAAGGGCCCGCCTGGGCGCTTTGCAGCGCGTCGGGGACGGGAGAAGCATATGGGATGGCAGGAGCTATCGCCAAAACGGTTTACGGGGCGGGCGCGGGGGACGGTGCGGGGGCGCCCGCCGGGATTCGTGAAGGTGAGGGTGAGGGTGAGGGTGAGGCGGTACGGCCGCCCGGGGGCGGTCCCGTGAGCCTGGTGCTCCTCGACGGACTCGGGCGCCCCGGCGTACGTCCCGACGGGCCCCGGCTCCGCGACGGGCTCCGGCCCTCCGGCGGTCCGGAACCCGCTGACGGGCCGGTGCTCCCCGAGGTGTCCGGTGACGGGTTCGGGCCGTCCGACGGGTTCGCTTCCGGTGACGGGCTCGCGCCCGGCGTGCCCGCCTCCTTGGGGAGATGGCGGCTGACCTCCGCCGTCGTCAGTCCCAGACCGCCGAGGGTGATCTCGTCCCACGCCTGGAGCCGCTTGGTCGTCCGGTCCAGATAGAGCACGGAGGTGCGTACCTTCTCCGGCTCGTCGTTCTGCACGGCGCGCAGCCCGCCGCCGCCCGTCGACCCCTCGATCTTCAGCCGGGTGCCGTGCGCCATCACCTCGGTCTCGCGGTGGTGGACATGACCGGACAGAACGAGCGGGACGAGCCCGTCGGTCTCCCGCGCCGCCACGGGGTTGTGGGCGACCGCGATGTGCGCGGGCCTGCCGGCCGCCGTGTGGTCGCGCAGGGCCGAGGCGAACTGGATGCCGGCCATGCGCTCCGCCGGGTCGCCCCCCGCCTCCGTCGAGCGGTCCGGCGTGAACTGCGGATCGCCCATGCCCGCCACCCGGAGCCCGGCGACGTTCACCGCCCGGCCCTCGTCCAGGACCCGGACGTTCTTCATGCGCCGGAGGTACTTCTGGGTGTTCTCCGAGTCGTGGTTCCCGCGTACCCAGACATAAGGGACACCGAGATCGGCGATCGGATCGAGGAAGGTGTTCTCGGCGGAGGCACCATGGTCCATGGTGTCGCCCGAGTCGATGATCACATCGATTCCGTACTGCTCCACGAGCGAGCCGATGATGTGCCAGGACGCCGGGTTGAGATGGATGTCGGAGACATGCAGCACCCGCAGGGTCGCCGGGTCCGGCTGGTAGGTGGGCAGCGTCGAGGTGGCGTCGTACAGCTTGGTCACATTGGTCACCAGCCGCGCCAGCTCCTTCTGGTAGACGTCGAAATCGGTGACGATCGAGCGGGCGCTGCCGACGACCTGAGGAGCGGAGGAGAGCAGTCCGGAGAACTTGGGCTCCAGCACCGACTTGGGGTTCCAGGTGGCGTACGCGCCGACCCCGGAGGCGGCCAGCAGCGCGAGCGCGAGCCCGCCGGCGGCGAGTGCGCGGCGCGGACGGCGGTAGACGGCGAGCCCGAGGGCGGTCGCGCCGGAGACGACGGCGGCACAGGAGCGTACGGCCAGCTCCGTGGTGCCGTCCTCGACATCGTGGGTGACCTCGTCCTGGAGCCCCGAGAGCCGTTCGGGATGCTCGACGAGCGCGGTGGAACGCACGGGATCGAGCTGGTCCACGTCCACGTCGAGACGGATGGGCGCGGTGTGCGTCTTCATCTCCAGCGCGCCGAGAGGCGAGACATTGATCTTGGTGCCGCCGGTGAGGGACGGCCGCAGCGTCATCCGCGTGTCCATCGGGCCGACGGGCGTCCGTACGCTGCCGACGACCAGCAGCCCGAGCCACGCGCCCAGCACCACGACGGTGACCAGACCGAGGGCGCGGGAATACGGGTGCGGTGAGTGGACCAGCGCGCTGGT
>NZ_MAUD01000580.1 GCF_001700515.1 Streptomyces lushanensis
GGGCTGCTGCTGGTCCGCGGCACGGTCGAGCGCCGCGGCAACAGCCGCACGGTGATCGGCCAGGCAGCGTGGAACCTCGAAGAAGTCGCGGCGGCCCGCCGGGACTCGGGCCCGGACGCCGCCCTGAAACTCCTCCGCCGCACCGAGCCCGCGCCCACCCCCGCACAGAACGCCACCGCGACGCCCGCCGAGCCGGCCCTGCCCCACGGAACAACCGGCGCCCGCCTGCACCCCTGGAGTGATCTCCAACCCGCGGGGAGCCACTCGGCAGACCTGCGCCGCCTCATACACCGCAGTCCAGGATCCCCGGGGTGAGCGCCATTCCCACGCCTCGGAGCATGCTGCACGTCCACCTGCACGGCATCCGCCCCTCCGTCAAGTGCCGCTGCTCACCCTGCAGCGCATCCTCGGCAAGGCCACCGCACTGACACTGTCCGAGCGTGCCCGCGGCCACGACCCCCGGCCCGTCCGACCCGCAGCAACAGGGGGCTGGGGGGTTCCAGAGGTGCTCCGACGGTGTGGGCGAACGCCGGCTACGTGGGGAGCAGTTGGGGATCACACGCTGTCGGTACAGGTTCACGGCATACGCAAAAGAGCACGGCGTCTCCTGTCTCTCTGGCTGTATGTGTGGACAAAAGGGGTGGGCCCTACTCCTGGGGGTCAAGGGGTCGCGGGTTCAAATCCTGTCGTCCCGACCAGCGTTTACGCAGGTCGCAGGCGGTATCGGAGAAATCCGGTACCGCCCTTCCGTGTTTCTCCGACCGACTCCGCTTCGATAGCGCTGAGGTGGCCGGTGTCACGGCGCGCCGGGTTTCGCGGGGGTTGTTTCAGGGGGTGATGAGGGCGTCGGCCCGCAGGGCGAGGTAAAGATCGATTTGTCCGTGGAATGTCTGGGGGTCGCGTCCGGTGAGGTCGGCGATGCGGGCGAGGCGTTTGCGCAGGGTGTTGACGTGGATGTAAAGGGCGTCGGCGGTTGCCTTGGCGTGTCCGCCGCGGTCGAGGAACGCCCGCAGTGTCGCTTCGAGGTGGGTGGTCCGGGTGGTGTCGTGGGTACGCAGCGGGCCGAGGAGGGTGTCGGCGAACCGCTGGAGTTCGCCCGCGTCGAGGTTTCCCAGGAGTGTGATGTGGCTGGGCAGTTCGGCCAGCGTGGCGGTGCTGGGGCCGGTGGTGCTGAGGGTGAGGGTGTGGCATGCCTGTCGGGCCTGTCGCAGCGGGGTGCGCAGGCGGGCGTGGCCGTCCGCGGGGGCGCTGTACCCGATGACGGTGTGCAGGCCGGGGCAGCGTTCGTCGAGGCGCGTGGCGAGGCGGTCGAGCCAGGGACGCAGGTCCTGGACGGGGCGCTGCCAGGCGATCACCGCGATCAGATCGCGGCTGCCGGGGATCAGCACGGCGGGGATGCCGTCGCTCAGGTGGATCTGGCGGGCGGTGGTGACCAGGGTGGTGGTGACGGGGTCGGGGCCGGCGGCGTGGGCGGTGGCGGTGACGGCCAGGGGCGCGGCGGGGTCGATGCCCAGCGCTGTCAGCCGCCGGGCGAGGTCGGCCTCCCGGTCGGCTCCGGAGGTGATCATGTCGATGAGTTCACCGGCGAAGCGCTGTTCGATGGCGTCGACGGCACGCCGGCGGGTGATGTCCAGGGTCAGGTAGTGCGCGGCCTGTTGCAGCGCGGCGAGTTCGGGTTCCTGGAGGGTGGCCGCGGGGCGCAGGCACACCAGGGCGGTGGTGATGTCGCCGGGGACGCCGACCGGGATGACGGTGGCGGTGCCGGCGGGGCCGACGGCGACTTCCAGGGGCGGCGGGCGCCGGGTCAGGGTGTCGCCGAGGAGGTGCAGGTCCTCTTCGGACAGGTGTGCTGCGGCCAGGGCCAGGGGGCGTCCCAGGCGGTCGACGACGGCCAGTGGCAGGCCGAATTCCTGGTGCAGCACGGTCAGGGCGCCGCTGACCCCGGTGTCGCCGGAGATCGCCGCGGCCAGGGCGTTGCCGCGCCGTACGGAGGCTTCCAGACGGCTTTTGGTCTCGTCCTGGAGGCAGGCGGCCGCGGCCTGCGACAGAGCTGTGAACGGGATCGCGATGACCAGTTCCAGCAGCGGGAGATGTGCGCGGCGGCAGGCGTCGATCAGGGACGGCGGGGTTGTCGTCACCGATTCGCGCAGTCCGAAGACGATACCGGCGGCACGGGCGCGGCGGACGGCGGCGACGAATTCCCCGGGCGGACAGCCGTCTTCGTTCCACAGTCCGTTGGTGAGGACGAGTTCGTTCTCCCGCACGTACGGCGAGGGGTCGGGCAGTTCGGTGTTGTGGACCCAGGTGACCGGCCTGTCCAGGGCGCCCGGCGGTCCGGGCACGAGCACCGTCAGATGCAGCGCCGGGTTGTCTGTGAATGTCCGCAGGGTGAGCACAGTGTCCAGTCAACCACCCCCAACCGCTGATGAGGAGAGGTCTGTCCACTGCTGTGGCGGGGCCGCCCCGTGCTTGAGTGATGGGCGTCACATTTGCTCCGGTCATTCAGTGAGGGTTGATGAGTACGGTCCACACCAGTCACACCGGTACTACCGCGCAGCCGCCCGCGGGGGCGGCTGCTTTCGATCCGCACGGGGTCACGCCGATTCCGGACGAGGCCCGCGATTCGACGGCCTGGGAGCAGTTCTGGATCTGGGCGGGCGCGAACATCGCGCCGATCAACTGGGTGCTGGGCGCCCTGGGGATCACGCTCGGTCTCAGTCTCGTCGAGACCCTGATCGTGGTCACGGTCGGCAACATCGTCGGCTGCGCGCTCTTCGGGGTGTTCAACTTGATGGGGCACCGCACCGGCGTCAACCAGATGCTGCTGGGCAGGGCCGCGTTCGGGCGGCGGGGCGCGGCGGTGCCCGCGGTCATGCAGGGCGTGCTCGCCATGGGCTGGGTGGGCGTGAACACCTGGGTGGTCCTGGATCTGGCGATGGGGATGCTGGGGGAACTGGGCATCCACGGCGGTACCGTGCTGCGCTACGTGGTCGCCGCGGTGATCATGATGGCCCAGCTCGGCCTGGCGGTTTTCGGGTTCTACGCGATCCGCGCGTTCGAGAAATACACGGTCCCGGCCACGGCGCTGGTCATGGCCGTGATGACCGTGATCGCGGTGACCCAGGTCGACATCGAGTGGACGCACAGCACCGCCACCACGCCCGGGGCGAAGTTCACGGCCGTCACGCAGCTCGTCACCGCGATCGGTCTGGGGTGGGGGATCAGCTGGCTGCCGTACTCGGGTGACTACGCCCGGTTCATCAAGCCGGGGACGTCGGACCGCAAGGTGGTGTGGGCGACGGCCGCGGGCATGTACATCCCGACGGTGTGGCTGGCGGCCCTGGGGGCGTGTCTGGCCAGCGCCGGAGGGGACGGGGATCCCTCGCAGCTGGTGATCGGGACGTTCGGGGTGATGGCGCTGCCGGTGCTGCTGCTGATCATGCACGGCCCGGTCGCCACCAACGTCCTGAATCTGTACTCGTGTTCGCTGGCCGCGCTGACCGTGGGTCTGCGTACCGCCCGCTGGAAGGTCACCGGGGTTGCCGGGCTGGTGGCCAGCGGCGTCCTGGTCCTGCTCATGCAGTCCTCCTCGTTCGCGACGTCGTTCGGGCAGTGGATGTCCTCGATCCTGGTGTGGATCAGCCCCTGGGCGGGCGTCGTCGCGGCGGACTTCTTCATCCGGTGGCGGGGACGGCCCGACGTCGCCGCGCTGTACCGGCCCTCGGGTCTGCCGGCGGTGTACTGGCCGGGGCTGGTCAGCCTGGCCGCGGGCATGGCGGCCGCGTGGAGCACCCTGTACGGATCGGTCCCGGCCATGCAGGGACCGATCGCCCGCGCCATGGGCGGGGTGGACCTGTCGCCGCTGGCCGGTCTGCTCGTCTCGGGTGTGCTGCACGTCCTGCTCACCCGCTACGCCGCCCGTGCCCCCATATCCGGGCCCGCCGCGGGCACGGCCCAGTGAGACCGCCGGGCCCGGCCGGCGCCCGCCGCGGCCGCGCCCGGGCCGCTGCCACAGAGCGCCGACACCGCACGAAAGGCGACCCGCATGGTCTCCGTCCCGCCGTCCCGCATCCGCGCTGCCCAAGGACTGGTGCCGCTGGCCGCGGCCGAGGCGGCTTTCGACGCCCTCGTACCGGGACGGGTGCCGGCCGCCCGGGACGCGTTCATCTCACAGACCCGGCACCGGGCCCGGTCCGAGGCCGCCGCAGGCACCCGCCGGCTGCGGCAGGACCGCCGGCGGGGCCCGCTGGACGGCGTTCTGGTGGCATACAAAGACCTCTTCGACGTGGCCGGGACCGTGACAACGGGCGGGTCCCCCACCCGCGAGGACCTCGCCCCTGCACAGGCGGACGCCGCCGTCGTCGCGGCGCTGACGGCGGCCGGCATGGTCTGTGTCGGCAAGACCAATCTGTCGCCGCTGGCCTTCTCCGGCCTGGGCGTCAATCCGCACTTCGGCACACCTCCCAACCCCTATGACCCGGCCAGGGTGCCCGGCGGCTCCTCCTCCGGGGCGGCCGTCGCGGTCGCGGCCGGAATCGTCCCGGTCGCCATGGCCAGCGACACCTCCGGCTCGGCCCGGGTACCGGCGGCATGGTGCGGCCTGGCCGGCTACAAGGCCTCCCGCACCCGCTACTCGCACACCGGCATGCTCGCCCTGGCCCCGACCCTGGACAGCATCGGCATCATCGCGGCCACGGTGACCGACGTGATCACCGTCGACGCGGTCCTGCGCGCCCGACCTGCCCCGCCACCGCCGCATCTTCGCAGCCTGCGCCTGATGCTGCCGGCCGGCGCGCTCGACGGCGCCGACTCCCCGACGGCGGCAGCCGTCGGGGACGCGGCCGGCATCCTGGCTCGAGCCGGTGCCGACATCACCACCGGGCCCCTGCCGGTCCTGGAAGCGGTGGTGGACCTGTTCGCCGCCCACGGCACACTCGTCGCCGCCGAAGCGGCCCGCACCCACCCGCTGCCGTCCTTACCGCACGCGGACCGTCTCGACCCGCGCATCACGGCCCGCCTGGCGGCCGGCGCCCGCATCACCGACGCCGACATCAGCCTGCTGCGCCGCCGGCGGGCCCGGCTGCGCCGCGAGGCAGCGGCCCGCCTCGACGGCCGCCTGCTGCTGACTCCCACCGTCCGCCACGGCCCCCCGGTCCTGGCCGACCTGGCCGACCCCCAGGTCTTCGCCCGTGTCAACGCGACCGCGCTGCGCACCACCATGACGCTCAGCTACCTCGACATGCCCGGTGTGACCCTGCCGGTGCACCAGCCCGGCACTCTCCCGGCCGGGCTCCTCGTCAGCGCCCTCCACGGCGCGGACACCCGCCTGCTGGCCGCCGCCGCGGCCATCGAACACGCCCTGGGGCGCCAGTAGCTCACTCCACACTCAACCAGTTGATTCAGTGGACGAACATCCCCTCCCCATGTGGCGGGGCAACCGTTGGGATGGTGCACATGAATTTCGTCACCAGAGACCACACGATCCTGGTACCGGCGGGCGAGGCCCGCGGTGCCCTCCTCCGTGCCGGGCAGCACCTGACCGTCATCGACCCCGAGGGCGAACAGGTCGGCGACCTGTTCGCCTACCCGGACGACCCCTCCCACGGGCGGCACCTGAGCGCCGCGCACACCCGCGCCCACGTCAACCGCCTCTTCCCGCAGCCGGGCGAGGCATTCGTCACCGACCTGCGCACACCCGTCCTCACGCTGGTCGAGGACAACTCCCCCGGACGCCACGACATGCTCATCCCGGCATGCGACGCCGTCCGCTACGCCGCCCTGGGCGCCCCGCCCGGCCACCCCTCGTGCGCCGCGAACCTGAACACGGTACTGACACAGGCGGGCCGCGACACCCACACCACCGTGCCCCAGCCCGTGAACGTGTTCATGGACATCCGGGTCGGGACCGACAGCCTGGCCTGGTTCCCCGCCTCCACCAAGCCCGGGGACAGCATCACCCTCCAGGCGGCGACCGACTGCCTGGTGGTGGTCTCCGCCTGCCCCCAGGACCTGTCCGTCATCAACAACGGCAGCCCCACCCCCCTCGAACTGCACCTGCACTGAGCACTCAGCCCGC
>NZ_MAUD01000581.1:0-625 GCF_001700515.1 Streptomyces lushanensis
GGGCGGCGGCGAGGTGCTCCCGTTCCACCCACTCGCGGTCGTACGACGTGATCTCGTCGTCCACCCAGGCGAACGGCCGCCCGGCCGCGTACTCCAGCACGTACTGCGTCTTCCACAGGGTCCCGCGAGGGGCCCATCCGTGTGTCTCGGGCCATGCGATGTACGGCAGCTCCGGCAGCCCGAGCAGCGGTCCTATCCATGTGTTGGCGTCGTCCTCCCAGGTGGTCGCCCAGACCAGCTCGTAGAGCCCGGTGAGCGCCAGCAGCTCCGTGCCGTGCCGTGGATCGAGGAGCACGGGAAGCGGACCGGGGTGCGTGCGTGCCCAGAGCGAGGGCCGCATCAGATGCCTCTCGTATCCGTACGGGGTCCCGGGCGAGGCCAACGCGACGTACGGATTGAGCGGGCCGTCGACGTCGATCAGCAGGAGCGGCTTCCGCGAGGGATTCATACAGGTGTTCCTTCCCGCCCTGACGGGCGTGAGTCCGGCCCCGGGCCAGACGTGATCCGGTGCAGTGATGTATTGAATGAGACGTTCGTGTCTCATTCGGGTTATGGTTGACTCATGACAGTCGATCGTGACCAGGTGCTGCGCACCGCCGCCGCGCTTCTCACCCGTAGGGCGACC
>NZ_MAUD01000581.1:657-934 GCF_001700515.1 Streptomyces lushanensis
CGGCCAGGAGCGGGGCGAATTCCGGATCGACCTCAGCCATGTCTGGCTGACCGAGGCGCTCTACGGACTGCTCAGCGCGGGCGCCTGGGCCACACAGGACGGCCGGGTCGCCACCAAGGACTTCCAGTACATGATCGTCGAGTTGCTGCTCGGCGGCGCACAACGGAGCGTGAGCACATGACCACCATCCACGGGACGGCGACGGAGACGAGGCCCGTACCCGGCCCCGGGCGGTGGCTGGCGCTCGCCGTGCTCGTCCTGGCCGTACTGCTGGTGG
>NZ_MAUD01000581.1:941-1231 GCF_001700515.1 Streptomyces lushanensis
GTATCGGCCGCAAGAGGCTGCTGCTGTCGGGCGCGGTCGCGTTCGGCGGGATCTCCGTACTCAACGCCTACGCGTCCAGCCCGGAGATGATGATCGTGGCCAGGGCGCTGCTCGGCGTCGCGGGCGCGACCCTGATGCCCGCCACGCTCGCCCTGATCCGCAACATCTTCCACGACCCCAAGGAGCGCAGCCTCGCCATCGGTGTCTGGGGGGCGATGGCCTCGGCGGGCGCGGCGGTCGGCCCGGTCGTCGGCGGCTTTCTGCTGGAGCACTTCTGGTGGGGCTCGGTC
>NZ_MAUD01000582.1 GCF_001700515.1 Streptomyces lushanensis
GGCGACGCCGGTTCTTGTGCATAACAGCAATGGCTGCCCGGAAGTATCCATTTACAAGGCGCCTGGTACTGGCATGACGGATAGGTTGCTGAAGGATGGCTTCCACAAGAGTGATTTCCCGGGATCTGGAAATGGGTATCCGGATGGACGGGCGTACTTTGGGCTGGCGGATGAAGGGAAGACTATTGCGCTCGATTACGCCAGCCGTGGAGGTTATGACGGCGGTGTCGTCGAAATTAGAATCCCGAAAGCTGATTTTGAACAGCACTTCAGTCAGTATGTGGGCTCGCATAATGGCGTTCCTGGCGTGGAGGTTGCCATTCCGAACACCGTGTTCGATCGACTCAACCAGTACCCGCGAAGTTTGGTAGGACAGTGACAAACGGGCAGCTCAGCAAATACGAGCAACATCTCATCGGCGAGATGGTCGATGGTGAGATTGAGGCGGTATTTCGCTGGGGAATCATCGTGGACCTGGGACTGTCTCGCGTTGGGCTCATTGACGCCCTGTACATCGACGCTGGGGATAATTACCAGGTTGGCGATCGAGTCAGCGGCTATCTGGACTGCTTTGACGAGCAGAAGGACAAATTCATCTTGAGACCACCCAGTCAAATCCCGCTCGCTGAGCGGCTGAGGCAGGCAAGGGGTCAATAGTTGAAATTCGTCAACCAAGTCCGCGCAGTCTCCTGAGAAGGATGCCTGGCGACTTCCTGGGGGAGTCCAGAGGCCCCACCGGA
>NZ_MAUD01000583.1 GCF_001700515.1 Streptomyces lushanensis
GGGCCACGGGCCCCGGCCGGACCGACCCCCCACACCGCATCCGGCCGGGGCCCGTGGCCCGTCTCAGCCGACCGGGACCTCCGGCAGGACGCCCGTGCCGGCCAGCCTGGCGTACCAGAGCGCGCTCGACTTCGGCGTACGGCGCTGGGTCTCGTAGTCCACGTGCACCGCGCCGAAGCGCTTGCCGTACCCGTAGGCCCACTCGAAATTGTCCAGCAGCGACCAGAGGAAGTAGCCGCGGACATCGGCGCCGTCGTCGATCGCCCGCCGGACCGCCGCGAGATGGCCGTGCAGATAGCGGATCCGGTCCGGGTCGTGGACCGTGCCGTCCGCACCGGGCCTGTCCGCGTAGGCCGCGCCGTTCTCGGTGACCATCAGCGGCAGCCCCGGCGCCTCGCGCGTGTAGCGCATCAGCAGGTCGTACAGCCCGCTCGGATCCACCGACCAGCCCATCTCGGTGAGTTCACCGGGCGGCTGGTGGAAGGCGACGGAGTCGGCGCCGGGCCAGGGGGAGTGCTCGCTCTCGCCGTGCCCGTCGTGGCGCCCGGCGAACTCGTCGGTGGCGGCCGAGACGACCGCCGGCGCGTAGTAGTTGATGCCCAGCGAGTCCAGCGGCCGGCGGATCGTGGCCAGGTCCGCGGCGTGGACGAAGGACCAGTCGGTGATGCGCGCGGTGTCCGCGAAGAGGTCCTCGGGGTAGGCGCCGTTCAGCATCGGGCCGGTGAAGATCCGGTTCGCGAGCGCGTCGATACGGCGCCGCGCGTCCAGGTCCGCGGGCGACTGCGTACGGGCCCGCACGGCCGACGGGTTGAGGCTCACCGAGAGCCGGGCGTCCGCCGGGAGCACGGAGCGCAGCACCTGCCCGGCCAGCCCGTGGCCGAGATTGAGATGGTGCGCCGCGCGCAGCGCCGCCGCCGGGTCCGTACGGCCCGGGGCGTGCACGCCGGACGCGTAGCCCAGGAAGGCGCTGCACCAGGGCTCGTTCAGGGTGGTCCAGCGCTGCACCCGGTCGCCGAGCGCCTCGCCGACGGAGCGGGCGTACTCCGCGAAGCGGTACGCCGTCTCACGCTCGGGCCAGCCGCCCGCCGCCTCCAGCTCCTGCGGCAGATCCCAGTGGTAGAGCGTGAGGACGGGCTCGATGCCGTGGCCGAGCAGATCGTCGACCAGCGCGCGGTAGAAGTCGAGACCGCGCTGTATGGCGGGACCGCGCCCGGTGGGCTGGACACGCGGCCAGGAGACCGAGAAGCGGTACGCGTTCACGCCCAGGTCCGCCATCAGCCGGACGTCCTCGGCCCTGCGGTGGAAGTGATCCACCGCGATGTCGCCGGTGTCGCCCCGCGCGACCTTGCCGGGCGTGTGGCTGAAGGTGTCCCAGATGGACGGAGTGCGGCCGTTCTCCCGGGCCGCGCCCTCGATCTGGTACGCGGCGGTGGCGGTGCCCCACAGGAAGCCGGGCGGAAAGGTGTCGGACATGGAACAGCTCCCGTTGCCGTAGGTGTGAGGGGTGGAGTGAGCGGTGGGCGGTGACGGACGAGAGGTACGGGGGCGCCCGTCCGTACGAGTGGGGGCGCGCGGGGAGTGCGCGGGCGGTACCGCTCAGCCCTTGACCGCGCCCTGCATGATGCCGCCGACGATATGCCTGCCGAAGATCACGAAGGCGAGCAGCAGCGGCAGCGTGCCCAGCAGCGCGCCCGCCATGATCACCGACTGGTCGGGGATGTAGCCCCGGCCGAGCCCGGTCAGCGCCACCTGCACGGTCGGATTGCCGTTCTGCGTCAGTGCGATGATCGGCCAGAAGAAGTCGTTCCAGGCCATCACGAAGGTCAGCATCCCCAGCACGGCCATCGCGGGCCGCGCGGCGGGGAAGACCACGTGCCACACCACCCGCCAACTGCTCGCGCCGTCCACCCGGGCCGCCTCGATCAGTTCGGTGGGCAGCGCCCCGATCAGGTACTGCCGCATGAAGAACACGCCGAAGGCGCTCACCAGGGTGGGCAGGATGACGGACTGGAGCTGGTCGGTCCAGGACAGCTCGGCGATCAGCATGTACAGCGGTACGACACTGAGCTGCGGCGGCACCATCATCGTGCCGATCACCAGCAGCAGAAGCAGGTTCTGGAACCGGAAACGCAGTTTGGCGAAGGCGAAGCCGGCGAGGGTGGAGAAGAGCACGGTGCCCGCCGCGATCGCGCCCGCGACCACGGTCGTGTTGAGCAGGGCCGTGCCCATGTTGGCGTCGGTCCAGGCGATCTCCAGATTCTTGAAGAGGTTTCCGCCGAACCAGAACGGCGGAGGCGTCTGGGCGAGCCGGGTGTTGTTGCGGGAGGCCGCGACCGCCGTCCACACCAGCGGGAAGAGCGAGCCGATGGTGAAGAGGATCAGTACGGCGTAGGTGATCCGCCCGCCGTGGAGCTGCCGGCCCGCGCCGCGCTTCCTCGGCCGGGCGCGCCGACTCGGGCCCGCCTCGGCGTGGCCGGGCGTCCGCGGATCCGTGAGTGTCTGTGACGTCGTCGACATGAGTGGTCTCCCTACGCGCTCTTGCGGAGACGGCGGCCGATGACCCAGTTCACCGCACCGATGATCAGCAGGATCAGGAACATCGTCCAGGCGATCGCCGAGGCCCGGCCGAGATGGAGGTTCACCCAGCCCTGTTCGTACAGATAGAGCCCGAGCGTCTGGAACTGGTGGCCGGCCCCGCCCGTCGCGCCCGCGCCGCCGTTGAAGAGCAGCGGTTCACCGAAGAGCTGGGTCGCGCCGATCGTCGAGACCACACAGGTGAACAGGATCGTCGGCCGCAGCGAAGGCACGGTCACATGGATGAACTGCTGCCAGCGCGAGGCGCCGTCCAGGGCCGCCGACTCGTACAGATCGTTGGGGATGGCCTGCATCGCCGCCAGATAGATCAGGGCGTTGTAGCCGGTCCAGCGCCAGATGACGATCGTGGAGACCGCGAGCTGGGAGGTCCAGGTGCCGTTCTGCCAGTCGACGGCACCGATGCCGATCTGACCGAGCAGCCAGTTGATCATTCCGTAGTCACGGCCGAAGAGCAGGACGAAGACCAGCGTCGCGGCGGCCACCGAGGTGGCGTACGGAGTGAGTACGGCGACACGGAAGAACATCGAGCCGCGCAGCCGGTAGTTGAGCAGATGCGCGATGCCCAGCGCGATCAGGAGCTGGGGGATCGTGGAGATCAGCCCGATGGTGACGGTGTTCTGGAGCGCGTTCCAGAAGAACTCGTCACTGAGCAGGCGGGAGAAGTTCCGCAGTCCCACCCATTCCATGTCGGTGGGCGCGGTCAGCTCCACGCGGTGCAGCGAGGCCCAGCCGGTGTAGAGCAGCGGGAAGAGCCCGAAGGCCATGAAGAAGACGAAGAACGGGGCGACGAAGGCGTAGGGACTCCAGCGCACATCGCGGCGGTACCGGCGGCTGCGCCGCTCGCGGCGCCGCTCCTCGCGCGCGTCGGGGCCCGCGCCGGGGTGCGCGCCACCGGGTCGGGCGTGCCGTGCGTCGCGGTACGTGTCGTGGTCTTGGCCGGTGCTCCCGCCGTTTGTGGCGGGTGCGTCCGGCGCCGGGGCCGCGCCCTCCTCCTCGGAGGGCGCGGCGGCACGTGCGTCACTGGCCATCGGTCACTGGTCCAGCGCGTTGTCGATCGCCTTCACGGCGGCGTTCCAGCCGTCCTTGGAGGACGTGCCCTTCTGGTCGACCTGGAGCATGCCGATGTCGGCCAGGTTCTGCGCGATGATCAGATCCTTCGGTCCGACGATCTGGACCGGTACGCCCTTGGCCGCCGCGGAGAAGATCTCACCGATGGGCGCGTTGTCGAAGTACTCGTGCTTGGCACCGGACACCGCCGGCAGGGCGTACGCGGCCTGCGAGCTCGGGAAGCTGCCGCGCTCGGCGAAGAGCGTGGCCTGCTGTTCGGGTGCGGTCAGCCAGGCGACGAGCTTGGCCGCGGCTTCTTTGTTCTTGCTCGCTTCGGGTACGGCGAGGAAGGAGCCGCCCCAGTTGCTGGGCTTGGGCGCGGCGGCCACGTCCCACTTGCCCTTGCCCGCCTCACCGCCCTTGTCCTGGATGTAGCCCAGCATCCAGGCCGGGCAGGAGACGGTGGCGAAGGTGCCGTTGGCGAAGCCCTGGTCCCAGCCGGGGGTGAACTGCTGGAGTTTGGCGGTCAGTCCCGAGCCCGCGAACTCCGCCGCGGTGTCCCAGGCCTGGCGCACGGCAGGGTTGGTCTTGTAGATGACCTTGCCGTCCTTGTCGTAGAACCGGTTGGCGTTGCTGCCGGTGATGGCGGCCATCACACCGCTCGCCGAGTCCACGAAGGCCGTGCCCTTGGGCGCCTTCGACTTGAACTGCTTCCCCGCGGCGAGGTACTTGTTCCAGTCGCCCGCCCACAGCTTGCCGACCGCCTCACGGTCGGTGGGCAGGCCCGCGGCGGCGAAGAGGTCCTTGCGGTAACAGATGCCCTCGGGGCCGATGTCGGTGCCGAGCGCGATGGTCTTGCCGGCCGTGGTGGTGGCCTGCGACCACTTCCACGGCAGGAAGCTGTCCTTCTGCACGCCCTCGGTCTTCCCCAGGTCCACGAGCTTGTCGCCCTGGGTGGCGGTGATCTCCGCGATGTTGTTGACCTCGACGGCCTGGACGTCGGCGAGACCGCTGCCGCTGCCGAGGTGGGTGAGGAGCTGCGGATAATAGTTCTCGTTGCGCTCGATCGAGGTCTGCTTGATGACCACGTCCTTGTTGAGCTTCATGTACTGGTCGTAGAGCCCGGCCTCCTTGAGGCCGAAGGCCCCGAAGACTCCCACCGTGATCGTGGTCTTGCCCTTGCCGCTGACGCCTCCGCCCGAGGCGCTGCCGGAGGGATCCTCCGTGTCCTCCGCGCAGCCGGCCAGGACTCCGGTGCCCAGCGCGGCGACGGCCGCGAGGACCACCAGCCGGCGGGACGAGCGAGTACGTGTGCGCATGACGTCCTCCTAATGCACCGCACCGACATGCCGGGCTCCGGCCAACTGCTCTGTACAGCATGGCAGTTGGGTGGGCCGGTGCGGTCGGGATATGTGCGGGGCCGATATGGGTCAGGTACGGTGGGAGCGCTCCCATGTGTGATGTGTTGAAGCGTCGCCGGTCCCCGTGGGGGTGTCAAGGGACCGGGCGGCGCGAGGTGGCTCGTTTATCCGTTTGTTGGGTTGCGCCATGGGGGTCGGGTGGCGGATTCGTCGGGGGAGGCAGGGATGGCGTCTCGGAAGGCCCCTGGAGTCCGGGGGGCGGACGGAGCGGGGGAGCCGGGGCGCGTACGGAGGGCACCGGAGCCCTCCGCGGCACCTCAAGCCCACCAGGCGCGGGGCCGTGGCGGCAAGCTGCCCACGCTGGAGGAGGTGGCCGCGCGCGCCGGGGTCGGCCGGGGGACGGTCTCGCGGGTGATCAACGGTTCGCCGAGGGTCAGCGAGCGGACCAGGGCCGCGGTCGAGGCGGCGGTCGCCGAGCTGGGGTACGTACCGAACCGCGCGGCCCGCGCCCTCGCCGCCAACCGCGCCGACGCGATCGCCCTGGTGGTGCCCGAGCCGGAGGCGCGGTTCTTCGCCGAACCGTACTTCTCCGACATCGTCAGCGGTGTCGGCGAGGCGCTCGCCGAGACGGGGATGCAACTGCTGCTGACCTTCGCGGGCGGCGCCCGCGAACGCCGGCGCCTCGCCCAGTATCTGGCCGCGCACCGCGCCGACGGGGCGCTGCTGGTCTCGGTCCACGCGGACGACCCGCTGCCGGAGCTGCTGACCCAGCTCGGTGTCCCGACGGTCATCAGCGGCCGGCGCTCGGCGGCCGAACCGCTGCCCGCGGTCGACTCCGACAACGCCGAGGGCGCCCGTACGGCCGTCGCCCATCTCCTGGCCCGTGGCCGCCGCACCATCGCGACCATCACCGGCCGGCTGGAGGTCTACGGGGCGGCCTGCCGCCTCGACGGCTACCGCCGGGCCCTCAGGGACGCCGGGCAGGCCCCGGACGGGCGGCTGACGGCGGTGGCCGACTTCACCGAGGACGGCGGTCGCCGCGCCATGCGCGAACTCCTCACCCGCCGCCCGGACCTGGACGCGGTCTTCGCCGCCTCCGACGTCATGGCCGCGGGCGC
>NZ_MAUD01000584.1 GCF_001700515.1 Streptomyces lushanensis
GGCCGGCCACAGCTCCTGACTCGCCCGATACGGTGGAACCACCATGAGCGCATCGCAGCCCCCTCGGACCGCCGACGTCCCCACTCTTCTCGTCAAGATCTTCGGGAAGGACCGTCCCGGGATCACCGCCGGGCTCTTCGACACCCTCGCCGCCTACTCCGTCGATGTGATCGACATCGAGCAGGTCGTCACCCGTGGCCGTATCGTCCTCTGCGCGCTGATCACCGCTCCGGCCTCCGGCGGCGCCAGCGAGGGCGAACTGCGGGCGACCGTGCACACCTGGACGGAATCGCTCAAACTCCAGGCCGAGATCATCTCCGGCATCGGCGACAACCGGCCGCGCGGCAGCGGCCGTTCCCATGTCACCGTGCTCGGCAATCCGCTGACCGCCGAGTCGACGGCGGNNCAGCGGCTGGTGGTCATGGACGTGGACTCGACACTGATCCAGGACGAGGTCATCGAACTCTTCGCGGCCCACGCGGGCTGTGAGGCCGAGGTCGCCGAGGTGACCTCCAGGGCCATGCGCGGAGAGCTGGACTTCGAGCAGTCCCTGCACGCGCGGGTGGCACTGCTGGCCGGGCTGGACGAGTCGGTGGTGGAGAAGGTGCGCGCCGAGATACGGCTCACCCCCGGCGCCCGCACCCTGATC
>NZ_MAUD01000585.1 GCF_001700515.1 Streptomyces lushanensis
CGTACCCGGGCGACTCCGACAACGCGGCGAGGTGCCGTGCCAGGCGTTCCGGGCCCGCGAAGATCGGCCGGACAGGGCCTAGTACGGCAGGGCCCGCTTCGCGAAGGCCGGCGCCAGCTTGTCCTGCGAGGCGCGGGGGAAGGCGACCGTTTTCGGGTCCCCGTCCGAGATGTACCAGTTCTTCCCGGCGGCGAGCTTGTCCAGCCATCGCGACGAACCGAACTCGGCGTCCGCGTCCTTCGGCCCCGCCGAGCGGATCCGCGGGATCGCGGCGGGTGTGAAGTCCTTGGCGTACGGCGAGACCGACGGGTTGGCGCCCACCAGGTACACCCCGTCGTAGCGGTAGCCGGTTCCCCGCGCGGCGACGCCGGACTCCTGGGGCATGGCCCCGAAGGGGAGCGCGAGAGACGTGACCCGGGTCCCGGGCGCGGCCTTCACGATCGCCTGCTGTCCGTCGGCGATGGCCTTCGTGGCACCCGCCTGGTCCAGGGAGCGCAGGTTCTGGTGGCGGTCGGTGTGGTTGCCGACCTCGTGCCCGTGCTCCTTCAGCCAGGTCAGCGCCTTGGCGGAACCGGTGGCCGAGAAGGCGTCCGCGTTGACGAAGAAGGTGGCCACCGGTTTGAACTCGGGGTACTTCTTCGCCGTCTCCGCCAGGATCGCGATGGCCGTGTCCGGCGCCGGGTTCCCGTCGTCGCCGAGCCGCACCTGGCTGTTGGTGGAGTCGTCGAACGTGAGGACCACCGGATGCGTTCCGGCCGGGATGCCGATGCGGCCCGTCTGGAAGTCCCGGGCGGTGACCGGCACGTACTTCTCCCGGGCGAGGCGCTCCAGCTCGGCCCGGAAATCGGCCGGGGTGCGGTCGTAGACGCTGGCCGGTTTCTCGGTGAGCTGGTGGTACATCAGCACCGGCACCTGGCCGAGCTCGTCGGCGCCGACCTCCGCCGGGTCTTTGGCGGCGTTGCCGGCCGCCGCTGAGGCCGCCGCCTGCTGTTCCTCGGCGGTCGGTGACGATCCCGAAGAACAGCCCGAGGCGAGCAGGGCGGCGCCCGCGAGGGCGCAGAGCGGGACGAGCGGGTGGCGCATGAGGGACCTCCAAGGCGAATGTGTCGCGCCATCCCTACCGACGGCGGGAGCCCCCGTACCGCACAGTCCCCTGGATGGCGCAGTCACCACGCCGGGGCCCGACACCGCCTTTCGTGTGAAATCCTGTCGGAACAGGAGGAATAGTCCGCTGTATGGCAATCAATGGAGGAACCACCCCACCACGGCACGAAGGACGCCACGATGGCCATGAGATACATATCCAACTCCGCCTCCTCCTACGGTCCCCACCGTCCGTTCCGCAAGCGCGCCCTGATAGCGACGGCCGGGGCGCTCGCACTGGGTGGAGTGGGCTGGACCTTCCTCGCGCTGGGACCGGACGTGCAGGGTCTCGCCGACGGCGCCGTCCTCAACGGGCGCAAGTCCGCGCAGATCAGCGCTTACCTCGACGCCGGAGCGGCCGGCAACCCGGACAAGGTGCGTGCCACCCTCGACGGCGCGGTGGTCCCCGTCATAGCTGACGGCCCCCGTCTGAAGCTCGCCCTCCCGCGTCTGAAGGAGGGCCGGCACACCCTGGTGGTGAAGGGCGACGCCCGCCTCCCCCTGCTCTCGTACCGGGAGGTCGTGGACTTCTCCGTGGACGTCACCGCTCCCGTCCTGAAGGTGACCGACCCCGAGATCAAGAACGCCGCCGACCCCGTGACCATCACCGGCAAGGCCGGCACCGACGCCAAGGTGACCGTCGACGGCAAGGAGGTTCCCGTCGACAAGACCGGGGTCTTCAAGATCACGGTGCCCAAGGGCACACCCGTCGTGAACGTCACCGCCGCGGACCGTGCCGGAAACACCACCACCAAGGCCGTCAACGCCCGGGGCCGTCGCCCCATGATCCGCGCCGCGCACATCACCGCCATCGGCTGGGGCAACGACACCCTGCGCGGGGGCGTCCTCGCCCTGGTCCGCAGCGGCAAGCTCAACGCCGTCCAGCTGGACGTCAAGGACGAGGACGGCGAGGTCGGGTACGCCTCCGAGGTGCCGCTGGCCCGTCAGATCGGCGCGGCCAAGGGCTACTACGACGCCCGCAAGGCCGTGGCCGAGATCCACGCCGCCGGCGCCCAGGTCATCGGACGCATCGTCGCCTTCCGCGACCCCAAGCTCGCCTCGGCGGCCTGGAAGTCCGGCAAGCGCGACCAGGTCGTGCAGACCGCCGACGGAGAGGCGTACGCGGGCGGCGGCCACTACGGAAAGCTGTCCTTCACCAACTTCGCCGACCCCACGGTCCGCAAGTACAACCAGGACCTCGCCGTCGAGGCGGCCAAGCTCGGCTTCGACGACATCCTCTACGACTACGTGCGCCGCCCCGACGGCCCGCTGTCGAAGATGCGGTTCCCGGGCATCGGGTCCGCCACGCCCGAGCAGTCCATCACCTCGTTCGTCGCCGACACCCGGACCGCGATGCGTCCGCACGCCAAGTACCTCGGTGTCTCGGTCTTCGGCATCGCCGCCACCCGGCCCACCGAGATAGCCCAGGACATCGGGGCCCTGGCCAAGGTCAGCGACTACATCGCGCCGATGGTCTACCCGTCCCACTGGGGGCCCGGGGAGTACGGCGTCGCCAACCCCGACACCGCCCCGTACGCGATCGTGCAGCGCTCGCTCGCCGACTTCGCCCGCCACACCAAGGGCACCCAGACGGAGGTCGTCCCCTGGCTCCAGGACTTCTCGATGGGCAGCACCTACGGGCCGGCCCAGGTCGCCGAACAGATCAAGGGCGCGGCGGCCAACAAGATGAACTCCTTCATCCTCTGGAACGCCGGTGCGCGCTACCAGGGTGCGGCGCTCCAGCAGATCGTCGCGCACTGACACTCCCGGCGGCACCCGGTGGTACGGGCGGGCCGGCCGGCAGCCTCGTGGTCGTGGCCTCGGGACGGTGCGGTTCCTGGCAGGTACGGTTCCTGGCAGTAGGGGCGGACTCGCGGAAGATCGCCAGTTCGCCTCCTCAGGACCTTCCGGCCAGGACCTTCCGGCCCGAGCCGAGATGGCCGGGGCCGCGTCTGCCGCGTGAGATCAGGGCGTACGGGCGAGGTCCGTGAGGGCGTCGAGCCGCGTCGGTGTCCAGCCGAGTTCCTCGCGCGCGCGAGCGCCCGTGAACTGCTGGTCGAGGGCGAACGCCTCGGCGATCGGGCCCATGCGGGCCTCCGCCTCCTCCAGGGAGAGGGAGGTGACGCGTCCGGCACGGCCGGCGCCCTGTGCCACGGCCCTGGCGATCCGGGCCAGCGGGATGTTCTGGCCGCTCACACCGGCGTAGACCGATCCGGCGGGCGCGTCCAGGGCCAGCACGTACAGTTCCGCCACATCGTCGACATGGACGAGTGCCCAGTGGTTCCGCCCGTCGCCGATGGACAGAACCGTGCCCTCGTCGCCTCCGGGGCCGACGAGGAACTGGTCGATGAGGCCCTCACCGTGGCCGTAGACGAGCCCGGGCATCACGACGACGGGCCGGCTTCCTCCGGAGGCCCTGGCCCGTACCTGTTCCTCGTTCTTGAGCCGCCAGGAAGTGAGCCGCGGCGGATTCAGCGGCGCGTTCTCGTCCACGACACCGTTCGTATTTCCGTAGACCCATACGCCACCGGTGTGCACGTAGGTGCCGCGCCCTCCCAGGCCGTCCAGGAGTGCCTGCGACGCCGCGAAGTCGACGGCGGCCGTGTCGGCGCCGTAGTGCTGCCCGAGATGGATGACGCCGTCCGCCTCGCCGGCCGCCGCGCGCAGCGTTCCGGTGTCGGTGAGTCCGCCCGGGACCGGGGTGGCGCCCAGGGATTCGACGCGCTGCGCGGACCGGTCACTGCGTGCCAGGGCCGTTACCTCGAAGCCCTTTCGGATCAGTGCCTTGACGGTGGCTCTGCCCACATACCCGGAGCCGCCCGTGATGAATACCTTCATGGGAATCGGACCCCTTTGTCAGTCGGATGCCGAGTCGGAGATCGGCCGAGTGCCGATGAAGCCGCTCTCTTACGTGTTCGACTGTGCGGGGACACCCGCGGCGCTGTCCAAGACCTGATCCGCTGTCTGTGATACCTCCCGGGCATCAGCGTGGGGCGGAGCTCCCGCCGCCCGGCCGGCCCCGGCCGGCCGAGTCGAGGGCGATCCGGGTGAACTCCTCGACCAGCCCCCGGTGACGGCCGCCGGCCCAGGCCAGGCGGACATGGCTCGGAGGGATGTCGTCCACCGGCACATGGCAGATGTCCGGACGGGTGTAGAACAGCGCGGTGGACAGGGGCAGTACGACGACGCCGCGCCGAGCGGCGACCTGTTCGAGTTTCTCCTCGGTCGTACGGATCAGGGGCTGACTCCGCCGTTCCCGGCCGCCCCGGGCCGCGACCAGGTCACGCCACTCCGGGACCGCGTCAGGATTCTGGAGCAGATGCTCGTCCGCCAGATCCGCGATGCCGACGCTCTCCTTGCCGGACAGCGGGTGATCGCCCGGCAGCACGACGACCCGCTGTTCGGTGAGCAGCGGTACGGTCTCCACCCCGGTCGGATCGATCGGCATCCGGACATAGCCGACGTCCACGCGACCGTCCCGTACGACATCGGCCTGGTCCTCCCAGCTGGTGCGCACCACGTCGATGTCGAGGCCGGGATGACGGCCGGCCAGCGTCCTCACGGCGTCCGTCACGATCAGACCGGGCATGAACCCGACGGTGAACGTATCCGTGACACGCGCGGCCCTCACCGCTCTGCGCCGCATCGCCGCGGCACTCGCCAGCAGCGGGCGGGCATCGGCGAGCAACTGCTCGCCGGCCGGGGTCAGTTCCGTACCGCGCCGGTCGCGGCGGAACAACCGGACCTTGAGGTCGCTCTCCAGTGCCTTGATCTGACGCGAGAGCACGGGCTGAGCGATATGGAGCTCCTCGGCCGCGCGGCCGAAGTGCAACCGTTCCGCGACGGCGACGAAGTAGCGGATCTTCCGCAGGTCGACGTCCATGCGCGTCTCCTCCCACCGGTGATACCTCCAAGGTATCACCGGGCTTTCCCGGCCGCGCGGTCGTACGGGCCCGACGGCTTCGACGGGCAGCGGGCCGCCCCGGCGGCCATGCTGGGAGTCCCGCCGGGGAACGGGCGCGGTCGGAGCGAGGGCGAAGGTGCCCCGGGGCGAGCAGGAGGCCGTCAGGAGGTCGTCATGAGCATGAAGGTGTGGTTCATCACCGGTGCTTCCCGTGGATTCGGGCTGGAGATCGCACGGAAGGTCCTTGACGGCGAGGGCGCGGTCGTCGCGACCGCCCGCGATCCGCGGACCGTCCATGACGCACTGCCCGCGGGCGGCGACCGGCTGCTGGCCGTGCCGCTCGATGTCACGGTCGAGGAGCAGGCGAGGCAGGCCGCCGACGCCGCCGTGGAGCGTTTCGGCAGGATCGACGTGCTCGTCAACAACGCGGGACGCGGGCTGCTGGGAGCGGTCGAGGAGGCGTCGGCGGACGAGGTGAGGGCGGTCTTCGAGACCAATGTCTTCGGGCTGCTGGCCGTCACCCGCGCCGTACTGCCGGTGATGCGCCGGCAGCGCGCCGGCCGGATCATCAACATCAGCTCGGTCGGCGGCTTCACCGCGGGCACCGGCTGGGGCGTGTACGCCGGGACGAAGTTCGCCGTCGAGGGTCTCAGCGAGTCCCTGCGTGCCGAACTGCTGCCTCTCGGGATCCTCACGACGGTTGTCGAGCCGGGTGTGTTCAGCACGGACTTTCTCGACTCCAGCTCGCTGCACCGCGTGGGACAGGTCATCCCCGACTACGCCGATACGGTGGGCCGTACCCGCAGATGGGCGCAGGAGAGCAACCACGCCCAGGAGGGTGACCCGGTCAAGGCGGCCGAAGCCATCGTGACGCTCGCCGCCATGGCCGATCCGCCGAGCCGGCTCCAGTTGGGAGCCGACTCCGTCGAACGGGTGCAGGCCAAACTGGATCTGGTCGCCGAGGAACTCACCCAGTGGCGCGAACTGGCTCTGTCGACGGCCCACGGCGGTGGCGCGGGGAGCTGAGGGGCGGCGCGGACCCCGAACGTGAACGGCCTGGACCCGAACGTGAACCGGGGGCCGCGCCTCGGGCGCGGCCCCCGGTCCGGGACGTCGTTCCACCGGTCCCGGGTCTGTCGCCGGACTACCTGTCGAGCAGCCCGTTCATACGGGTGATCTCGGCGCTCTGAGAGGTGGCGACGCGGTCGGCCAGGTCCTTGGCGGCCTGGTTGGCGCCCTGGGACTGCTCGGTCCTGGCCATGGTGACGGCGCCTTCGTGGTGCTTGACCATCAGTTTCAGGAAGGCGGTGTCGAATGCCGCGCCGGACGCGTTCTCCAGCGCGGACATGTCGTCCTCACTCATCATTCCGGACATGGTGTGTGCGGAATGGTCGGCGTCGTGGCCGGCGTCGTCGGCCGGCACCTGCTCGCCCCAGCCCTTGAGCCAGGCGGACAGGGTCTTGATCTCCGGGGCCTGCGTCTTCCTGATCTCGGCGGCGAGCGTCATGACCTCCGCCGAGATCAGGAAGACGC
>NZ_MAUD01000586.1 GCF_001700515.1 Streptomyces lushanensis
CCAGGATCCACACGGCCATCGAGCGGCTGCGCGGATACCGCACCGCGATGGCCGTGTGGATCCTGGGCTGGTCACCGATGAAACCGATCCTGCGATGGCCTCCCGCGATGAGATGCGCCGCGCCGGAGCGGGCACCGCCGAAGCTGTCGGAGAGCACCGTGTCCGCGTCGATACGGCCGGCCGGCCGGTCCACGAAGACGGTCGCCACCCCGGCCTTGATCTCGGGCTCCAGATAGCGGTGGTCGTGCCCGGCCGGGATCACGATCAGCCCGTCCACCCGGCGCGCGCACAACGCCAGCACCAGTTCCTGCTCGCGGTCCGGGTCCTCGGCGCTCGAACCGTTGATGAGCAGCGCGCCATGGGCGCGGGCGACCTCTTCCACGGCGCGGTTCAGCGGACCGTAGAACGGGTCGGCGAGATCCTCCAGGACCAGACCGATACTGGCGGTACGGCCCTTGCGCAGCACCCGCGCCGAGTCGTTGCGGCGGAAGCCCAGCGCCTCGATGGCCTCCTGCACCCGGCGCTCCGTGTCGGGCGTGACACCCGGTTCCGCGTTGACCACGCGCGAGACCGTCTTGAGCCCGACCCCGGCCCGTGCGGCCACATCCTTCATCGTGGGCCGGTTACCGTAACGGGGCTCGGGGCGGCGGGCGGTGTCTGCCACAGTGCGCTGTCCTGTCGTCATTTCTTCGGTGATTCTCCGGGCGGATGCGACGGAGGATTGCCATCCTCGGCCGTGGCGACGAGCATAGGCCCTGGACAACGTTGTCAGGTGAATGGAGACTGTTCACCGAAGCCGCAGGTCCGTACATCCCCCCATACAGGCGGGGATGCCTCATCCCCGGGAGATCCGACCCGATGCATACCGACTCCGTTGTCTCACTCGACATCGGCGGAACCAAGATCGCCGGCGCGCTGGTGGACGGCGGCGGCAGGATCCTCGTACGGGCGCAGCGGCCGACACCCGCGCGGGAGGACGGCGAGACGGTGATGCGGGCCGTCGAGGAGGTCCTCGCCGAGGTCCTGGCCTCTCCGCTCCGGGCGTCGGCGACGGCCGTGGGCATCGGCAGTGCCGGTCCCGTGGACGCCTCGGCCGGTACGGTCAACCCGGTCAACGTCGTGGGGCTGCACGGCTTTCCGCTGGTCGAGCGGGTGGCGCGGGCCACCGGCGGGCTGCCGGTGACGCTCGTCGGCGACGGGGTCGCGATGACCGCGGCGGAGCACTGGCAGGGCGCGGCGCGCGGCTACGACAACGCGCTGTGCATGGTGGTCTCGACCGGAGTCGGCGGCGGGCTCGTACTGAACGGGAAGGTCCACGCGGGGCCGACCGGCAACTCGGGGCACATCGGGCACATCAGCGTGGACCTGGACGGCGATCTCTGCCCCTGCGGCTCGCGCGGCTGTGTGGAGCGCATCGCCAGCGGGCCCAACATCGCCCGCAGGGCCCTGGAGGGCGGCTGGGAGTCGGGGCCGGACGGTGACACCTCCGCCGCCGCGGTGGCCGCCGCCGCGCGGGCGGGACATCCGGTCGCCGTCGCGTCCTTCGACCGGGCGGCGCAGGCGCTGGCCGCGGCGATCGCCGCGACCGCCACGCTGGTGGAGATCCGTATCGCCGTCATCGGCGGCGGGGTCGCGAACGCGGGCGAGCTGCTCTTCGCGCCGCTGCGCCGCTCGCTCCAGGACTACGCGACGCTCTCCTTCGTCCACGGGATCAAGATCGCGCCGGCGCTGACGGGCACGGACGCGGGCCTGGTGGGCGCGGCGGCGGCGACGCTGGCGATACGGGACGAGGCCGCGCCGGTGGAGGCCACGCCGACCTCGGTCGCCTGACCCCGGTCGCCCGGCCACGGCCGCCGGGCCACGGAAGGGCGGGCCCGCCGGGACCGGGGCCCGCTCCGGCCGCGGCCCCGGGGCCACGGCGGGTCAGGCTGTCGGGGTGTTCAGCTCCTGGAGCATCGCGCGGACACGGTTGAGTTCGGTCTGGGGATGGCCGATGCCGATGAGGATCGTGAGGGCCTGCTGCATCGCCTCGCGCGCGGCGGGCAGCGCGCCCGTCTCCCGGTGGGTCTCGCCGAGGTGGATCAGGGTCTCCGCCTCGTTGAAGCGATGGCCCAGCGCCCGGTTGAGCCGCAGACTGTGCTGGAAGCACTCCTTGGCCCTCCCGTAGTCGCCGATCCGCTGATAGGCGTAGCCGAGGGTGTCCCAGGTGCCCGCCTGGCCGCGTTCGTCGTCGAGTTCCTGTTGCAGGGCCAGGGCCTCCTCGCAGTCGAGGACGGCCTGCTGGTGGTCGCCGTGCTGGATACGGTCCCAGCCGAGCGCGTTCAGCGCCCGCGCGCGTCCCGAGCGGTGGCCGCTCGACGTGAAGAGACCGAGGGCTGTCAGATCGTGCTCGAAGGCGGCCCGCGCGTCTCCCTCCAGCTCGTCCAGCCAGCTCAGGGTGAGATGGGCGTGCGCCCTGCCCGTGTCGTCACCGAGATCCCCCGACAGGGCGAGCGCCAGCTCAAGTTCGTTCCTGGCCTCGCCGGTCCGGGCGGTCTGGGCGAGGGCCCAGGCCAGTCCCCGGCGGCACTCGGCCTGTGCCGAGCGGTCGCCCAGCCGAACGGCCGCGGCCAGCGCGGCGCGCTGCACGCTCTCCACCTCGTGCCAGTGCCCGCGCCGCGACTGGAAGGTGACCGTGGCCCACGCCAGCTGCCACACACGTGTGTCGAGGCCGAGGCGCGCGGCGTGTTCGACGGCGGCGGTCAGCACCGTGTGTTCGCGGCTGAACCACTCCATCGCCTCCTCGTGGCCGACGAGTTGTTCCGGCGTCAGGCCCTCCGCCGGCGCCGGCAGCGTGAGCGGGTCCCGGTGCGGAAGGAGCAGTCTGTCGGCGGCGTACGCGGTGTGCACGTAGTGGTCGAGCAGCCGGTCGAGCGCGGCGGTGCGCTCGGCCTCGGTGTCGAAGCTCTGGGCGAGTTCGGTGGCGTACGCGCGCAGCAGGTCATGACAGGTGTAGCGGTGAGGCATGTGCTCCTGGACGAGATGCGCGGCGTGCAGCGTACGCAGATGGGCTCGGAGGCGGGAGGGCGGAAGCCCGGTGAGACTGGCGGCGGCGGGCAGTCCGATGTCGGCGCCCGGCGCCAGTCCCAGCAGCCGGAACACCCGGGCCGTGGGCGCGTCGAGAGCCTCGTACGAGGAGGCGAAGACCGCCCTCAGGTCCGTCGCCGTCTCACCCGCGTCCAGGGCGTCGAGCCGGGTCGCCGCCTCGTGCAGCTCCGAGGCCAGCGCGGCGAGCGACAGCGCGGGATTCATCGTGGCGCGCGCGGCCAGGATGCTGATGGCCAGCGGCAGCCCGGCGCAGTGCTTGAGCAGTGTGGCGGCGGCGTCGGGTTCGGCGGCGATCCTGGCGGTGCCGAGATGACGCGTCAGCAGTTCGAGCGCTTCCGTGTCGGTGAGCACATCCAGTGTGAGGGGTGCGCCGCCGTGCGCGGCGGTGAGCCCGGTGAGCTGATGGCGGCTGGTGACCAGGACCGTACAGGTGGGGCTGCCGGGCAGCAGCGGCAGGACCTGGGTGGTGGAACGGGCGTTGTCGAGCAGGATCAGCAGGCGTTTGCCCGCGGTCAGGCTCCGGTAGAGCGCGGCCTGCGCGTCCGGGTCCGCCGGGATCGTGCCCGGAGGCGCTCCGAGGGCCTCCAGAAAGGCGCGTACCGCCACCGCCGCCGGTACGGGGTCTCCGGACGGCGAGAAACCGCGCAGATCGGCGTAGAGCTGACCGTCGGGAAAGCGCTCCTGGCAGCTGTGGGCCCAGCGCAGGGCCAGCCAGGTCTTGCCTATGCCGCCGGTGCCGCCGATCGCCGAGATCACCACGGTGCCGCCGCGCTCGGCCCCCGGCTCCAGCAGCTTGCCCAGACGGGCGAGTTCGCTGTTGCGGCCGGTGAACATCGGCGGCGGGGCGGGCAGTTGGCGCGGTACGGGAGCGGGCGGCGGCGCCGACTCCACGGATGAACCGGGGAAGCCATGCGTGGTCGCGGGCGCGGGTTCGTCGAGCGCCGGATCGGCCGTGAGGATCCGCTGACGCAGCTCGCGCAGCGGCGGTCCCGGGTCGGTGCCCAGCTCCGTGGCCAGCCGTTCGCGGAGCTCCTCGTAGCGGGCGAGGGCGTCGGCGGGCCGGCCGTCGCGGTACAGGGCCAGCATGAGCTGGCCGACCAGCCGCTCGTCCAGCGGGTGCGCCTCGACGCGGGTGGTGAGTTCGGCGGGCAGTCCGGTGTGCCGCCCCGACCGTAACCGGATGTCCACCAGGTCCAGTTCGGCCGCGTGTCTCTCCCGGAGCAGGGCCTCGCGCAGGGAGTTGAACCAGGGGGTGTCCTGGTCGGTCGCGGCATCACCGTGCCAGAGCGCGAGCGCCTCCTCGAACAGGGCCTCCGCCTCGCCGTCGTCCACCGTGCGCGCCCGCTCGACCAGTTCGCGGAAGCGGTGCAGGTCCACCGCGGAGGTGTCGGCGTTCAGTACGTAGCCGCCGGGGCGCCGCTCGATGTCCGCGTCGGCGGCCGGGGAAAGGGCCTGGCGCAGCCGGGAGATGTAGCTGTAGAGGGACGCCTGCGCCCGCTGCGGAGAGCGCTCGCCCCATACCCGGTCGATCAACTGGTCGACCGACACGACCCGGTTCACGTCGACCATCAGCGCCGCCAGCACACACCGCTGCCGGGCATGTCCCAACTCCACCGGCCGGCCGTCGAGCCGCACGTCGATGGATCCGAGCAAGCCGAACTCCACCGGCAATCCGATCACCCCCTGGCCCGGACCTTAGCGTTGAAAGCCCGGGCCGACCTGCTGATTCCAGGTCTTCTCAAGGTTGGCCCAAAGCTGGCCAAGGAGAGTACACCTCGGCACGGGAGCCGATGGGGGGAGCGGCGGGGGGCACGGCCGCGATTCGGCTCCGGGCCGGGCCACGCACGGGGGGCGTGGTCCGGCCGGCTCGTCCGGGGCTCCGGTACGCGGGTGCTTCGGTGCTCCCGATGCCCGCGTGCGAGGCGGATCCTCCGCCTCCGGTACGGGAACGGTACGGGAAGGCACGGTCCTACCGGGTCGTCTGGCACGCCACGCGCCGGCTGCCGCGGAACTTCACGCACAGCTCGACGCCGTTGCCGGTGTCCGCCGTGGGCCAGCGATAGGTCAGCGCCTTGTCGGAGCGGGTGGCCGTCGCCGTGTCGAGGTGCTGCCCGTCGCGGAAGAGCGACACCGGCCGGGCGGTGACATGGTCCGGCGGGTTGGTCCAGATGCCGGTGACCGCGTTCCTGCCGCCCTCGCCGTCCAGCCGGATACAGATCTGCGGACCGGAGAAATGGTGGGTGCAGGCGCTGCTGTCGGCCGTCGCGGAGGGCGCGGCCAGTGAGACGGCGATGCCCGCCAGCGCGAGCGTCAGGGCGGACCGCCGCCCGCGGCGGCGTCCGGGGCGCCGTCCCGGGCCCGCGGGCGCGGTGGGGACGGCGGGAACGGCCGGAGCGGCCGGTGTTCCGGGTATACGCATAACGGATGTCTCCGGGTCGTACGGCGCTCGGGTGCGGAACCGGCTCGGGTACGGGAGGGGCGCGCGGACAGGCCCTCACGTACTCCTACGACTACGGCTGTGACGGTGGCCGCGATGCGGACTCGGTCGCCTGCTGCGGCACGACCACGAGGAAGACGTCCGAGTCGAGATCCATCACGACCTCCGCCGGTGTCCCCTCGTCCCTGCGCGCCCGCGCGAACTCCTCCGCGGGCCAACTGCCGCGCGGCCCTCCCGCGGGAAATTTCTCCAGCACCGTCCGACACATTGGATGCCCCCTTGTCACATCGAGTTCCAACGATGTTCCTCGGGGTTGTGTTACGGCCCGGAACGGACATCGGTTCGTACAGTGGACGTTCCCGGCCTCGGTACGACATCGAACCGGCCACAGCTCGGCCACAGCACCGCGTGCGGGCCCATGGCCCGATCGGGCGGGGGGTTTCCGGGGCAGGTTGTTGCGGGCAGTCCACTGGGGGCTACGGAAGAGGGGGAACCGTGATCGTCTGGATCAACGGTGCGTTCGGCGCGGGCAAGACCAGTACCGCACGCGAACTGATCGACCTGATCCCGAACTGCACACTGTACGACCCCGAACTGATCGGCGGGGAAGTGGAGCAGCTGCTGCCGCAGAAGCGGCTCGCCGAGGTCGGCGACTACCAGGACCTGCCGATCTGGCGGCGTCTGGTGGTCGACACCGCGGCGGCCCTGCTGGCCGAGCTGGGCGGGGCGCTGGTCGTGCCCATGACCCTGCTGCGGCAGGAGTACCGGGACGAGATCTTCGGCGGGCTCGCCTCCCGCCGTATCCCGGTGCGTCATGTGTTGCTGGCTACAGACGAAACGATCCTGCGAGGTCGGATTGCGGCTCGTCAGTTGGCGGAGGGCGATCCCGAGACGAACGAGCGCACCCGGCAGTGGTGCTACGAGCACATCGAACCCTACCGCGCCGCGCTCGGCTGGCTGACCGGCGACGCCCATGTCATCGACAACACCGGACTCACGGCCCGGGAGACGGCCGTCTCCC
>NZ_MAUD01000587.1:0-419 GCF_001700515.1 Streptomyces lushanensis
GGCGATGACGGCGCCGACCGTCAGCGCGGTGATCACGGCCTCGCCGATCCCGATCAGCACATGGACGCCGACCATCGCGGTCAGCACCTTCCCGATCGGCACGTCCGTCGTCCCTCCGACGGCGTAGATACCGGTGAAGACGAGGGCCGCCGCCGGTACGGAGACCAGCGCGGCGACGAACGAGGAGACGGTCACGGAGCGGCGGGTGCGCGGCAGCACCGTGACCAGCCCGCGGAAGAGCGAGTACGAGACGACGGTCGTCACCACGCCCATGACGGTGATGTTCACACCGAGCGCGGTGAGCCCGCCGTCCGCGAAGAGGATGCCCTGCATCAGCAGGACGACGGAGATGCAGAGGACCCCGGTAAAGGGACCGACGAGTATCGCCGCCAGGGCTCCGCCCAGCAGATGGCCGCTCG
>NZ_MAUD01000587.1:429-925 GCF_001700515.1 Streptomyces lushanensis
GCCTGCGGCGACCGAGACGGGTACATCGATGAATCCGTCGGGGACATGCATGAGCGGGCTCCGCTTCCTGCTGGTACTGCGCGCGAGGCTGCGCGTCGGGGGGTGCGGGGGTGGGCAAGCCGTTCGACAGTAGAACCCTGTTGCGAACAGTTCGCAAGAGCAGGTTGTACGCGAGTTGCCGCGCCGATGATCGAAGAATGTCACTTCCGCCACAATTGGGCACAAATAGACATTCTTTGTATCATTAAGCATTAAACCTCTCTCAAACGGAGGAGGTCCCCGCGATGTCACCCGTCGTCGAGCAGCCTGCCAAATGCCGTCTCATCACGGACGCCCCCCACTCCAAGGCCGTCCCGGTCACCCTTCGCTACGACGGTGCCGATCCCCTCGCCATCCGTATCGTCTTCCCGGTCGAGGTCTCCCTCGACGACAGAGAGGTCGTCTGGGCCTTCGCCCGGGACCTCCTCGACGAGGGACTGCGCATCCCCTCCGGCGA
>NZ_MAUD01000588.1 GCF_001700515.1 Streptomyces lushanensis
CCTCGGCGCGCCGAGGAGCGGAGCCTTCAGCGGCGGTACGAGCGGGGAGGCGACGGCCGCGGCGGCGAGTACCAGGGCCCCGACGAAGCCCAGGATCAGACCGCTGCCCGCGTCGATGCCGTCCAGACCGATCAGCGACCAGAGCGCCGTCCACGCCGCGAAGATCGCCAGCGCGACACCGAACTGTCCGAGGTCGAGCCCGACGATCTTGCGCGGCTGCGGCAGCGCGCGGGAGGTGACGATCAGTGCCGCGGCGATGACCCCGGCCAGGTGGATGCTCATCACGGTGCCCAGTGAGTCCCAGGCGTTCGGGGCATTGCTCGATCCGAACACGCTGGACTCGTACAGATTGAGGAACGAGGCGATGAACAGCAACACCGCTGCTCCGATCACCACGCCGTCGCCTCGAGTGAGGGAGCGGATGTTCACGTGAAAAGTCCTTCGTTGTCGTCTCGTCGGGGCGGTCGACGCGGTCGCCGATTGCGGCGGTGCGCGGTGCGAAGCTCGGGGGCGGCTCCCTATCGTACGGATGAATGTATCGTCTGCCCGATCGGGTCGTCTGCCCGGTATCAGAGGCGGTAGCAGCCCTGTTACCGGGTCCGACGGGAAGCTGTGACACGGGCTGTGATCACCTCGCGCGCGATCGGACCGGGCGACGACCGGCGGCCGGTCGGGCATTCCAGGTCACCTCGTGAGGAATCCCCTGATTCCATCCGCCATCCCCTGTGCCGCCTTCTGCCGCCAATCCGCGTCGGTGAGCAGGGCCGCGTCATGTGGATCGCGCATGTTGCCGCATTCGACGAAGACCTTGGGAACCTTCGACAGATTGAGTCCGCCGAGGTCCTTCCTCACATCCAGCCCGGTGCCCGCGCCCAGGTAGTTGGCGGGTGCGCTGCCGGTCTCCCGTACGAAGTTGCCGACGATGTGCTCGCCGAGCCGGCGCGACGGACCGACGATCGCCGCGGTGTCCGCGGCCCCGCCCTTCACCGGGGCGGGAAGGATGACATGGAATCCGCGGTTTCCCGGCGCCGAACCATCGGCGTGCACGGAGATCACGGCATCGGCCTTCGCCTTGTTGCCGATCCGGGCCCGCTCATCCACGCACGGGCCGTACGGGCGGTCGTC
>NZ_MAUD01000059.1 GCF_001700515.1 Streptomyces lushanensis
GGGTTGACGTCTCCGCCGGGCAGCCGGTTCTCGAAGCGCAGGGACCGGCCATGGCCGACCACCCGCAGCGAACAGGTCCGGTTGTCATGTCCCCAGGCGACGGCGGTGGGCGCGAAGGAGCCGGGCTGGAAGCGCTTGTACGCGTTGATGGTCGGCGCGTACAGCAGGGAGAAGTCCCGCAGCGCGGCGAGCTGTCCAGCCAGGAAGTGGCGCATCACGGGCGACATCCCCTCCGGCCCGTCCCCGGCCATGACGCTGGTGCCGTGCTTGTCCTGAAGCGAGAGGTGGATATGGCAGGAGTTGCCCTCGCGCTCGTTGAACTTGGCCATGAAGGTGAGCGAGACGCCTTCCTGGGAGGCGATCTCCTTGGCGCCGGTCTTGTAGACGGCGTGCTGGTCACAGGTGACGAGGGCCTCGTCGTACTTGAAAGCGATCTCGTGCTGGCCGGGGTTGCACTCGCCCTTCGCGGACTCGACGGTCAGCCCCGCGCCGGCCATCTCGTTGCGGATCCGGCGCAGCAGCGGTTCGATCCGGCCGGTGCCGAGGACGGAGTAGTCGATGTTGTACTGGTTGGCGGGAGTCAGCCCGCGGTAGCCGCTGTCCCAGGCCTGCTCGTAGGTGTCCTTGAAGACGATGAACTCCAGCTCCGTGCCGACATGTGCGGTGTAGCCGTACTCGGCGAGCCGGTCGAGCTGGCGGCGGAGGATCTGGCGGGGCGCCGCGGCGACGGGCGATCCGTCGCTCCGGGCGAGATCGGCCATGACCATCGCGGTGGCCTCGTTCCAGGGCAGCCGGCGCAGTGTGGTGAGGTCGGGACGCATGGCGAAGTCACCGTAGCCGGTGTCCCAGGAGGACATCGCGTATCCGTCGACGGTGTTCATGTCGGTGTCGACGGCGAGGAGATAGTTGCAGCCCTCGGCGCCGTGCTCCAGGACGTCGTCGACGAAGAAGCGTGCGGCGAACCGCTTGCCCTGGAGCCGGCCCTGCATATCGGGGAACGCCAGGACCACCGTGTCGATCTCACCGCTCTCCACGAGGATGCGGAGCTTGTCGAGGGCGAGCGGGGGTGTGCGGTCTGCCACGGGATTACTCCTCCTTCGGTCAGCCGGAAGCCATAAGGTATTCCTGGAGACCTTTGGTTGGGAAGGGGAATCGGCGACATGACGAAGAAGAACGAGCCGATGGACCCGCTGACTCCGGTGCTGCGGCCCGTGCGGGCGGGGAACGGCTTCGAGGAGGCGCTGGAGCAGATCCTCCAGGTCGTCAGGCTCGGTCTGGTGGCGGGCGGCGAACGGCTGCCCGCCGAGCGGGAGCTCGCGGACCGGCTGCGGATCAGCCGGGTGACGCTGCGCGAGGTGCTCAAGGTGCTCCAGGACCAGGGGCTGCTGGAGAGCAGGCGGGGCAGATACGGCGGGACGTTCGTACGGCACAGACCCGGCACCCCGGTCGGCGGCGCCGAGGAGGAGCTGCGCCGGCGGGTGGCCGGCGTGGACATCGAGGACGTCCTGCGTTTTCGCGAGGTGCTGGAGGCGGGCGCGGCGGGACTGTGCGCGGCGGACGGGCTGACCGGTGAACGGGCGGGGCGGCTGCGCTCGGCGCTGGCCGCGACCCACGACGCGCCGCTCGTGGAGTACCGCAGGCTGGACACGCTGTTCCATCTCACGCTCGCCGAGCTGTCCGGCTCCGCGACCCTGACCGCCCAGTACGCGGCCGTGCGGGCGACGGTCAACGATCTGCTGGACTGCATCCCGCTGCTCGTGAGGAATCTGGAGCACTCGCAGCGCCAGCACACGGCGCTGGCCGAGGCGGTGCTCGACCAGGACGCGGACGCGGCACGCGAGATCGCACGCGAGCACTGCGGCGGTACGGCCGCGCTGCTGCGCGGTTTTCTGGCCTGAGCGCGGGCCATGCGTCCCTCTCGGGTTCCGCCGGAACGGACCCTCCCGTCGCGGGAGCGGTGGCGGGCGGAGCCGTAACAGCCTTTTGACGCAGGAGTCTTGCGCGTGGCCGTCCGGAGCGCAAAGGTATGCCCTCACACCTTTACCCCGAGGCAGGAGCTGCTCATGTCCGACGGCACCGACTCGCGCATCACGACGGCCGGCCCGGCCGACACGGCCCGGCAGGACGCCGACTATCTGCGACGGCGCGCGCTGCGCCGGGGCAGCGCCGGCTGGCTGCTGCTCACCGGTCTCGGTGTCGCCTATGTCGTCTCCGGTGATTTCTCGGGCTGGAACATCGGTCTGTCCGAGGGAGGCTTCGGCGGTCTCGCCCTCGCCACACTGCTGATGGGTGTCATGTACGCCTGTCTGGTCTTCTCCCTCGCCGAACTCTCCGCCATCCTGCCCACCGCGGGCGGCGGTTATGGCTTCGCCCGGCGGGCGCTCGGCACCTGGGGCGGCTTTCTGACCGGTACGGCCATCCTGATCGAGTACATCCTCGCGCCGGCCGCCATCTCGATCTTCATCGGCGACTATGTCGAGTCGCTCGACCTCTTCGGGCTGACCGCCGGCTGGCCGGTCTATCTGGCCTGCTTCGCGGTCTTCATCGGGATCCATCTCTGGGGCGTCGGCGAGGCGCTGCGCTTCAGCCTCGTGGTGACGGCCGTCGCGGTGGCGGCGCTGCTCATCTTCGCGGCCGGCGCGTTCACCGAGTTCGACGCGAGCGGTCTCAACGACATCCCGGCCGACCCGGACGCGTTCGGCTCGGGGTCCTGGCTGCCGTACGGCGTGCTGGGCATCTGGGCGGCCTTCCCGTTCGGCATGTGGTTCTTCCTGGGGGTGGAGGGAGTGCCGCTGGCCGCCGAGGAGGCCAAGGACCCGGTGCGTTCGATGCCGAGGGCGCTGTCGATCTCCATGGGGGTGCTGGTGCTGCTCGCGCTGATCACCTTCCTGGCCGCGACGGGCGCACGCGGCTCGGCCGCCGTGCAAGACGCGGGCAATCCGCTGGTGGTCGCGCTCCAGGGGGACGGCGAACCGACCGCGCTGAGCCGGTTCGTCAACTACGCGGGCCTCGCCGGTCTCGTCGCCTCCTTCTTCTCGCTCATCTACGCCGGGTCACGGCAGCTCTTCGCCCTCTCCCGGGCGGGCTATCTGCCTCGCTTCCTCTCCCTGACCAGCGCCCGCAAGGCCCCCTATCCGGGACTGCTGATCCCGGGCGCGATCGGTTTCGCGCTGGCGGCGGCCACCGGCGACGGCGGGCGGATGCTGAATGTGGCGGTCTTCGGCGCCACCATCTCGTACGCGCTGATGGCCCTGTCCCATCTGGTGCTGCGCCGCCGCGAGCCGGGGCTGGCCCGGCCGTACCGCACACCAGGGGGCATGCTCACCTCAGGCGTCGCGTTCGTACTGGCCCTGTCGGCGCTGGTGGCGACCTTCCTGGTGGACAAGGACGCCGCGTTCATCGCACTGGGCGTCTACGCCGTCGCTCTCGCGTACTTCACCTTCTACAGTCGGCACCGGCTGGTCGCGGCGGCTCCCGAGGAGGAGTTCGCGGCCCTGGCCGCCGCCGAGGCCGAACTCGAACGCGGCTGAGGACACCGTCGGCACCCACGGAAGGACCGGAACGCCATGAAACCGCTCATCGGGATCAGCACCTATCTGGAGAAGTCCGCCGCGTGGGGTGTCTGGGAGCTTCCGGCGGCGCTGCTGCCCGCCGGTTATCCCCGGATCGTCCAGCGGTCCGGCGGGATCGCCGCGATGCTTCCGCCGGACGGCCCGGACACCGCCGCCTCGGTGGTGGCCAGGCTCGACGGCGTGGTGATCGCGGGCGGCCCCGATGTGGAGCCCGTACGGTACGGAGCCGAGCCGCACCCTCGTACCGGACCGCCGGCCCGGGAGCGGGACGCCTGGGAACTGGCCCTGATCGACGCCGCCCTGGCGTCCGGCACGCCGCTGCTGGGGATCTGCCGGGGCATGCAGCTGCTCAATGTGGCGCTGGGCGGGACGCTCGTCCAGCATGTGGAGGGACACACCTCCCCGGTCAGAGGCACCTTCGGCGAGCATCCGGTGAAGCCGGTGCCCGGCACCCGCTACGGCGAGCTGGTGCCGGAGGAGTTCGCCGTACCGACGCACCATCACCAGACGGTGGACCGGCTGGGCGCGGGGCTCACCGTGTCGGCGTTCGCCGCGGACGGCACGGTCGAGGCCGTCGAGCTGCCGGAGCCGCAGTGGGCGCTGGGTGTGCAGTGGCATCCCGAGATGGCCGACGACACCCGTGTGGTGAGCGCGCTGGTCCGGGCGGCACGGGCGCGGGCCGCGAGCGTCTGAACCCCGGTCCGGGCCGCCGCGACCCGGCTCACTCCAGGGCGCCGCGCGTCAGGGAGAGCAGATCACGGGCCGGGCCCGCGGGCCGGGTGCCGACCGGCCAGACCGCGCGCAGATCACGGCGGAGCCGTACGCCCTCCACCGGCACCTTGACGAGCCGGTGGGCGGCCAGTTCCTCGCCGACGGCGAGTTCGCTCAGTACGCACGGCCCCGCACCGCTCACGGCGGCGGCCTTGAGCGCGGTGGTGGAGGCGAGTTCGAGCAGCGGCTCGGCCACTCCGCCGTACGGGGCGAGCCCGGCGTCCAGCACCTGACGGGTGCCGGAGCCGGGTTCGCGCAGGATCAGCGCGGTCCCGGCCAGTTCCCCCGGATCGATCGGGCCACGGCGGCGGGCCCAGGGATGACCGGGTGCGGCGACCACCAGCAGCCGGTCATGGCCGATGACCGCCGAGTCGAGGCCCTCGGGCACGGCCGTGCCCTCCACGAAACCGAGATCGGCCTCATGGGCGAGCAGCCGCTCGGCGACCGCCGCGGAATTGCCCGCGAGCAGGGAGACCGCGGTGTCCGGCCGGGCCCTGCGGAGAGCCACCAGCCAGCCGGGCAGCAGATACTCGGCGATGGTCATACTGGCCGCCACGCGCAGCCGTGAGTCCCTGCGGCCACGCAGCGCCTGCGCCCCGGCGTCGAAGGCCTCGGCCGCCTCCACCACCCGTCCGGCCCAGTCGGTGACCAGCGCACCGGCGTCGGTGAGCCGGGAGCCACGCGGTGAGCGGTCCACCAGAGCCACGCCGAGCAGCCGCTCCATGGCCCTGATCCGGCCGCTCGCGGCGGGCTGGCTGATGCCGAGCTCACGGGCGGCCCGGCCGAGGCTGCCGAGCCGGGCGACGGCGAGCAGCAGCTCCAGAGCCCCGAGATCGGGCACCCGGTGGGCCAGAGGCGCGGCGCCGGGCGCGGCGAGCTGAGCCGTGGCACGGCCGGGGCGCGGATCAGCGGTCATAAGTACAGGTTATGACCTCATAGCGACAACGGGCCTGGTGGGGGCCGCGGGCGGGCGCGAGGGTGGAGGCATGGCCGCTCTCACGCATCCCACCAGGGCGTATCCCGCCGCCACCGGCGGGCCGCGCGCCGTCCCCCGGGTGCGGCCACGGCTGCCGTGGCTCCGCCACCTCGGACCGAACTGGTACGCGACGGTGATGGGGACCGCGATCGTGGCCACCGCGGGTGCCGGGCTGCCCGCGGACGTCCCGGGGCTGCGAACCGGCTGTGTGGCGCTCTGGGCACTCTCCGTGGTGGCGCTCGCCGTGCTGGTGGCCGCCCGCGCGGGACACTGGCTCTGCCATCGCGACCGGGCGCGCGCCCAGCTCCACGATCCGGCCGTGGCGCCGTTCTACGGCTGTTCGGCGATGGCGCCGCTGGCCGTCGGAGCAGCCACGCTCGCCGTGGGCCGTGATGTGCTCGGGGAGCACGCGGCGGTCGTCATGGACGCGGCGCTGTTCGCCGTGGGCACGGCCCTGGGCCTGGTGTTCGCCGTGGCCGTGCCGTACCTGCTGGTCGTACGCCGTCGGCCGGGCCCCGGCGAGGTGTCGCCGGTCTGGCTGCTGCCGGTGGTACCGCCCATGGTCTCCGCGGCGGTCGGCTCCTCGCTGGTGCCCTTTCTGCCCGTGGGCCAGGGGCGCGAGACGCTGCTGTTCGGCTGCTACGCGCTCTTCGGGCTCAGTCTGCTCGCGACCATGACCCTGCTCCCGCTGCTCTTCGGCAGGCTGCTGCTCCACGGTCCGCCGCCGCTCGCGCTGACTCCGGCGCTCTTCCTGGTGCTCGGCCCGCTGGGGCAGTCCGTCACGGCGGTCGGCAGGCTCGCCGAGGTGGCGCCGGGGGCGGTCGGCTCTCCGTACGCGCGGGCGCTGGGCGCCTTCGCGGTGGTGTACGGCGTGCCGGTGCTGGGGTTCGCGCTGCTGTGGCTGGCGCTGGCGGCGGCCCTGGTGGTACGGGCCGCGCGGCGCGGGATGCGGTTCACGATGACCTGGTGGGCCTTCACCTTCCCGGTCGGTACGTGTGTGACGGGCACCGAGGCACTGGCCGGGCGTACCGGCCTGGTGGCGCTGGAGTGGCTGGCGGTGGGCCTGTTCGTGCTGCTGGTGGCGGCCTGGGCGGTGGTGGGGTGGCACACGCTGCGCGGGCTGCTCGGCGGAACGCTGCTCGCGGCGCCGCAGGTGCCCCGGCCGGTGACGGCCCGTACGGCGTGAGAGGCCGCCCCGGGCGGGGAGCCGCCGTCGGCCGGCGCGGTGGCCCGCCGCTCGGCGCCGGGCGGCTGCCCGGCCGGTCAGCGTCTGGGGTCGACCGTCGCGTCGATGTGCTCCGCGACGGAGACGACGAGGATGCGGGTGCCGGGCTCGGTGGCCCGCCAGCGGTGCCGTACACCACCGGAGAGATACAGCGTGTCACCGCGCTCCAGCCGGTAGGCACGGCCCTCGGCCTCGACCTCGGCGGCGCCGTCGGCGATGTACATGATCTCGTCGTTGCGGTGCTGGTACTCCCGGCCGGTGTCCTGCTCGCCGGTGAATTCCTTGGCGTTGAGCTGATGTCCGCCCCGGACCACCCGCCGGACACCGGGTCCGGCGTCGGCGGCCCGTACGACATCGACCGTGCGCGCGGAGTCGGCGGCGGCGTGCAGCCGTGCGGGCGTGGTCTCCAGTGCGTCCGCCACCCGTTCCAGTGACCGGGTGCTCGGCCTGGCACGCTCGTTCTCGATCTGGCTGAGGAAGGGCACCGACAGTCCGCTGCGGGCGGCCACCGCCGCCAGGGTCAGGCCCAGGGACCTGCGCCGCCTGCGGACGGCCGCGCCCACCCTGAGCGCTTCCTTGTCGTCCATGACTGGCTCCCTCCCGACCGGATCGTCATCTTCTCAGAGTTGACGCCGGTACAAGAGCTGTCCTGCCTCACCCGCTGCCGGACCCCCGGGCGGTACGAAACCACGGGCGAGGGAAGCAGGCGGCCCCCGGGGTCCATCATGCGCGTCCGCGGGTGATTCGCAAAGAGCCCCGGCGTCCGCCCGGCGGCCGGGAAGCGGGCGGGACGTGCCCGGCGCCCTGCCGGCGGGCGGCGCCGCCTCCGCCTCCGCGGTCGTGTCCACCGCGCCGTCCGCCGCGGCCGATCGGGCGACATCGCGTGAGATTCCCCCGGAGCGGGAGCGGTGACATTCTGTGACCGTCCTCGACCGCTCTCGCGGTCGTTGCGCCGGGGCGGCCGGCGGGCCGCGGTCCGTCGGCGGCGGCTGTCAGTGGGCTGGGGCATCATCGGGGTTGTGACGCGACGCCTGATGCTCCTCGACACCGCTTCCCTCTACTTCCGGGCCTATTTCGGGGTCCCCGACTCCGTACGGGCCCCGGACGGCACCCCGGTCAACGCGGTGCGCGGGCTGCTCGACTTCATCGCACGTCTGGTCCAGGACCACCGGCCCGACGAGCTGGTGGCCTGTATGGACGCGGACTGGCGGCCCCAGTGGCGGGTGGAGCTGATCCCGTCGTACAAGGCGCACCGGGTGGCCGAGGAGCGCGCGGAGGGGCCCGACGAGGAGGAGACTCCGGACACGCTCGCGCCACAGGTCCCGGTCATCGAGGCGGTGCTCGACGCGCTCGGTGTCGCCCGGGTCGGCGTCGCGGGATACGAGGCGGACGACGTGATCGGCACGCTCGCGGGCCGGGCGACGGGTCCGGTGGACATCGTCACCGGCGACCGGGATCTCTATCAGCTCGTCGACGACGCCCGGGGTGTGCGGGTGCTCTATCCCCTGAAGGGCGTCGGCACGCTCCAGCTCACCGACGAGGCGGTGCTGCGCGAGAAGTACGGCGTCGACGGACCCGGATATGTCGATCTGGCGCTCCTGCGCGGCGACCCGAGCGACGGGCTTCCCGGTGTGCCGGGAATCGGCGAGAAGACCGCGGCCAAGCTGCTGGACGCCTTCGGCGATCTGGCCGGGATCATGGCGGCGGTGGACGATCCGCGCTCGAAGCTCACTCCGTCGCAGCGCAAGCGGCTCGACGAGGCCCGGGACTATGTGGCGGTCGCGCCCAGGGTGGTACGGGTCGCCGGGGACGTTCCGCTGCCGCAGTTCGATCCGGCCCTGCCCTCACAGCCGCGCGATCCGGCTCTGGTCGAGGCGCTCGCCGTCCGGTGGGGCCTCGGCGGCGCGCTGCGCAGACTTCTGGTCGTCCTGGAGAGCTGAGCTCCACGACCGGGCTCCGCACGCGGTCCGGGCGCCCGGCCGAGGTGTTAGCTTAGGTAAGCCTAAGCATCACCAGAGTCTGGGGAGACCACCGTGGCAGAACAGCCGGCCCGCAAGGCACCGAAGGCGCGTGAGGCACAGGTCGTGAGCACCGAGTGGCTCACGCCGCACATGGTCCGTGTCGTTCTGGGCGGCGACGGGCCGGCCGGACTGGAGGCCGGTGAGTTCACCGACCACTACATCAAGCTGCTCTTCGCCGCGGACGGTGCGACCTATCCCGAACCGTTCGACATGGACCGGATCCGCGCGGAGTTCCCGCGCGACCAGTGGCCCACGACCCGCACGTACACGGTGCGCGCCTGGGACCCGGACTCCGGCGAGCTGACCGTCGACTTCGTGGTGCACGGCGACGAGGGGCTGGCCGGACCCTGGGCCGCGCGGGTGCGGCCGGGCGAGACCGTACGGTTCCTCGGGCCCGGCGGCTCGTACGCGCCGGACCCGGCGGCGGACTGGCATCTGCTGGCCGGGGACGAGAGCGCCCTGCCCGCGATCGCCGCCTCGCTGGAGCGGATTCCGGCCGGCGCGCCCGTGCGTGCCTTCGTCGAGGTCTCCGGCCCCGAGGAGGAGCAGAAGGTCACGACGCCGGACGGCGCCGGGATCACCTGGCTGCACCGAGGCGACCGCCCGGTCGGTGAGGCCCTGGTCGCCGCCGTGCGCGAACTGGAGTTCCCCGCGGGTGATGTCCATGCCTTCGTGCACGGCGAGGCCGGCTTCGTGAGGGACCTCCGCCGTCATCTGCGGCTGGAGCGCGGTGTCCCGCGCGAGCGGCTTTCGGCGTCGGGATACTGGCGGCTCGGCCAGACCGACGAGGCCTGGCGCGCCGTCAAGCGCGAGTGGAACGAGCAGGTGGAGCGGGAACAGGAGGCACAGGAGCAGAAGGTGAGCTGACCTCCGCACCGCCCCTGGTACACGAAAAGGCCGTCCGCGCCCGGCGCCCGGACGGCCTTTTCGCGTGCCGCGGCGTGCGCGCGCCTCGCACCGCGTCCGGTGTGCCGCGTACCGCCTACCGCCTACCGCCTACCGCCTACCGCCTGGCCGACGCGCCGACGCGCCGTCAGAGCGTCGGCGCGTCGGCCAGGC
>NZ_MAUD01000589.1 GCF_001700515.1 Streptomyces lushanensis
AGTCATCGAGGTGGTCGACACGACCGCGCCCGTCGTGAGCGTGGGGGACCGTACGGTGGAGGCGACGGGTCCGGATGGTGCCGTGGTCGAGTATCCGGCGTCGGCCGAGGACATCGTGGACGGTTCGGTGCCGGTGTCGTGTGTGCCGCCTTCCGGTTCGCGCTTTCCGGTGGGTGAGACGACGGTGACGTGCACGGCTGTCGATGAACGGGGTAACACGGGACGTGGTACGGCCGTCATCGAGGTGGTCGACACGACCGCGCCCGTCGTGAGCGTGGCGGACCGTACGGTGGAGGCGACGGGTCCGGAAGGTGCCGTGATCGACTACAGCGCCACCGCCGTGGACGGTATCGACGGTCCCGTGCCGGTCGTCTGCGTCCCGCTGTCCGGCTCGGCCTTCCCCGTCGGGAGGACGACGGTCACCTGCACCGCGACCGACTCCGTCGGCAACGTCGGCACCGACACGGCCGTCTTCACCGTGGTGGACGGGGGCGCGCCGGTCGTCCAGGTCGACGACCGGATCGTTGAGATCACCGGCGGCACCGGCGCGGTCATTCGGTACACCGCCGGCGCCAGGGACGTGATCGACGGCTCCGTCCCCGTCACCTGCGCCCCGCCCTCCGGGTCCCGATTCCCTGTCGGCAGGACGACGGTGACCTGTACCGCCAAGGACAGAGCGGGCAACACCGGCAGGGACACCGCCGTGTTCACCGTCGTCCTGCGCCCGCCGACACCGCGCCCGCCCGCCGCCGACCTGGCCGTGACCGCCGCGGCCACGCCGCTGCCCGGGTTCACGGGCGGCGTGATCACGACCACGTTCACCCTGACCAACGCCGGCCCCGACACCGCGGCAGGCGTCGTGCTGGCGGTCGACGTGCCCCAGCCCGTTCGCGTACTGACCGCCCAGAGCGGTTGCACCAGCGCCGCCCCCTGCACCCTGCGGGCCGGCGACCGGATCGAGGTCACCGCCCGGATCTCCTACGAGAAGGCGACCACCGGCACTCTGACCGCCCGCGTCACCGGCGCGACGCGGGACCCCCGTACCGCCAACAACACCGACACCCTGCGGATCCGGGTCCTCCAGCCCGTACTGACCGCGGGGCCCCTCGTCGCCCGGCTCGGCGACGTGGTCCTCGCGGAGGGCCGCGACTTCCCGCCCGGCACCGTCGTCACACTGGAGTGGAGCGAAGGGATCACCGCCAGGACGCTTCCGGTACGGGTGAGCGCCGACGGGACGTTCCGCGCCCAGATGCTCGTCCTGCGCAAGGACGAGACCGGCCCGCGGCTGCTGCGCGCCGAAGGGCCCGGGTACGACCCGCTCGACGCGGGGATCCTGGTCGTGCCACGCAGCCTCCAGCCGCCCAAGTTCGCGGGACGCGGATGAGCGGGGTGAGCGTGGGCCGGGCGAGTGCGGGCGGCGCGCGCGTGGGCGGGGCTAGCGTGAGCGGGGCGTGGGCGAGAAGCGGGGTGAACCCGTGATCCACGAGGTGGACGACGCCCTGCGCTCCCTCGTCCGGGGCGAGGCGCTGGGCGGCACCCAGGTCAGCGTCGTCTTCGACGCGCCGAACCGCGAGTGGGCGGCCAAGGTCAACGCGCCCACGGTCAATCTGTACCTCTACGACATCCGCGAGGACCTGCGCCGCCGCTCCCGCGGCCTGTCCAACGAGTACGGCGAGCGCGGCACCGTTGTGGCCCGCCATCGCCCGCCCCGCTACTTCAAGCTGTCCTACCTGATCACCGCCTGGACCCGGCGTCCTGAGGACGAGCACCGGCTGCTGTCGTCCCTGTTGCTGTGTCTCCTGCGCCACGACGCGGTGCCCAGGGCCCATCTGAGCGGCCTGCTGGCCGAGTTGCCGCTGACCGTACCGATGACGATCGCCCTGCCGCCGCCGGAGGACCGGTCGTTCGCGGACGTGTGGAGCGCGCTCGGCGGTGAGTTGAAACCCTCGCTGGACCTGGTGGTGAGTGTCCCGCTCGTCGGCGCCGGCTCGTTCGCGGTGGGGCCGCCGGTCACCGAGGACGGTGGGCTGCGACTGGGCATGGAGGGGATCGACCGTCCGGCGGGCGACGCTCCCGCGAACGGCGCGGCGGGCGGTGCCGGGCCCGGGGAGGGGCATGGACCGGGTGGCGGTGCCGGGCCCGGAGGCACGCGGGGGCCGGCACCGCCACCCGGTCCA
>NZ_MAUD01000590.1:0-622 GCF_001700515.1 Streptomyces lushanensis
CCGGCGAGGGCGGCGAGGACGCGGACCGGCTGTACGACCCGGCGCGCCGCTCCTCCATCAAGCAGGTCGCCTCCGGGCGCTTCGGTGTCACCAGCGAGTACCTGGTCAATGCCGACGACATCCAGATCAAGATGGCGCAGGGCGCCAAGCCCGGCGCCATCTTGATCTGGATGTCGTCGGCATTGACCAGGTACTCGCTGGTGACACCGAAGCGCCCGGAGGCGACCTGCTTGATGGAGGAGCGGCGCGCCGGGTCGTACAGCCGGTCCGCGTCCTCGCCGCCCTCGCCGGTGTTGGACTTGCCGCCGAGCTGGTTCATGGCGATGGCGAGCGTCTCGTGCGCCTCGCGGGAGATGGAGCCGTACGACATGGCGCCGGTGGAGAAGCGCTTGACGATCTCGGAGACCGGCTCGACCTCGTCGACGGGGACGGGCCCGCGGCCGGAGACGAAGCCGAACAGACCGCGCAGCGTCATCAGCCGCTCGGACTGCTCGTTCACCCGGTCGGTGTACTTCTTGAAGATGTCGTAGCGGCGTGAGCGCGTGGCGTGCTGGAGGCGGAAGACGGTCTCCGGGTCGAAGAGGTGCGGCTCGCCCTCGCGGCGCCACTGGTACTCGCCGCC
>NZ_MAUD01000590.1:643-845 GCF_001700515.1 Streptomyces lushanensis
GGCGGTGCCGTTGAAGTACTTGTCGACGAAGGCCTGGTCGAGACCGACGGCCTCGAAGACCTGCGCGCCCCGGTAGGAGGCGACCGTCGAGATGCCCATCTTGGACATCACCTTGAGGACGCCCTTGCCCAGCGCGTAAATCAGATTGCGGATGGCCCGCTCGGGCGCCAGGCCCTCGATGAACGTACCGGCGCGTACCAGG
>NZ_MAUD01000591.1 GCF_001700515.1 Streptomyces lushanensis
TCGCTGGCCAGAGTGAGGCGGGCCTGTTCCTTGGGCTGGCGGTGCTCCAGTTCGGCAAGCACAGGGCCCATTGCGTGGTCGGCTGCGGCCTGGAGGTGGTGGAGGGCCTGGCGGACGGCCTCGGCCTGGTGGGCGTGCTGCTTGGCCTCGTGCCAGCGCCGGGAGAGGATCGCGGACCAGACGAGGGCGGCGATCAGGGCTGCGAGGGCGCTGCCGTCCGGGCCGGTAGCGGTGTGGATGATGTCGCGGGCTGCGAGGCGTATGGCGTCGCCGGCCCGGTCTTCGGCTCGAATCTGGGAACGTTGGGCGCGGGCGAACGCCTTTGCTGCGGCATGGAGTTCGGCATGCAGGTTGGTCGGCGCCTGCTGGGCGGCAGCCTCGATGAGTTCGCCGAGGGCGGCGATGTGGCCCTGGGAGCGCTCGTCGCCGCTGTCGGCACCGGTGGTGTCGGTGAGCTGGGTGTGGAGAGTATCGAGAGCGGCGGTGGCCTGCTGCCAGGGGGTGGTGGGCCTGTTGCGGCGGGCCGTGGGGTGCTCCTCGGGCACGACAGCTTCCAGACGGGCCCGCAGTTTGGGCAGGGTGAGGTCGGGGGCGATCTTCTTCCCCGGGTGGAAGATCTGCTCGCCCTTCTCATTGAGGTCGCCGGGGCGTCCGGCGGCGTAGCCCAGGAGATCTCCAGAGGGCCCACGCCTGGGCTTGATCGCGACGCCGTCGGCTTCGAGATAAGCGAGGAGTTCTTCGGCCGTGCGGGCGTGGGGGATGGCGGCACGGATACGGTCTTCGAGCCACTGTTGGCTGGTCTGCTCCCAGCCCATGCGCTGGGCCTTGTGCATCTCGGCCTGGGTGGGGCGGCGGCTGCCGGTGCGTTCGCCCTTCTTCAACTGGCGTAGCCCGTAGTCCTTTTCGATCTCCCGGCAAGCGTCGCCGACGCGGAGGCCGCTGTCGTGGAGCTTGGGGCGGCGGCCGTCTTCGCGGACGGTGGTGGCCAGGATGTGGATGTGGTCGTCGGCGTGGCGTACGGCGATCCAGCGGCAGGCCAGGTCGTCGCCGGGCGGGGCGATGCCGGCGGCTTCGACGATGCGCTGGGCTATCTCGCCCCACTCGGCGTCGGAGAGGCAGCGGTCTTCGGGTGCGGCGCGCACGGGGCAGTGCCACACGTGGTCGGTGACCGTACGTCCGAACTCGCTGTTACGCAGCCGTACGGGCTCGTCGAGGTAGCGGGCGAGTTCGGTGAGGGCGGCCCTCTCGTCGCGGCCGGGGTCGGGCATGCCGAGCATCGCGAAGCCCGCGACGATGTGCGGGTCGAGGTGCTCGTCCTGGCGGCCGGGGCCGTAGAGGTAGGCGAGCAGGCCACGGGTGTTGCACCCGGTCGGTTTGATGGCGGCGATCACGCGGACAGCCCCTTTTCTTCCGGCTCGGCCAGTTCGACGGGCTGGCGCAGGGCCTCGCCGATCAGCTCCAGCATCTGCTGGAGTTCGGCCAGGCACTGGCGGATGTCGCGGGGTGTGTAGTCGCTGTTGAGGGCGCGGGCGATCTGGTTGACGTTGACGCCGATGCGGTTGAGCTGGCGCAGTACCTGGGCGCGGAAGTGGTGGGTGCGGCGGCGGTCTTCGGACAGGGGGAGATTGGCGGTGAACCGGCCGGTGATGAAGGCGAGGACGACGTCGGCGGCGAAGCCGGAGTCGCCTTTGTAGCCATGCTCGGCGGCGACGTCTTGGAGGCGGGCATGTTCCTCGCCCAGGAACCGCAGGGGGCCGACGCGTGCATCGCGTTTTTCGCCGGTGAAGCGGCGGATCGTGGGCTGCACGCTCTTCACGGCGGGTTCGCCAGCGGCGGCAACGTCTTCGCGTACGGGGCGGAGGATCTCGCGCTGGACGGCGTGGAGAGTATCCGGGTCGGCGCCGCCCTCGGCCCCGACCCCCCGGCTCGGCGCCCCCTGGCGC
>NZ_MAUD01000592.1 GCF_001700515.1 Streptomyces lushanensis
GCCCACCCGGCCCCTGTGCGCACCGCGGCATACAGGACCATCGGCACGCACCACACCCAGTGGTGCGACCAGGAGACCGGGCTGATCAGCAGCGCCGTCGCGGCGCAGCCGACCACCGCGCCGGCGCGATCTCCGCGCAGCGCCGCCGAGACCGCCACCGCGAGACCCGCCACGGCCACCACGGCGGCGGCGACGGGCCACCAGAGCGCCGGATCGCCGGTGGAGGACAGCCGGGCCAGCACTCCGCGCAGCGACTGGTTGGCGGCGTCCTGCGCGAGGCCCGCGCGGCCGGTCTCGAAGAGGGTCGCGGTCCAGAAGCGGAGCGAGTCCGCGGGGAGCAGGAGAGCGGCCAGGAGTGTCGCTCCGGCGAAGACGGCGGCGGCCGTCGCGGCCTGGCGCAGCCATGGATTCCAGCCCGCCCGGCGCGCTCGTACCAGCCCGACGAGCAGCAGCAGGACGGCGAAGAGGGCCGGAGTGAGCTTGACGGCGGCGGCGAGACCGATGCCGGCGCCCGTCCACAGGTGCCGGTGCCGTCCCTTCGTGAGGGCGGGCTCCCGGGTGAGATCCCACAGCACCGCCACCGCGAGCAGCAGATTGACCTGCCCGTAGCGCAGTGTCGTCCAGACCGGCTCGCACCAGACGGCGAACGCGGCCACCCACAGCGTCGCCACCCATGACCGCACCCCCCGTGGTGACGCCGTCCCGGGCAGCCCCTCCTGAGTCGTGGGCGGCCCCTCCTGAGGAGGGTGCGGTTCTTTCTGAAGGGCGAGTCGGAGGGAGAGCCGTACGAACACGACGAGCAGCAGCAGATTCCCGGCGGTCGCGAGCGTACGCAGCACCGGGACGCCCGGCAGCGTGAGGGGCGTGAACAGCAGCGCGGCGAACGGCGGGTAGGTCATGGGGAGCCGGGCGCGGGTGGCACGCATCGAGTAGAGGTCCAGACCGTCGAGCACCGTACGGCCCTCGGCGCGGTAGACCATCAGATCGATCATCGAGACCCCGGCCGCGCGCTGAGCGGTCCAGAACGCCGCGAAGGAGACCAGACAGACGGCGGCGGCGATCGGAAGCGCGCGCGGAGGGGACGGGCTCCGACCGCTGTTCCGGACAAGCCGCACAAGTACGGGAACGGTCACGAAAGGTGACAGTACCGGCCTGATCGGTGCGGGACGGAAACGATTTGGTGATCGACCGGAAGGACCGTGTAATGTTGGCGCTGCCGCAGCCGGGGAGCCCGGAAGCGGTACACCGCAAGGGGCTATAGCTCAGTTGGTAGAGCGCCTGCATGGCATGCAGGAGGTCAGGAGTTCAATTCTCCTTAGCTCCACAGCAGAAAGTCAGAGAAGCGGGCCATCCGAATCCGGATGGCCCGCTTCTCCGTTCTCCGGGCACTCCGTTCTTCGCGCACCCCGTTCTCGCTGCGCTCGGTTTTCCGGGCCCTCCGCAGGCGTGCGGGGCGCGGGACGGACGAGGCCCGAGGGCCCCGCCCGTCCCGGTGCTCAACGCTCAGCCGCGACGGTCAGCCACACCGCTCAACCACGCCCGGGGCCCAGGGCCTTGCGGCCACCACCGGGCGGCAGCGCCGCGCGCGCGGTACCGCCACCCGGCCGCGCGGGCGCGGGCTGCTCGATACGCAGCGCGAGCGCCGGGCATCTGCGTACCGCGCGCTGGGCCCGTCCCCGCAGATGCATGGGTACGGAGGCGTCCGCGAGCGCCGGATAGCCGTCGGGCCCCAGCCGGATCAGCTCGGGGACGATATCCGCGCAGAGTCCGTGTCCCTGGCAGAGCGTCCAGTCCACGGCGAGCTTCTCGCCGCTCGGAATGGATTCCTCGGCGTCCTGGTACCCGGGACCGGGCAGCGGCAGCACGCCGGTCGTCTCACGTCCGCAGCCGCCGTCCAGGACATGCGCGGCGAGGTCGTCGGTGAACGCCGACAGCGTGGAGGCGAAGAAGCGCGCGGAGCCGTCGGGGTGCTTGCACGCGCCTCGGCCCTTGACCGCCTGGGTCACCGCGCGCAGTGCCTCCAGCGCGGCGGGACCGCCGCCGTTGATCACATCGGAGAGGCCGCCCGCGGCGGCGGGCAGACCGAGCTTGCAGGGACCGCACTGGCCGGCCGTCTCGGCCGCGAGCCAGTTGGCCACCCGGAGCGCTTCGCCCAGCGGGCAGGTCTCGGGGCCGATCGGCAGAATCGCGCCCGCGCCCAGCGCGCCGCCGAAGGACGCGAGGGACTCCTTGGAGACGACGGCCTCATGGGCGGCCACCGAGTCGATCCAGTTGCCGTGGTAGCCGCCGGTCAGCACGCCCTGGGGCAGCGGCGGCGCACCGGCCATCTG
>NZ_MAUD01000593.1 GCF_001700515.1 Streptomyces lushanensis
CCGGCGCATCCCCACCGACCGCCACCGACCCGACCTGGATACGCCGCGAAACGCGACGCACCGCTACAGGCCGGGCCGGCAGCTCGGGGAGCCCCAGTGAGACAGGGGCCGGCCCGATCCGCAAGGCACCCCCCGGCTCTCCCGTGGTCATGGCGTCGTCACCGTGTCCCGACGACCGTCTCGCGGGCCGCGCGCAGGGACTCCTTGAGAGAGCCCATGGTGGCGAGTACGGCGGTCGGCTCGTAGCCGCAGTGCGCCATGCAGTTGGCACAGCGCGGATCCTTGCCCCGGCCGTACTTGTCCCAGTCGGTGTCCTCGATGAGCTGACGGTACGTCGGAACGTATCCGTCGCTCATCAGATAGCAGGGGCGCTGCCAGCCGAAGAGGGAGTAGTTGGGAATGGCCCAGGCGGTGCAGGGAAAATCGGCCTTGCCTTCGAGGAAATCCAGGAAGAGCGGCGAGTGGTTGAGGCGCCAGCGGGCCCGGTTGCCGCTGGAGAACGCCTTCCTGAACAGCTCACGGGTCTGCTCGACACCGAGGAAGTGCTCCTGGTCGGGAGCCTTCTCATAGGCGTAGGCGGGCGAGATCATCATCTCGTCCACCTTCAGTTCGTCATTGAGGAAGTTCAGTACCTCGATGACGGTCTGCGGAGTGTCGGTGTTGAAGAAGGTGGAATTGGTCGTGACGCGGAAGCCGCGCCGCTTCGCCTCCTTGATGGCCTCCACCGCCTCGTCGAAGACGCCTTCCTTCGCGACGGACTCGTCGTGCCGCTCCCGCAGCCCGTCGATGTGCACCGCGAAGGCGAAGTACGGCGAGGGAGTGAATTTCTCGATCTTCTTGCGCAGCAGCATCGCGTTGGTGCAGAGGAAGACATACTTCCTCTTGGCCACGAGCTGCCGCACGATCTCGTCGATCTGCGGGTGCATCAGCGGCTCGCCACCGGCGATCGAGACCATGGGCGCCCCGGACTCCAGCACCGCCCCGACGGCCTGGGCAACGGGCATGCGCTGCTTCAGGACACCCGCCGGATGCTGGATCTTGCCGCAGCCCTCACATTTCAGATTGCAGGCGAAGAGGGGTTCCAGCTCGACGATGAGCGGAAACTTCTCACGCCTGCGGAGCTTCTGTTCGAAGAGGTACGTCCCGACCCTGATGGTCTGACGGAGCGGCATGGCCATCTAGCTCACCTCCTGGGGAGCAGCAAAGAACGGTGCCATTCATGAAAAGCAGGCAGGACGGCACGGAGAACACCGAAAGCCGATATTCCTCCGCGCACGGTGCCGATACGGACGAGCTCATGCTCCGGAGCGTCCACGACCACCCGCACGGCCGCGACCGGACGGGTGCCGGCGTCCAGAGCACCACGGAGCGTCGCGGCGGACTCCATGTCCACCGCGATCGCTCCCGTACCGCGCAACGCGGCCCTTTCCTGTCCGCGGACCACATGGTCGGAGCCGGTCAGCGGACCGGTGTGGACCGTACGGCCGGGCAGGATCCGGGCCAGCGCGTCGACGAGCAGCCCGGTGCCCGTACAGGGCGTGGAGCCGTCCGGGCCGCGGGTCTCGTCGGCGACAATGAGATCCCCGGGGTGCATCCCCGGGACGAGTCCGGCACAGAATCCGGACGCCATGACGACCGCGTCCCTGTTGCCGGTCTCCCCGAGCGCGCGCGCCACGGCACACTCGGCGTTCTTGGGTCCCATACCCGTACGCAGGACGGTCACCCGTCCCGCCGGGTCGCCGCGACCGCTTCCGCGCAGCGCGAAGCGCTCGATCCCGAGCGCGCAGGCGATCAGCAGCGGTGGCGGGCCGGCCGGCCCGGAGGACCGTGCCATCAGCTCCCCTTGCGGTTTCCCGCACGGGCGGCGAGTGGCTCCCCGTGGAGATACCGGCCGAGGGCCGTCAGCGGGAAGACCTGACGGTAGAGGTGGTAGTTGATCGAGAAGTCCCATGGGAAGCCGGTACCCGTGAAGTACGGCTCGTCCCAGGAGCCGTCCTCACGCTGGGTCCCGGCCAGATAGGCGACGCCCCGCTCGACGGCCCTGCTCTCCCGCTCCCCGGCCGCGAGCAGCGCGAGGAGCGCCCACGCGGTCTGGGAGGCGGTGGTGGCACCGCGTCCGATCCACTCCCTGTCGTGGTACGAGCGCAGGTCCTCGCCCCAGCCGCCGTCCGCGTTCTGCACGGATTCGAGCCAGCGCACGGCCCGGCGGATCGCGGGATGGGACGCGGGCAGTCCGGCCGCGGTCAGGGCGGGCACCACCGACCCGGTACCATATACATAGTTGACCCCCCAGCGTCCGAACCAGGCGCCGTTCGTCTCCTGTTCGGCGAGAAGCCACTCGATTCCGCGCCGGGTGGCGGGATGGTGGCTCCGGCCCTCGTACGCGAGCATCTCGACCACATGCGCGGTGACATCGGCCGATGGCGGGTCGATGACCTCGCCGAAGTCGCAGAACGGCAGCCGGTTGGGGAACGGGCTGGTGTTGTCGGCGTCGAAGGCGCCCCAGGCCCCGTTTCTCGACTGCATGCCCAGATTCCACCGGGCGCCGCGTTCGATGGCCGCGTCGATCCGCTCGGGCTCCGGGTGCTCGACCCGGCGCAGCGCGAGAATGACCTCTGCGGTGTCGTCGATGTCCGGGTAGTTGTCGTTGTGGAACTCGAACGCCCAGCCGCCCGGCGCGAGTCCGGGTCTGCGCGCGGTCCAGTCGCCGGGACGCAGGATCTGCTCGCCGACGCGGGCGTGAGCCCGGACGATCCGGCCCTGGTCAAGGCCGCGGACTGGATGGTCGGCGAGCAGATCCTGCGT
>NZ_MAUD01000594.1 GCF_001700515.1 Streptomyces lushanensis
CCTCCTTCGTCACGGAGGCCGGCGCCCCGGGCCTGAAACCGGCCTGATCCCGGCCGCCCGCCCCAGGACAGGGCCCCGTCCCGCCGGACGGGGCCCTTCCTGTCGTCCCGTGCGGACCACGCCCGTCCCGCCGTCCCGTGCGCGCCCCGCCGCCCCATGCGTCTCCCGCCGTCCCATCCGCGTCCCGCCGTCCCATCCGCGTCCCGCCGTCCCGTGCGTGCGCCAGTCTGGACTTGCTGGTCCAATTTCAAAGTGCCACCGTGAGCCGAGTGGACCGAACGGTCCAGTAAAGCCCGTAGGTGACAGTGCGGACGGAAGAGGGAGTGCCATGGACCTGCGACTGAACGGCAAGCGCGCGCTGGTGACCGGATCGAGCACCGGACTCGGTGAGGAGATCGCCAAGGTGCTGGCGGCCGAGGGCGCGGCGGTCGTGGTCCACGGCCGCGACGAGGCCAGGGCCACGGCTGTCGCCAAGGCCATCCGCGAGGCCGGCGGCGAGGCCGCCGTCGCGATCGGCGATCTGGCCACGGACGCCGGTGCCGACGCGGTGAGGACGGCCTCCGCCGCCGGTGGACCTGTCGACATCCTCGTCAACAACCTCGGTGTCTACGACCCGGCGGCGGCCTGGTCCACCCTCTCGTCCGCCGACTGGTCCGCCATCTACGACACCAATGTCGTCTCCAGCGTGCGGACGATCCAGCGTTTCGTGCCGGACATGCGGGAGCGCGGCTGGGGCCGGGTCATCCAGATCAGCAGCGTCCTCGGCGAGCGGCCCATGGCGAGCCAGCCGCACTACGCCGCGACCAACGCCGCCCGTGACAATCTCGCCACCTCCCTGGCCCGCGAACTGAAGCACACCGGGGTGACGTCCAACTCGGTCGCGGCGGGCGGCATCCTCACCGCCACCACGGAGGCCTATCTGCTCGACCTGGGCCGGCGGAACGGCTGGGGCGAGACCTGGGAGGAGATCGAGCCCAAGGCCGTCGAGGCGCTGGCCGCCAACGACGCCGGCCGTATCGGCCGCCGGCGCGACTACGCCGACCTCGTCGCGTTCCTGGCCAGCCCGCTGTCCGGCTACATCACGGGCACGACCTTGCGCGCGGACGGCGGGTGGTACGGCCTCCAGTACGAGGCGGCCGAGGTGATGCGC
>NZ_MAUD01000595.1 GCF_001700515.1 Streptomyces lushanensis
CACCGGGCCTGGCCAGCAGCAGTGAGGCCAGCCGCAGCAGCACGCACTCGCCGCCGGACATCTCGCCGATGGTGCGGTCGAGCCCGATCCGTCCCAGGCCGAGCTGATCGAGGGTGGCGCGGGCGCGCTCCTCGACGTCCCAGTCGTCGCCGACGGCGGTGAAGTGCTCCTCGCTCGCGTCGCCCGCCTCGATGGCGTGCAGCGCGGCACGGGTCCCGGCGATACCGAGCGCCTCGTCCACCCGCAGCCCGGTGTCGAGCACCACGGTCTGCGGAAGGTGGCCGATGTCGCCGACCACCTTGATCTTTCCTCCGGACGGTGTCAGTTCGCCCGCGATCAGCCTCAACAGCGTTGATTTTCCTGAGCCGTTGCGTCCGATCAGACCGGTTCTGCCGGGACCGACGCTGAGCTGGAGTCCGTCGAGGACGCTCGTCCCGTCGGGCCGGCCGAAGGAGAGGGCGGTACAGGTGATGTGGGCGGGGGATGGGGACATGAGGGGTCTCCGGTCGCTGCGAAGTACGAAGTACTGCGAGAAGGGCAGGGCAACGGATGGAGACACCGCGGAACAGGAGAGGTCCTGGTCGGGGGAGGACGGCTCGACGGCCGAGGTCGCACACGAGAACACACGGACGAATCCATGCGGCACGGTGTCTCAGGACCTCAGACGAGCAACGTCCTACTCCAATCGACGACAACAGGACGTCAGCCACCGTAGGCAGAGGCCGGGCGGGCGTCAAAGCAATTACCGGAGACGGTGGCGGTGGCCG
>NZ_MAUD01000596.1 GCF_001700515.1 Streptomyces lushanensis
TGAGTGGACCAGCGCGCTGGTGGGCCCCTCCCGGCGGGAGTGGAGATGGCCCAGGATGCGGGTACGTGTGGCACGGAACGGGAAAGGCAGTACATCACGGGCCATTGGGCCCGTATGCCCGATGTGACGGGTGGCCATGCCTGCGCTGGGCCATCGTGCCCAGTCCTTTGGTCCCTGCGGCGGACGTGGCGGGTGTGGTGGACGTGGGGCTGGTCAATCGGACGCCCGGGGCCCTGCGCGGGCTCAGCCCCAGCCCAGTTCGTGCAGCCGCTCGTCGTCGATGCCGAAGTGATGGGCGATCTCATGGACGACGGTCACGGAGACTTCGTGGACCACGTCCTCGGGGCTCGCGCAGTAGCGCAGGGTCGGGCCCATGTAGATCGAGATGCGGTCGGGCAGGACTCCCGCGTACCACTCGCCCCGGTCCGTGAGCGGTGTTCCCTCGTACAGCCCCAGCAGTTCGGGGTCGGAGGGATCGGGCTCGTCCTCGACGAAGACGGCCACGTTGTCCATGACCCGTGTCAGCTCCGGGGGGATCTGATCGAGGGCCTGGCTGACCAGCTCTTCGAAAGTCTCGCGCGTCATCTCCAGCACATGGTCATTGTCCGTGATGACCGGCCGTTCCGGTGGGGTGTGTACGGAAGAGGAGCGGAACGTTTCTGTGTCCACTTTCGAGTGATGCGACGCCTATCCGCCGAAAGGGGTGGGCAGCTTCCGGGAGGTCACATCACCTGTAGCGCCCGGAGAAAGAGCCGGGGAAAGAGCCCAGAGGAAAAAGAGCCCAGGAAAAGAGGGGTTTCCGCCCGTGCGTCCTCCTGTACGCCCTCCAGCACGTCCTCCCGCGCGCCTTCGCGCCACCCTGGTCGCCGCCGGCGGCG
>NZ_MAUD01000597.1:0-203 GCF_001700515.1 Streptomyces lushanensis
TCGAAGCCGTCCTCGGGTTCGGGCTCGGGTCCGGGAGCGCCGTACGCGGCGTCGGGGTCGTACGGGTCCTTCGTGTCGTACGGGCCCTCGGCGTCGTAGTGCCCGTCCGGGCCGTACTGGCCATCGGTGCCGTACTGACCGTCGGGGCCGTAGTGCCCGTCCGCGTCGTACTGGCCCTGTGCCGGATCGGGCGTCGTGCCCGC
>NZ_MAUD01000597.1:238-875 GCF_001700515.1 Streptomyces lushanensis
TGGTTCGCCTGGTTCCAGGCGTCGCCGTCCCACTGTCCGCTCATGCCGGGCTCGGCCGCCTGGCCGGGGATGCCCAACGGCGGCTGATGGTCGGCCTGCTGCTGGTATTCCGCCGACGGCTGATATCCGGTGCCGCTGGTGGTGGCGTTCGCCCACTGGCCGCCGGTGTCGTACTGCGGCGTGCCGTACGCGTCGTATCCGACGCCGGCTGTCTGGTGCTGCTGTGCGCCGCTGTCCCACTGGCCGGCGGTGTCGTACTGCGTCTCGTACGGCCCGGTGGGGGCCGGAGCGCCTTCATAACCGCCCGGCAGGGAGCCGAAGAGCGGGTCGGTCTCATAGCTGCCGGTCTGGTAACCGTCGTATGCGGCGTACCCGGCGTGGGCGTGCTGGTCGTTCACCAACTTCTCTCTCGCCTCGGCAGCAGAACCAGGGTCTGGGGAAATTCCGGTCCTGAGCGGAGAGGACCCCAGAGGGAAAGCAGTGGCCGCGACTGTACCCGGCGGTATGCGGCGGCGACAATCTTCCGCAGGTTTTGGGATCCGCGGAAACGGGCATTCGGCCGTGTTTCGGCGGACTGCGGGCACAGGCTTGGCCGTACGTTCGAAGCATGTTCGAGTGGAGCGGGCTCGACGGCGGG
>NZ_MAUD01000598.1 GCF_001700515.1 Streptomyces lushanensis
TGCTGGAGAAGCGCTGGGGGATCGCCCGGTGAGGCCGGTGGAGCCGGTGAGCCCGGCCGGCCCGGTGCGTGCCGGGGACCCGGCGGGCGCGGTGGGCGCGGCGCGACCGGTGGCCGAGTCGACGGCCCTCTACGACATCCCGGGCCCCAGGACCCGCGCACGCCACCGGCTGTACGGCGTCGTCTCGACGGCCGCGATCGCGCTGCTGCTCCTCTGGGTGGTCCAACTGCTCTTCGCCACCGGTCAGTTCAGCGCCACCAAATGGCGGCCCTTCGAGTACCGGGGCATCCAGGAGCTGCTGCTGCGCGGCCTCGGCAACACGCTCACGGCGTTCGCCTGCGCGGCGGTGCTCTCGGTCGGGCTCGGCGCCGTGCTCGCCTGCGGCCGGCTCNNGCGGGCCTCACGCTCTACAACGGCTCCGTGCTCGCCGAGGTGTTCCGTACCGGAGTCAACTCGGTCGAGCGCGGTCAGCGGGAGGCGGCGTACGCGCTCGGCATGCGCAAGACGCAGGTCATGACGTACCTGCTGGTGCCACAGGCGGTCCGCGCCATGCTGCCCACGATCATCAGCCAGCTGGTGGTCGCTCTCAAGGACACATCACTCGGTTATCTCATCACCTATGAGGAGTTCCTCCATGCCGGAAAGCTCATCGCGTCGAATCTCGACTACGATTTGCCGTTCATCCCCGTGGTGATGGTGATTTCACCGATCTACATCGGGATGTGCGTGCTGCTCTCGTGGTTCGCCCACCGGCTCGCCG
>NZ_MAUD01000006.1 GCF_001700515.1 Streptomyces lushanensis
CGCGTCGAGGTTCCGGCCGGGACGGGCCCGGCCGTCGCCGGACACCGCCAGCGCGTGATAACCCGGATCGATGTAGTCGGGCCCCACCTTGTGGGGCGACACGGTGAGACCGCGCTCCGAGAAGGCCGCCATCAGCCCCGTCGCGACCGTGGTCTTGCCACTGCCGGAGGCGGGCGCGGCGACGACCAGTCGCGGAACGCTCACCACTCGATGCCCCGCTGGCCCTTCTGGCCCGCGTCCATCGGGTGCTTGACCTTGGTCATCTCGGTCACCAGATCCGCGAAGTCCAGCAGTTTCGCCGGTGCGTTGCGCCCGGTGATCACCACATGCTGGGTCCCGGGACGGTCGCGCAGCACCTCGATCACCTCGTCCGTGTCCACCCAGCCCCAGTGCAGCGGATAGGCGAACTCGTCCAGGACGTACAGCTTGTGCGTCTCGGCCGCCAGATCGCGCTTGACCTGCTCCCAGCCCTCGCGCGCCGCCTCCTCGTTGGAGAGCTGGCTGTCGCGCTGCACCCAGGACCAGCCCTCGCCCATCTTGTGCCAGGCGACGGAACCGCCCTCACCGCTGGCCCCCAGCACCGTCAGCGCACGCTCCTCGCCGACCTTCCACTTCGCGGACTTCACGAACTGGAACACGCCGATCGGCCATCCTTGCGTCCACGCGCGCAGCGCGAGCCCGAACGCCGCCGTCGACTTGCCCTTGCCGGTGCCCGTGTGCACGAGTACCAGCGGTCGGTTGCGGCGCTGGCGGGTGGTGAGACCGTCGTCCGGCACGGTCTCCGGCTGTCCCTGCGGCATTACGCGGCCCTCCTGGAGCGATCGTTGTGTCCGGCACGCCGGTGGTCGGCACCGACCTGTTGTACGTCCCTGACCAGGCCGGCGATGCTGTCGGCCCGCAGTTCGTCGAGCGTGACGGCCGTGCCCGCGAGCGCGGCGGCGAGCGAACCGGCCAGACCGAGCCGTACCGGCCCCGACTCGCAGTCCACGACCACCGAGGCCGTTCCCTCCGCCGCGTGCAGCCGGGCCGCGTGGGCCGCCAGTGCCACCGGATCGGGGCCGCCCGTGGCGCGCCCGTCCGTCACCACCACCAGCAGCGGACGGCGCGCGGGATCGCGCATCCGCTCCACCCGCAGGACGTCATGGGCCTTGAGCAGCCCGGCGGCGAGAGGTGTGCGCCCGCCCGTCGGCAGCGACTCCAGCCGGGCCGCCGCCGCGTCCACCGACGAGGTCGGCGGCAGCGCGATCTCGGCCGCCCTGCCCCGGAAGGTGACCAGACCGACCTTGTCGCGGCGCTGGTACGCGTCCAGCAGCAGCGAGAGCACGGCGCCCTTGACCGCGCCCATCCGCGCTCTGGCCGCCATCGACCCGGAGGCGTCGACCACGAACAGCACGAGATTTCCCTCGCGTCCCTCGCGCGTCGCCTGCCGCAGATCGTCTTTGCGGACGAGCAGACCGGGACCGCCGCGTCCGCGCGCCCGCTGGTGCGGGGCCGCGGCCCGCACGGTCGCCGAGAGATGCAGCTTGGTCAGCGCGCCCCGGGGCCTGCGGGACCCGGTCGTCCTGCCGTGTTCGGTACGGGCCCGGGAGCGGCGCCCGGCGGCGCCCTCGCCCAGACCGGGCACGCTCAGCGTCTTCGTGCGGAACGGCTCGGCGGCCGGTACGGCCGGCTGCTCACCCGCCCCGGCCCCGGCGCCCGCCCCGGCGCTCCTCTCCGTGCTCCCGGGCCCGCCTGCCGGCTCCGGCTCCCGCTCGGACTCCGGCCCCGGCTCCACGGGCGTGTCGTCCCGTCCCGCCCCGGACTCCCTCGGCGTGTCGGACGCTTCGGGACCGCCCTGCGGCGGAACGCCCCCGCCACCGGGCCCGTCCGGGCCACCGGAGCCGCCGTCGTCCCCGCCGCCGTCCGGGTCGTCGTCGTCCTCGCCCTTGAACCGTTCCAGCGTGTCGTCGAGCCTGTCCTCGTCCAGCCCGGGCGCGTCGAAGGGATTGCGGCGCCGCCGGTGCGGCAGCGCCAGCAGCGCGGCCCGCCGTACGTCCTCGGCGCGCACGTCCCTCCGCCCGTCCCACGCGGCCAGCGCCGTCGCGGTCCTCGCCATCACGATGTCCGCGCGCATCCCGTCCACCTCGAAGGCGGCACAGGTCGCGGCGATCTGGAGCAGCGCGGCATCGCCGAGCCGTACCTCGGGCAGCAGTGCGCGGGCCGCGACGATCCTGGCCCGCAGCGCGCTCTCCTCGTCGGCCCAGCGCGCCGCGAAGGCGGCCGGATCGTCGTCGTACGCCAGCCGCCGCCGTACCACCTCCACCCGCCGCTCCGGCTCCCGCGAGGCCGCGACCTCCACGGTGAGCCCGAAGCGGTCGAGCAACTGCGGTCGCAGCTCGCCCTCTTCGGGATTCATCGTCCCGACGAGCAGAAAGCGCGCGGCGTGCCGCACGGACACGCCCTCGCGCTCCACGTACGAGGCGCCCATGGCGGCGGCGTCCAGCAGCAGGTCGACCAGATGGTCGTGCAGCAGGTTGACCTCGTCGACATACAGCACGCCCCGGTGCGCGTCCGCGAGCAGTCCGGGCTCGAAGGCCTTCACGCCCTCCGAGAGCGCCCGCTCGATGTCCAGCGCGCCGACGAGCCGGTCCTCGGAGGCACCGACGGGCAGTTCGACCATCCGCGGCGGCCTGGAGACACCCGGACCGCTTTCGTGCGGTCCGTCCGGGCACAGCGGGTCGGGCGCGGCGGGATCACAGCCGAAGCGGCACCCGGCGACCACCGCCAGCTCCGGCAGCAGGGCGGAAAGGGCCCGTACGGCCGTGGACTTCGCCGTGCCCTTCTCGCCGCGTACGAGGACTCCGCCGACCGCCGGACTGACCGCGTTGAGCAGCAGGCCCAGCCGCAGATCGTCCATCCCCACGATGGCGGTGAACGGATAAGGGGTGCTCATGTGCTGATCGCTCCTTCGGGTACGGCGCCTTCGAACGGGGTCATGGCGTCTTCGCGTACGGCGTCTTCGCGTACGGCGCCGGCGGTCCGTACGGCGTCGGTGGTCACGGTGCTCCCGGGGGAATGAAGGGCAGCCCGGCCGGCGCGCCGTCCTCGATCAGCCGCAGCAGCGCGTCCGTGTCCGCGTGCTCCTCGATGAGGTCACCGAGGAGGTCGAGCTGTTCCTCGCGCAGCGCGCCGAAGCTCGTGCCGGGCGCCGGAACGAAACGCCGGCCCGCCGCCCGTGCCACCTCCGTGAGGAAGCGCCGCCGGAACGTGTCGCTCTCCAGCGCGCCGTGCCAGTGCGTGCCCTGGACCGCGCCCACCCGGCAGCCGTCCAGCGCGCGTCCGTCCGCGTCGGAGACGAAGGCGTCGCCGCCCCGCACCTCGGCGACGCCATGATGGATCTCGTACCCCTCCACCGACGCGCCGAGGGCCGTCCCGGACGGTCTGGCCAAGGTCTTCTCCCGGGCGAACCGCACCCGTACGGGCAGCAGCCCCAGCCCGGCCACGGCGCCCGCCCGTGACTCCACCTCGTCGTCGATGTGCTCACCGAGGATCTGATAGCCGCCGCAGATCCCGAGCACGGGACGGTCCTCGGCGGCCCGCAGGGCGAGCGCGTCGGCGAGCCCGCGCTCCCGCAGCCACGCCAGCGCCCTCACCGTGCCGCGCGTGCCGGGCACCACCACGAGATCGGCGTCGGCCAGCTCCTCGGGACGGTCCACGAACCGCACGACGACGCCCGGTTCGGCCGCGAGCGCGTCCACATCGGTGAAGTTGGACATCAGCGGTACGGCGCAGACCGCGACCCGCAGCACCTCCTCGCCGTACGGCCGGGTCACCGGGGACTCGCGCACGGCGCCGCGCAGCGAGACGCGCAGTCCGTCCTCCTCGTCGATGCCCAGACCGTGCCGCCAGGGCAGCACTCCCAGCGTCGCCCGGCCGGTCAGGCCGCGCAGCATCTCAAGACCGGGCTCCAGCAGGGACACATCGCCCCGGAACTTGTTGACGAGATAGCCCGCCACCAGCTCCTGGTCCCGCGGGCCCAGCAGCGCGGTCGTACCGAAGAACGAGGCGAAGACCCCGCCGCGGTCGATGTCACCGACCACCACCACCGGCAGCCCCGCGGCCCGGGCGATGCCCATGTTCACGATGTCGGTACGGCGCAGATTGATCTCGGCCGGGCTGCCCGCGCCCTCGCAGATCACGGCGTCATGGGTGCGGCGCAGCTCCTCCAGACACTCCAGGACCGGGCCGAGCAGAGCCTCCCGGTGTCCGCCGCGCAGCACGTTCCGGGAGGAGAGCCCGCCGGACGGCAGCCCTTCGGACGAAGGGCCTTCGGAGCTTCCGAAGAATCCCTTGGCACTCATCTCGCCCACCGGGCGTCCCATCAGCACCACCTGGCTGCTGCGGTCGCCGCCGGGCTTCAGCAGGACGGGATTCATCAGCGCGGTCGGCTCCACCCGGGCCGCCTGGGCCTGCATCGCCTGCGCCCGTCCGATCTCCGCGCCCTCGCGCGTCACGAACGAGTTCAGCGACATGTTCTGTCCCTTGAAGGGCGCGACCTTCACCCCACGGCGTACCAGCCACCGGCAGATCCCCGCCGTGACGACGCTCTTGCCCGCGTCCGAGGTGGTCCCGGCCACCAGCAGACCTCCGCCGCGCCCCCGCCCGTTCCGGCTCATCCGCGTCCCTTTCCGGTGCCGGTCGTGCGGCGGCGTATCGCGCCGTACGCGAACCGGCCGGCGACACAGACCGCGAGGGCGTATCCGCTCACCCGGCGCGACAGCCGTACGGCCCGTTCGATGTCCGCGGTCTCCACGGGCCGCCCTTCGCCGTTCAGTACGGGCCGGTGCTCGACCCGTCCGCCGTACGCGAGCGTCCCGCCGAGCCGTACGCCCAGCGCGCCCGCGAACGACGCCTCCACCGGACCCGCGTTGGGACTCGGATGCTTCCGCGCGTCCTGCCGTACCGCCCGCAGGGCCGCGCGGGGATCGCCGCCCGCCAGCACGGCCAGCGCGGCGGTCAGCCGGGCCCCCGGCCAGCCGGCCAGATCGTCCAGCCGGGCCGACGCCCAGCCGAATCTGCGGTAGCGGGCGGACTTGTGACCCACCATCGCGTCCAGCGTGTTCACCGCCCGGAATCCCACGAGCCCGGGGACGCCCGCGAGCGCTCCCCACACCAGCGCGCCCACGACGGCGTCCGAGGTGTTCTCGGCGACGGACTCCACGACGGCACGGGCGATCCGCTGTTCGTCCAGCGCCTGCGGATCGCGCCCGCACAGCCGTGGCAGCCGCTCCCTCGCCCGCTCGACGTCCCCGGCGGTGAGCGCCGCGCCGATGGCGCGTGCCTCCCGGCCGAGCGATGTGCCGCCGACGACGGACCAGGTGGCCAGGGCGGTCAGCGCCACGGAGGCGGTCCGGCCCTCGCTCGTGGCTCGTACGCCCGGCAGGGCCCGCTCGATCCCCGCCGCCTGTGTGCTCCGCGCGGCGACGACCGCGAGGCCGACGGCGCCTCCGGCGCACACCAGGGTGTGCAGCGCGCCCCAGCCGCGGTGGTCGTGCCACAGCGCCCGCTCGACGGCCCCCGCCGCCCGCCCGAACGCGGCCACCGGATGTCCTCGGCGCGGATCGGCGAACACCCGGTCCCCGAGCAGTCCCAGGGCCGCGCCGTACGCGAAGGTCCGCCCGGCGGCCGAACCGCCGCCGCGCACGACGGCCGAACCGCTGCCAGGCATGGCGAAATGTCCTCACTCAGGGTCCGCGCCCCGGCTCGACGTGGTGCGGCGGCGAGAGTTCCTGGCTCCTGGGAGAGGCTCCCAGTGACAGTGGCGGGACCGCGCCGGATTCGCACCGGCTTCCTCTTCTGCCGCCGTAAATGGCCCCGGCAGTCCACCACGCCCGCGAACACCCGTCAACTCATCGCTGACCTGCGACGGGAGGGGGTGAGGCGCGGGTCACGCGACGATCAGCCAGATCCCGTACGCCACGGCCGCCGCGCACAGGGCGAAGCAGGCGTACGCGCCCGCGCGCGTCAGGGCCGCCGGGCCCGACTCCCGCTTGGCGAGCCCCACCACGCCCAGGGTGAACAGACCCACGAGGGCGACGGTCGCCACGAGGCTGACACCGAAGACGGAACCGAGCGCTGCCCAGTCGATGTTCATACGTTCGCTCTTCCTTGAGACCGCGGCGGTACGGACCGCGGTGGATTCAGGTCGCGGTGGATTCAGACGTGTGGTCCGGACCGCGGGGAGTCAGACCGCGGCTGTCCGGGCCGTCTCGCCGGAGCTGCCCGGCGGGGACGGAATGGTGGTCGACAGATCCTGGGCCGTACCGGCCGTGAGGCCGTCGGCCAGGACACCGGCGGGCTCCGCGCCCGGGAATCCGGCCTCGTCCATGTCGGTGACATTGGTGTGGTCGACCGGGCGGCGGCGCGAGGCGAGCCAGATCGCGCCGGAGCACGCGAGGAGCAGCGCGGCGACGACCGGGACGCCCCAACCGCCCTGGCCGGTGAGGAACTCCGCGCAGGCCGCGATCAGCCCCGCGGCGGGCAGCGTCAGTCCCCAGGCGATGAACATCCGGGTGGCGGTCGACCAGCGGACCGCACCGCCCTCGCGGCCGAGTCCCGCGCCCATCACCGCGCCGGAGCAGGACTGGGTGGTGGAGAGCGAGAAGCCGAGGTGCGAGGAGGCCAGGATGACCGTCGCGGCGCTGGTCTGGGCGGCGAAGCCCTGCTGCGGCCTCAGGTCGGTGAGACCGGTGCCCATGGTGCGGATGATGCGCCAGCCCCCGAGATAGGTACCGAGCGCGATCGCCGTGCCCGCGGAGACGATGACCCACAGCGGCGGATTGGAGCCGGGAGCGAGGACGCCGCCGGTGACGAGCGCCAGCGTGATGACGCCCATCGTCTTCTGCGCGTCGTTGGTGCCGTGCGCGAGGGAGACCAGACCGGCGGAGGCGATCTGTCCCGCGCGGTAGCCCTTGGCCGTCGCGCCGTCGTCCGTACGGCGGCCGATACGGTACGTCAGTCTCGTGGCGAGCAGCGCCGCGAGACCGGCGACGACCGGCGCGGCGAGCGCGGGGATCAGCACCTTGGTGACGACGACACCGCCGTTGACCCCGGAGGTGCCGACGGACATCAGAGTGGCGCCGATCAGCCCGCCGAAGAGGGCGTGGGAGGAGCTCGACGGCAGACCGACCAGCCAGGTGAGCAGATTCCAGAGGATGGCGCCGACGAGCGCCGCGAAGATCACTTCGGTCCGGATGCCGTTCTCGTTGATCAGCCCGCCGGAGATCGTCCGGGCGACCTCCACGGAGAGGAACGCGCCGACCAGGTTGAGCACGGCGGACATGGCCACCGCGGTCCTGGGCCTCAGGGCCCCCGTCGAGATGGTCGTCGCCATCGCGTTGGCGGTGTCATGGAAACCGTTTGTGAAATCGAACACGAGCGCCGTCACGATCACGATCGCGAGCAGCAGTGTGAGGTGTTCCATGTACCCAGGCAATCGTTCGACGGAGGGAGGCCCCGGTGAACGTAGGGAGTCGTGGTGAACGAGAGATGAACTCAAGAGGTCTTCACGGTGTCTCGAACTGACGCCGCGTGATTCTGTTCCGATGATCCGGAGAACGGGTGTACGGGCCGCCGGACACTCCTGGCAGGATCGCGGTATGACCGATCAGAAGAATCAGGACGCGATCGACCGGGCCTGGCGGGACCTGGTGGACACGGCCCGCAGAACGGCTTCCGAGGGGCTGGTCGTCGGCACCTCGGGCAATGTCTCGGTACGCGTCGGCGGACTCGTTCTGGTCACGCCGAGTGGAATTCCCTATGAACAGCTCGGTCCCGAGGACGCCGTCGGTGTCGATCCGGACGGCCGCCAGGTCCTCGGCCGGTTCACCCCCACGAGTGAGCTGCCGCTGCATCTCTCGGTTTACCGGCACACCTCGGCGGCGGCCGTGGTCCACACCCACGCGGTGCACGCCACCGCCGTCTCCACGCTCGTACCGGAGCTGCCGCTGATCCACTACATGGCGGCGGCGTTCGGCGGACCCGTCCGGGTCGCTCCGTACGCGCTGTACGGGACGGACGAACTGGCGGCGGGCATGCTCGACGCCCTGCGCGGGCGCACGGGCTGTCTGCTCCAGAACCACGGCACGGTGACCTACGGCGCCACTCTCGCCCAGGCCTACGACCGCACGGCCCAGTTGGAGTGGATGTGCCGTCTCTGGCTCACCGCCAGTGCCGTGCCGGGCCGTACGCCCTCGCTGCTCTCCGAGGCGCAGCTCCGGGAGGCCGGGGAGAAACTGAAGGGCTACGGACAGCGGCCCTGACCCGACCGGCGGCCCGGCTCCCCGTCCCGTCCCCGTACCCCGACGGACCGCGCCCGGTGGCCGGGCCGGGCGGCGGTGACGACACTGGGACCGTGCGTCCCGCTACAGCGACGGCAGCGGCCGTCTCCACCGTGATCGGCGTCGGCGCGGCCGCGGTCGCGGCCGGCCGGCTCGCCGGTGACGCCGCGCTCAAGGCGTCCCCCAGGCGGCCCCTGCCCGGCGATCCGAGGCTCACCGTGCACGCCACGGCGGCGGGCCAGATCACCCTGACCCGCTGTCTCGCCTCTCTGCGTCCTGGGGTGTACGGGATCGAGAGCCGGGGTCTCCACGCGGTCGTCGGACCGGTCCTGGAGGGCGTACGGCACCCGCCCGACACCGTCGTACGGAGACTGGAACGGGTCGGCCACGGCACCCTCGTCCCGGGCATGCGCGTACGCCTCACCCCGCAGGTCCACACCGGCGACCCGACCACCGCCCTCGGCATCGACCACCGGGAGGAGCGGATCCCGGGCGAACTCGGCTTCCTTCCCGCCTGGTTCGTGCCGGGCGCGCGGGACACCTGGGTGATCACCGTGCACGGCCTGGGCACCACCCGTGAGCATCCGCTCAACGTGATGGAGCTGCTCGCCGGGCTCCAGGTCGCCGTGCTCGATCCCGCCTACCGAGGCGATCCCGGCGCCCCGCCCTCCCCGGACGGCCTCGGTCATCTCGGCGACTCCGAGTGGCGCGACCTCGACGCGGCGATCCAGCACGCCGTCCGCTACGGCGCGGAGCGCGTGATCCTCTACGGCTGGTCCACCGGCGCCACGATGGCCCTGCACGCCGCCGCCAACTCCGCGCACAGCGAGCGGATCTCCGGGCTGGTGCTCGACTCGCCCGTACTGGACTGGGAGGCCACCCTGAAGGCCCTCGCCACCGCCCGCCGCACCCCCGGCGCGCTGCTGCCGCTCGCCGTCAGGGCGGCCCAGGGCAGAACCGGACTCCATGGCGGCCGGCTGCTCCAGGCCGCCGACCCGAGCAATCTGAACGTCCCGACCCTGATCGTCCACGGCCCCGACGACACCCTCGCCTCCTGGGATCCCTCCCGGGAGCTCGCCGCCCTGCGCCCCGGGCTGATCGGACTCCACGCCGTCGCGCACGCTCCGCACGCCGCGATGTGGAACGCCGATCCGACCGGCTACGAGGAGGCGCTGCGCCGCTTCCTCATCCCTCTCATGTAGCCGTCCGACAGGTCTCTTCCGTTCCGTCCCCGCCCTGGTCCAGGCCCGTCCGCGGCGGCCCCCGTCCGCGTTCCGGTGCCGACGGAACGGGTTCCGTTTGGGCTTTCGGGCGGTCACCGGGAAGACTGCTCCCGTGACGTCCCGAAAGCCTGATGAGCAATTGGCGCGCAACTCCAGACTCCGACTCGTCCGCCCGCGGCCGTTGACCACGGCCCGACGGGCCGTGACCGACGGACGCAACCGGCCGGCACCCCGGCCGCCCGAGGGCACTCCGCCCACCGCGGAGCTGGCCCGCCAGGCAAGGGAGGTCCTCGCCGACGCGGTACGGATCGCCCGCTGGGCCGCCGTCGACCGGGGCTCCGGCGCCGGTCCCTTCGGCGCCTCCGCGCAGGAACGGGCCGCCGCGGCGCTGGAGTTGACTCCGGAGCAGGTGCGCGCCGGCTGGGACCGGGCCAGGCTGGCCGGGCTCGTCGAGCTGCACGGCGGCACCGTACGGCCCGGCTGGCGGCTCCAGGCCTGGGACCGCGACGACAGCGCCGTCCAGCGCGGCTGGGTGGCCCTCTTCGACGCCTGGTCGCTGGTGCATCCGGCTCCCGAGGATGTCGAGACCTCCACGGTCGCCGAGGTCGTCGAGGCCGTCCCCCAGGTGCTCTCGCTGCTCCAGCTCTCGGCCGGGCCCGTGACCGTACCGGCCCTGCTCGATCTGCTGCGGCAGCGCGTCGCGGAGCTCCACGAGGAGCGCTGCGAGGTCCCGTACGGGCCGGGGCCCGCGCCCGCCGGGCCCACGGCTCCCGAGCCTCCGGACGAGATCCTGCTGCCTCCGCTGCTCGACTGGGCCCTCGAAGGTCTGGCCGCCGTCGGCGCGCTGACCCTGGGCAGGGGCCAGGCGACGCTCACCCCGCTCGGCAACTGGGCGGTCTGGGTCAAGCTGGAACAGATCTGTGTCGCCGCCCAGAGCCCCGCCGGCAATATCGAACAGTCCGCCCAGCACATGCTGCGCGGCTGTGCCGGGCTCACCCCGGGGCCGGCCCGCGCCGAATACCGTGCCTGGCTCGCCGCCCGGACCGTCGGCAGCGCCGTCACCGAGCTTCTCACCGTCGCCCGGGGCGAGGACGCGCTCCTGCGCGGCCTGGCCTTCGAGGCGCTGCGCGTCGTCGGCGCGCCGGCCGAGGCGGGCGTACGGGCAGCGGCCGAGGAGCCCTCGCTGCGTCCCTACGCCCTCCTCTGGCTGGCGGAGTACGAGGGCGCCGACCCGGACGACGCGGCCGATGTCCTCACCCGCGAGGAGTCGACCTGGCTCTGGGTGGACACCGCGGCGGCCGTCGCCGACCACGGCGAGAGCGATCTGCTGGTCCGCCATCTCGACTCGGCCGTGCAGGGCAATGTGCCCGCCCTGCTGGACGAGGTCCGGGCCGTCGGCCATCCCCGTACCGTCCAGGTCCTGGTCGCCCTGGCCGCCGCGCACCCGGATCCGGCCCTGGCCAAGGCCGTGCGCCGGGCCGCCTTCCAGGTGCACACCGGAGGCTCCTGACGTTCTCCGCCCGTTGACCCGCCCCGCCCGTACCGCGCCCGCGCGCCGTCCGTCCCGGCGGGCGGGCACCGGTACGGGCGGCGGTACCGGCCCGGCGGGCGGGTCCGTACGGCGGGCCCGCTGCCGA
>NZ_MAUD01000060.1 GCF_001700515.1 Streptomyces lushanensis
CCGAGACCTACGCATTACGAGGGCCTGCATGATCGTGACGGGTGGTGATCCACAATCGCGCTCAGTCCGGTTTTGCCTGGTCAGACACTTCCGGACCCCTCGGTCGTGACACCCGAGTCCACCGGGTGCTTACCCGTCCGCTCACGCACCGCTCACGCACCGCTCACGCAGCTCAGCCCGAGCCTCAGCGCTTCCGCCAGTCCTTGTGCGGCTCGATGAGGGTGCTACCTCCTGCCCACTTCATCCTGCAGACCGGGCAGATCACGTACCACTCGTCGCCTGGTGCACTTTCGTCCATGTGCCCCCGCTGCCCCGTCCCAGGACAATCTTCTGTGGCTTCTTGCTCGCGCATTGTCTCTCCTCCATGCCGTGGAACTACGCCACGCCCTCGTCGGCGACGGCGGTCGAGCGGATCGAATGAATCACGGACACCATGGCGTCCACCTCTGCATCAGGGAAGATCGCCTCGGGGCCAGTCGGGGCGAGGGCGGTGAACGGCGACTCATACAACGCATCGACGTCTATCGTGCCGTTCCGGGCCAGGTAGTCGATCAACTCGTTAATGAAGCGGAGCTGGTTGGCCGTGAGTGTCTGCCCCTGTTGGAAGGTGTCAAAAGCAAGGGCAGCCGCATCCCGCTCCAGCCCCGTCAGCGACCGCAAGAACAGACCGAGGCCGCCCTTGGTGTCCTTGATGTAGTCGATGTCTGTCGGGGTGCCGAGGCCAGCCTCGACGAAGATCTGCTCCAGCTCCGACAGGTCCAGGGCTGTGATCTGTTTGTTGCGGCGGATCTTCTGGACAGCGAGCTGGTCCTGGTGCGTATTGAGGTAGATGCGAATCTTCTGTTCGAAGCGCGTGAGGTCGGTGCCGATCTCCATGCCGCTGAGCGTGGCAGCGGTCAGTTCGCCAAGCTCGTCCTCAAAGTCGGTGTAGACAATGCCACGCTTGGTCTTCTCGATCAGTCGAACGAGGCCCCTCAGCCGCCGACGCATGGTCTCCAGCAGGGGCAGCGTCACGTCCTGCCACCACTCATCGCCAGCGACCTCGTCGAGCAGAGACTGCTGAGCCTTGATCGCAGGAATGGTCAGCTGATCGAGCAGGGTGGACGCGATCTCCTGGACCTGGTCGCGGAGCCGGGTGAAACCTGGATCCCCGTTCGCAACGGCGAGCTGGAGACGGAGGGCAAGCAGATCGAAGCGCTTGGCCTCTTCGCCGGCGTCGTCCTTGTCGCGGAAGGCAGTCGGGAGTCCGGCCAGATGATCGATGACCTGGCCGTGCGAATCGGGCGTGAACGCAAGCCAGGCGTCGAAGTCGGCGAAGGCTTCCACCTGTTCGCGATGCGGGCGGACCAGGAAGTTCTCCGGGTTCATCGACGTAACCTCGTCATGCAGCCGGGTGGCGAGGTCCCATCGCAGGCCGGCTTCCGTGGATGTGCCGTCAGCCTCAGGCCGAGTAGCGATCACTGCGGCCGCTCGGTGATCACGGGCAGAGCTGTCGTCCAGGGCAAGGAGCAGGTCAGCACGCCGCTCGAAGATCCGCTGGCTCAGCGAAGGCCCCACCTTGCCCTCGGCTCGCATCAGGTTCTGATTGAAGAACTCGATGTTCTGGCACAGGTCGAAGACCAGGAAGCCGTCCTTACTGCGGTTCGGACCGAACAGGTCGGGTGCGAGGCGGGTGCCACGGCCGATCATCTGCCAGAACTTGGTCTTGGAGCGCACCAGCTTGAAGAAGACGAGGTTGACAACCTCAGGGACGTCGATGCCTGTATCCAGCATGTCCACGGAGATTGCGATTTGCGGAAGCTCCGCCGTATCGGAGAACTTCTCGATCAGGCTCTGGGCGTACTCCTTGCGGTAGGTGATGACCTGCGCGAAGGCACCCTTGAGGTGCGGGTAGTTCTTGTCGAACCGCTCGGCAATAAATTCCGCGTGGTTGTTGTTGGCGGCGAAGATGATGGTCTTCCCGAGCTTGTCGCCGCCGTCGACCTTCAGGCCGTGCATCATGAGGGTCTGCAGGACCTTGTCGACGGTGTCGGCGTTGAAGAGGTACTTGTTCAGTTCCTCAGTGGTGATCTCGTCAGGGGCGTCACCGTCCTCAGGCCACTCGGTCTCGTCCCACTTCTCCTTGTCCTCGTCGGACAAGTCGTCGTACTTGATGCCGCCGCGCTGGAACTTCAGGGGGACATCGACGGCGCGCGGCGCCACCAGGTAAGCCTCAACCACCGCCTCGTCCAGGCTGTAGACATCGGTGGGCACACCGTCTTCGAGCTCGAAGCGCCGATAAGTGTTCCGGTCGACCTCGTCCTTGGGCGTCGCGGTCAGGCCGACGAGGAGCGAGTCGAAATAGTCGAAGATTGCGCCATATCGCTGGTAGATCGAGCGATGTGCCTCGTCGATGACGATCAGGTCGAAGAAGCCTGGGCCGAAGGTGCGGCGACCCTCGGCGTCGGTCTGGTCGATCAGGTTCATCATGGTCGGGTAGGTCGAGACGAACACCCGCGCGTTGGGGTCCTTCTCCTCCAGCAGGTTGACCACCGGGGCACCAGGCAGGTGCTGCTTGAAGGCGTTCGTAGCCTGCTTGACCAGGGCCTTGCGGTCAGCGAGGAAGAGGATGCGCTTGGCCCAGTTGGCGCGCATCATCAGGTCACTGAGCGCAATCACAGTGCGGGTCTTGCCGGAGCCGGTCGCCATGACGAGCAGGGCGTGGCGCAGAGAGTCCTCTTCGAAGGAGTCGGCGATTCGCCGTATCGCGCGGGACTGGTAGTGACGGCCAGCGATCTGCTCGTTGATCGGCAGCTTGGCGAGGTTGCGGCGACTGGCCCGGCGCTGGACCAGAAGGCGCAACTCGTCCTTGGTGTAGAAGCCCTGGACCTCACGGGGCGGGTAGTTGAGGTCGTCGAACAGGTAGGTGCGGTAGCCGTTGGTGTAGAAGATCACCGGGCGCTGGTTGAACTGCGCTGCCAGAGCATCGGCGTAGAGCGTCGCCTGGTACTTGCCCTGGCTCGGGTCGCGAGTGGTCCGCTTGGCCTCGACGATAGCCAGGGGCTTACCGTCGTCGTCCCACAGGACGTAGTCAACCTTGCCCTTACCGGAGGGCGCAGCCGAGGTGGGCAGCCCGGTGACGGGGTATTCACGGTCTCTCGGCTGGTCCAGCGCCCAGCCGGCCTCCTTGAGGAGGAGGTCGATAATCAGGCTGCGAGTCTCAGCCTCGTTGTAGTCGTGCGTGTCGGGCTGCGCTTCGTTCGCGGCCTTGGCCGCCTTGACCTGCGCGCGCAGCTGGGCGATCTCGGCGTCGAGGTCCTGATTCTTCTTCCGCTCGGCGGCGAGCGCGGCATCCTGCTCGGCGTACTTCTCGGCCTGCGCCTTCAGCTCGGCCTGCTTGGCAATCCGTACTTCAGCCGGGACGGGACGAGGTATCAGCGCCGTGTCGAACGCAAGCGTGGAATCAGGCAGCTGAGCCTGATCGCGGGTGTAGGTGCGAACCATCCAGTACAGGACATGGAACAGCTCCGCGACCGTGCGTACCGCATCCTTCGGAGGGACGGGATTCTTACGGTGCACGGCGATGTTGCCCTGCCGCCGGATCACATCCATCTTCGCCCGAATTGCAGGGCCAGCCACCTTCACCAGCGTCGGCTCAGCGATCACCGCCGCCAGGTCATCGTGGTACGGCAGTTTAAGAGTGTCATCCGCCTCGAACAACCACGTCACCGCAAGCTCCAGCACCCGCCGCGCGTAGAAAGCGGACGCCCGCGGATCCGCGTACGCCAACCGCTCGGCATGCACCGCCTCACGGTGCAGCTCCGGCCACTCGGCCTGCAAAAACCCAAAATTGCTCACGCTTGTGACCTTTCGCAAGTGCAGGAGACTTATTGCCGGTTCAGGGCACAACGAGAATTAGGCAGCAGGCGCGGGAACTTCGGACCACGGCTCACCACAGAATGCCCGACTCTCGATAGAAGCGAACAGCGCGTCAAGCTTGGACAGATGGAGCCTTTGCAGCGCAACCAGCTGATCAATCTTATCCGCTTGCACAGAGAACTTTTGCTGTAGCGCCATATCCGGCACAGGGATTTCCAGCATCTTGAGGTCGCTAAGATTGATTCCTTTAACAGCCGCACCTTTCGTGCGTCGCGCCATCCAGTTTTGCGAAGAGCGACTTCGCAGGAACTCCATCACATACCTGGCCGATTCAGAGGGAACGGCGATCCTGGCGGAATCCTGGGTGATATTGGCTCCATCCAATCCCTTTGGGACAATCGCAAGTCGCCCCACATGCCCTCTGATCGAGATCATGATGTCGCCTGCTCGAAGAATGGAACGCTTGTACTCGCGAGAGATCTCTGCAGTAGTCCTCCGTATGGCGCTTGCCTCGATCCCTCCCATTTTCATGTCGACGACCCTCACGTACGGGACACCGTCAGGCTCATGCCCTCCCGGCTTCAGGATGCCGTACGTAATGGGACGCTGATCATCGACCCATTCAGCAAGGCTCATCACTGGATACCTTCCGCCGCCATCCAGAAGCTCCTTGAATGTTTCTCTGAAGGTTGATTGTGTAAGCCCCTCAAGGCGAGTGAGGGCCTGGCGGCGGCTGGCACGCAACGCGTCCACGTGATCCAGCACCTGCGCGATGTGGCGTTGGACGGAGAGAGGTGGCAGCGGGACAGCGACCTTGGCGACGACAGTCTTTGAGACCTCCTTGAACGTCGCGCCGTTGCCGAGTGATTCCAAGTGGGAACGATGGGCCTTGAGCCAGTAGTACAGGTAGTGGGCATCAGCTCGCTCACCATCAGGGATGAGACTCTTAAAACCCTGATTCGTGGCCATCGGCACCGTATTGATCGCCACATGGCCGATAGGCGCGCGCGAGCTAAACAACACTGACCCGGCGGGGAGGGTCGTTGCAGCACAGCTCTGCAAACCAGTTTCAGTGATCCTGCGGGGCGTATCGTCAATATATTTCCCTGGGAGGTCGCTCAGGTCCTTCGGCGTTGCCCAACGGATCTCGCCGTCCCAGAAGTCAGCCACACCTGTTTTTGGAGTCGCTCCCGATACGATCTCGCAGAAGTCGCCCACTGGGACTTGCGGGTACGCGGTCACGCCAGCATCCCCTTCAGCTCGCTCATCCCCTGCTGGATCTCTGTTTCGATCTGCGCCAGCTCATCCATGATTTCGTTCGGCGGGCGATGTTCGACCACCTGGTGAACGATCTCCTTGTACCGGTTGAAGCTGAGGTCATAACCTTGGGCGGCGATTTCAGCCTTGGGAACGCAGAAGCTCCGCTCCGTTCGTGCTTGTGCCTGCTCGCTGCCATTGCGACGTCGCCAGCGGGCCACTACATCAGGCAAATTATTCTTGGCATGCTCCTCCTCAGTCAGTGTGTCGGCGCCGACAAGCGGTCCGAGCTTGTCCTCCGCAAGGAGCGGCGTGCGCTTATCGTCAAGGCTCCAGCCGTCCGCGGTGACCTCGTAGAACCAAACGCTGTCCGTACCACCGCTATTGGTCTTGGTAAAGAACAAAATCGCCGTGGAAACCCCGGCGTACGGTTTGAAGACACCGCCTGGCAGCTTGACCACGGCGTCCAGCTTGTGGCCTTCGATGAGCAGCTGCCGCAGCTCTCTATGCGCCTTGTTGGAGCCAAACAACACACCGTCTGGAACGATGACTGCCGCCCGCCCACCGGGCTTAAGCAGCCGAAGGAACAGGGCAATGAAGAGCAGCTCAGTCTTCTTGGTCTTGACAACCGCCTGCAGATCCGCCGCCGTTGCGTCGTAGTCGAGACTGCCCTTGAAGGGCGGGTTGGCAAGAATCAGGGAGTACCGATCGGCCTCGCCCGCTGCGCTCTGGGCGAGCGAGTCGCGGTAGCGGATGTCGGGGTTCTCAACCGAGTGCAGCAGCATGTTCATGCTGCCGATACGGAGCATGGTGCTGTCGAAGTCGAAGCCGTGAAACATACTTTCGTTGAAATGCTGCCGCTGGGCCGGCTCGAACAATGCCTCACGGTGGGTACGCTCCACGTACTCCGCAGAGGCCACCAGGAAGCCAGCCGTGCCACACGCCGGGTCGCAGATCTCGTCGCCCGGCTGTGGGGCCATCATCTCCACCATCAGCTGGATGATGTGTCGGGGCGTGCGGAACTGGCCGTTCTGCCCCGCCGTGGCAATCTTGCTGAGCATGTACTCGTACAGGTCGCCCTTAGCGTCCTTGTCCCCCATGTCGATGCCGTTGATCATGTCGACAGCCTTGGTGAGCAGGTTTGAGGTCGTGATGGTGAAGCGTGCGTCCTTCATGTGGTGCGCGTAGGTGGATTCCTCACCACCCAACGTGCGCAGCCAGGGAAAGACGCCGTCACGAACCCGGGTGAGCATGTTCTCTGGGGACTCGTTGATGAACACCGACCAGCGCAAGACCTGGGTATCGTCCGCGTAGATCGGGTTCTCGACCGGCCGCCCTGTGCGATTGGCCCTGTTCTCCTTGGCCTGCTCCAGGATGTCGAGGCGCCGGATGAACATCAGGTAGGTGATCTGCTCGATGACCTCCAATGGGTTGGAGATCCCCCCTGACCAGAAGGCGTCCCACAGTCGATCGATCTTGCTCTTCAGCTCACCTGTAATCACGCCAGCAGGCTAGCGTGTCCCACTGACACATGAGGCTCGTCCCAGGGAAGGCCACTGGCGACCTCGGTCACCGCGTTCCTCCACACACATGCTCCTCCACTCTAAAGCGTGGACGACGCGTCGCTAAACCTCGCTACCCTGGGGCGCATGTCTACTGCCCCGGTTCGCGTTCGTTTCGCCCCGTCTCCGACCGGCATGTTCCATGTCGGTGGCGCGCGGTCCGCTCTCTACAACTGGGCCGTGGCACGACAGTCCGGCGGTATGTTCGTCCTTCGGATCGAGGACACCGACGTGGCCCGGAACAAGCCGGAGTGGATCGACGGGATCATCAACGCGCTCGCGGCGATCGGCATCCATGGCGAGGACGCGGCCTTCGAGGGGCCGTACTTCCAGTCGCACAACGCCGACCGGCACAGGGAAGCGGGCCTGCAGCTCTTCGCGGCCGGGCGGGCGTACTACTGCGACTGCACCCGGGAGCAGTTGAAGGAGCGCACGGGGTCGGAGCACCTCGGGTACGACGGGTTCTGCCGGGACCGGGGGCTGGCCTTCGAGGAGGGCCGGGCGCTGCGGTTCCGGACGCCGGACGAGGGCGAGACCGTCGTGGTCGACCTGGTCCGCGGTGAGCCGGCGTTCCCGAACAGCGCGATCGAGGACTTCGTGATCGCGCGCGGCGACGGGTCTCCGGTCTTCTTGATCGCCAACGTGGTCGACGACTTGGACGAGGGAATCACGCAGGTCATCCGGGGTGAGGAGCACCTGTCGAACACGCCGAAGCAGCAGCTGTTGTGGGAGGCGCTCGGCGCCGAGCCGCCGGTGTGGGCGCACCTGCCGGTGATCGTGAACGAGAAGCGGCAGAAGCTGTCGAAGCGCCGCGACAAGGTCGCGCTGGAGGACTACCTCGCCGAGGGTTTCCTGCCCGAGGCGATGGTGAACTACCTCATGCTTCTGGGCTGGGGCCCGGGCGGCGACCGGGAGATCATGCCGTACGAGGAGCTGGAGCAGCTCTTCCGGATTGAGGATGTCAACACCGCGCCGGCCTTCTTCGACGTGAAGAAGCTGACGGCGTTCAACGGCGACTACATCCGCGCGCTGTCCCCGGAGCAGTTCGCCAACGCCTGCACGCCGTGGCTCGTCGCCCCGTACGCGCCCTGGGCCCCGGAGGCGTTCGACAAGGACCTCTTCGAGGTGGCGGCCCCGCTTGCCCAGACCCGACTCGCCTTGCTGTCGGAGATCACGAGCTACGTGGACTTCCTGTTCCTCAACGAGCCGGTCGAGGACGAGGCGTCGTGGACCAAGGCGATGAAGGCGGGCGCCGGCGACCTCCTGTCCGACGCCCGTGCCGAGCTGGCCACCGTCGCGGACTGGAAGGCGGACGACCTGAAGGCCGTCCTGCTCGCCGTCGGTGAGAAGCACGGCCTCAAGCTGGGCAAGGCCCAGGCGCCCATCCGGGTCGCGGTCACTGGCCGGACGATCGGACTCCCGCTGTTCGAGTCCATGGAGCTCCTCGGCCGGGACCGCGTGCTGGCCCGGCTGGACGCGGCGGCCAAGAAGCTGGCCGCCGCGCAGGCGTAGCCGCCGGTCAGGCGACCTTCGCGAGAAGGTCGCCCCAGGCGTTGCCGAAGTAGTTCAGATCGAACCGGGCCAGGGCTTCGTACGCGGCCTTGGCCTCGGTCCGGCGCGCTGCCGCGCGTTCCCGGACCTGCACCGACAGGTCTCCGAGGTCCGGGGCCGGCTGGCCGGTCAGCGCGGCGAGGTCGCCCAGGCCGGCCACAGGGCCGATCAGGCAGGGAAGGCCGAGCAGTAGGGCTTCGGCCGCGCAGCGGCTCCAGCCCTCCCGCATCCGGGGGAGGAAGACGCCGACGTCGCAGGCGCGCAGCAGCCGCAGGTACCGCTCGCGCTCCACGTCGAAGTGGGCGCCGTCGAAGCCGATGGTGTTACTGCCGCTGGTGATCACCCGTATCCCCTGAGCTTCGACCAGAGCTGCCGAGACCTCCTCGGCTCCCTTCCAGTGCACGGCCTTGCCCGCGTACACGCCGGTCACGTCCGGGGCCAGGCCGAACTCAGTGCGGCACTCGGCTCGGTCGAAGCCGCGGGCCCGCTCTACCTCCGTCATGTCGAAGGCGTTGTAGATCACCCGCACGTTGCGGACGCCTCGGGCCCGGAGGAAGTCCGCCCAGTACGGGGCGACGCACACCACGGCGGCACACTGCGGCAGCACCCGGAACAGGTGCTCCCAGAGCATGGCTTCGACGGGGGCGGAGTCGTGCTGCAGCGGCTCATAGTGGTGGAGGAGGAACACCGTGCGGGCCCGCATCTCCGGGGTGAAGAGCAACAGGCTCAGGTCGTCCCACACGAAGGTGCCGCGGGCACCGTCGAGTGCCCGGACCGTCGGGGCCAGGCGGGCGAGGTGGCGGAGCTTGCGCCAGCGGCGGACGCGGTAGGTGCGCTTGTGGTCCGGGACCGTGCGCCACTCCACGTCGTCGGCCGTCGCCTCGTGGAGCATCCGCAGGTAGACCCGGCCGCCGGTCCGGCCGACTGGCTCCATCGAGTAGACGACTCGCTTCACGGACGTACCTCCTGTCGGCGTTGGACGTATTCGGTGTGGAGCAGTGCGTGCATGGCCGCCAGGTGGGGGCTGAGGCCGCGGGCGGCGTCGGCGAGCGGGAGGTAGAAGTCCTCCAGGCTCTGGAGGAACCGCCGGCGCCTGTCGATGTTGGGCGAGGCGGCGAGATCGCGCAGGTTGTGGAGTCGGTCGGCGAGCCGGACGAGGAGGTCCTCGGGAGGCAGCGCGGCCTGCTTGAAGCGCCAGCTGGTTTCGTCGCCGACGGCCTTGGGACGCTGTTCGAGGCGGTGGTCGGCCGTCATGGCACGCAGGCGAGCGGTGAACCGGGCACCGAGGTCCTGAACGAGTAGTGCCTCCGATTCGGGAGCCACCTCCAGGGCGTCGTGGAGGAGGGCAAGGATGAGAGTCTCGGGGTGGCTGATCTTGATCTCGGTGCGCAAGAGCGTGACGACGGCCAGCGGGTGTTCAAGGTACGGGGTGCCCTGGTCGCGGGTGTGGCCGTCGTAGACGGTGAGGGCGAGGACGCCAGCCACGCGGGCTCGGGACTGTTCGTCCGTGCTCCACGCGGCGGCGCCGAGGGCGGTCAAGACGTGGTCCACGTCGATGCGGTTCATCCGCCTCACCTCGTACGGAGGGCCGTGGCACGGGGGTCGGACACGTGGTCGGCGAGTAGCAGGGTGTCGCCGACCGCGAGGGCGTCGAGGCCGAGGTCCGCCGTCGCCGCCACGGCCTGCTCGGCGGTCCGCAGGATCGGGGTGCCCTTTCGGTTGAACGAGGTGTTCAGCAGCAGCGGCAGTCCGGTGCGGTCGTGGAACTGCTCCAGGAGTTCGTGCAGGCCCTGGTGATTGGGGGCGACGGACTGCACGCGGGCGGTGCCGTCGTGATGGGTGACCGCGGCGATGCGGTCTGCTCGGCATCGACGGACGCGGGCAACACGATTCATGAAGGGGTCGCCGGCCGACATGAACCACTCCGTGGCGTGCTCGGCGAGGACGGCCGGAGCGAAGGGGCGGTACGAGGCTCGCTTCTTGATCGCGTTGAGGCGGTCTCGCGTGGCGGCGTGGCCGGGGTGGGCGAGGATCGAGCGGTGGCCGAGGGCTCGTGGCCCGAATTCGAGTTGCCCCTGCACCCAGCCGACGATGTGGTGTTCCGCCAGCAGCGCGGCAACCGCGGGGGCCAGTGTCTGCCCGAGGTCGGGCAACGCGCGGTATCCGGTCGGCACCGCCGTCGGCGGCAGGGCGCCCGGGCGTGGGCCCCAGGCCGCGTCGGTCGGCACAGGGAGGAGCCCCTGCCCGAGCTGGTAGTGCCAGCCGTAAAGCGCGGCGCCCACGGCGGTGCCCGCGTCGTGCGGGGCAGGTGCCACGAAGAGGGTGTCAAAGCCGCTGTCGGCAGCCAACTGGCCGTTGAGGTGGGAGTTCAGCGCGCACCCACCCGAGAACACCAACGTCGAGGCCCTCGTGAGCCGTTGCAGGTGGCGGGAGATGTGGACCACCGATTCGGCGAAGACCTCCTGGACGGCGGCGGCCAGGTCGGCCCGCTCGTCTTCGGGCTGCTCCGTGACGTTGTCGGCGGTCCAGGCCCGGCTACCGAGCAGCAGCGGTGTGCTGCTGTCCGCCGCGCCCCAGGGGTGGTCGATGCGGACCTCGCCGTCGTCGCCGAGCCGGATCAGCTCGCGGATCTGGGCTCCGTAGCGCTGGGGATCGCCGTAGGCCGCGAGCGCCATCATGCTGCCCTCGGGCTCGTCACCCGGTTGGATCACCCGGCGGGCGAGGTTCCGGTAGAAGTGCCCGAGCGAGGAATGGACGCGCCGAGGTCCGGCAGGGCTGGGGACAACGGTCGGCATGCCCTGGTGGAGGCGGTCGATGTCATCGGGCCGCAGGTTGTACCCGGTGATGCGCTCCCGGCCCGGGCCGAAGTCGGAGCCGAGGGAGGAGCCGCCGGCGTCGATGACGAGGCCCGCCGCATGGTCGTGGCCGGAGAGCAGGTAGCCGGAGAGCACGTGGGCCGTGTGGTGGGAGAGGAGGCGGAGGTGTTCGCCGAGCGGGGCGGGCAGGAGGGCGGCGAGTTCGTCGCGCTCCTCGGCCAGCCACCAACCGGCAGCGGGGTTGGGGCGCATGGAGGCGGCCCAGACGGCGTCGATGTCCTGCGGTTCGAGGCCAGCGGCCTCCAGGCACCACTGGAGCGCGCGGGTCGGGGCGGTGAGCGTGCCCTTTCGGGCGGGGTGGTTGTGTTTGACGCCACTCCAGCGTTCCTCCTCGGCCGCGTAGAGGCGGCCGTCGACGACTAAGGCGGCGCTGGTGTCGTGGTGGAAGTTCAGTCCGAGGACTGAAGGCATGGTCGTGTACCTCCGGTCTGGGTCAGACGGTGAGGGCAGGGACGGGGATGAGAGCGGCGCCGGAGTCGGTGTACTCGTGGCAGCGCAGGCAGAACCGGAAGTGGTAGCCGCGGGGCGCGAACACCTTGGACGCGAAGTCCTTGTCCCAGATGCTGAATTCGCTGTCGTCCTTCGCCATGGCGTTGAAGCAGCGGTAGCAGGAACCGTCCATCTCGATCATCAGATGCTGGTCGAGGTAGCGATCGCAGATGCCGCGCAGCTCGTTGGCCGGCTGGCCGACGTCCACGTGGTGCACGTGGTTGGTGACGTGGATGGCGCCGTACGTGTCGCACAGCCTCGCGAGCTGCATCAGGCGGGTGGAACTGATGCCTTCCAGAACGCTGTTGATGACCACGGTCTTGCCAGCCTCGCGGAGGCGGGGTACGACGGCGTGCACCTCGTCGTAGTTCTCGTGCTCGTCGTCGCAGCCGATGAGGATCTGGTCGTACGAGCTGAGGGTGGCCTCCATGATCCGCTTGTTGCGGGCCAGAGTGATGGCGTTCGTGCCCAGGACCATGACCTTGTCCGGCAGGCGGGTGCGGGCCGCATCGCTGAGGGTGGGGAAGTCCCGGTGCACGGTGGGCTCGCCGCCGTTGATGTGCAGCTGCTGGAAGGGGATGGTCTCCAGCCGGGCCAGGATGGTGGAGAACAGCTCCGGGGACATGTTCTCGCCCTGGGCGCCGTCGGCGAAGATGCAGAAGTCGCAGGACCGGTTGCACTTCGTCGTGATCTTGATCTTGGCCGTCTTCAGGGCGCGGGGCAGGGGCGCACGCGCGGGCATGGCGGGACTCCTTGTGTCAGGGATGGACGTCATCGGGGGTGAGGCTGAGGAAGTCCTGCACGGTGGACTTCTGCCGGTGCCAGAGCGAAAGGGTTGCGCGCAGGGTGCCGACGGTGGCCGGGCCGGTGGGGATCAGAGCCGCCATCCGGGCGGCCAGCCGCTGGGCGGAGGTGGCCTCGTCCGCCGCGATCGCGTCCAGAGTCTGCGCGGCGGCTCGGAGTTCCTTCGCCTCGCGCCGGATCAGGTAGTCGGTCGCCACGCCAGCCGGCGGGTCGAGGTAGTACAGCCAACGGGCGACACGTACGCGAAGCATTCCGGCGGTCATCACCCAGCCGGTCCCGGCGTGCTCCTCGCCCTGGCCGACAGGGCGGTCGGCGTCGGGGACGCGGCGCATGGCCGCCTCCAGGGCGATATGGGCCGTGCGAAGGAGATGACGCGGGCTGCGGGGACGGGCGTCGGGTCGGTCTTCGGCGTGTCCGAGGAACAGCTCGGCGTACCCGTCCAGCCCGTCCGGACGCCACTGTGTGAGGGCGGCCGTCTTGCCGGGACAGCGGGTCCGTGTCGCGAGCGCGGCGGCTGCGAACCAGCACGGGGCGAGGTAGTGCCAGGCCACACAGTGGCGCCGGTACGCGGCGATGTCCTCCACCACGTTGTCGGTGCTGTCCGCCGCCAGCTCGTATCGCCCTCCCAGCCGCCCCTGGAGAATTCCCCGATAGAACCGCTCGTCGACTTCGCACCAGGGCGCCATCTGCGCCCGGGACTTCCAGCGCTGGAAGTCCCGGGCGCTCCCGCTGATCAGCGACCAGGTCGCGAGCTCGGGCGCGGAGACGAGCCGTCCGTCCGCCTCGGCCACGGTGAACGCGAAGCCGGGCGGGTGCTCCAGGAGACGCCGGTGGGAGATCTCCCGGCCGACCGCGGCGGTGTGCGCGGCTGCCAAACGGTGGTTCCACTCCTCCCAGTCCGCCGGAGCCCGGGGTACAAGGATCCGTACGTCGATGTCGGAGTGGGGAGCCAAGAGGTCGGCCGTCTGCCACTTGTGGGTGAGCATCACCGCGCCGACGCCGTGGGCGTCCAGTTCGCGCTCGTACAGCGCTCCCAGCCCCAGATAGAGGGGTGGCGCTTCGACCACGGCCATCACCGCTCCCCGGTGGAGGCGCGGGCGCAGGCGGGCTGGGCCGAGTCGGTGGTCAGGAGGGGGAGCAGGGGCAGGACCGGGGTGCCTTCAGGGCGCTCCATCCGGTCCCAGCGCAGGTCGTAGTCGACGTAGTGGAAGCCTTGCCAGGCGTCGTTGGTGTTGCGGTCGAGCATGGCCCGGAAAAGGTGGGCGAAAGCGTCACCGAGGGTGCCTTCGACGAGGTGGGACTTCAGGGGGATGTCGCGGTTGTGGAGGATGCAGGGGCGGGCCACGCCGGTGGGGGTGATCTTGATGCGGTTGGCGTCGGAGCAGGTGGCGCAGCTGGAGTTGGAGATGAAGCCGATCGAGCCCGCCCAGCCGTCGGGGCGGAGGTACTGCCCGGGGCTGCGGACCCCGAGCTCCTCTCTGCGGACCTCACCGGCGTCCGCGAACCACTCGTGGAGGCGGTCACGGACCTCCGCCTCATTGATGAACTCGGTGTCGAAGAGTGCCTGCGCGGGGCCGATGTTCTGAAGTTCGATCAGCCGGACCGCGATGGGCAGGTCGCGTGCGAGCTCCGCCACAGCGAAGGCGTCATCCAGGTAGGTGCGCTGGAGAACGCAGTTGATCTTCACGCGCAGGCCGAGGGAGAGCGCGGTGTCAAGGGTGCGCCGGGTGATGCGTGGGTCGCCGCCGCCCATGATCTCGGCGGACCGGGCCGGGTCGAGGCTGTGGAGGCTGAGGTTGAGGTACGTCAGGCCGGCACGGTGGAGCTTCTCGACGCTCAGTCCGCGGCGCAGGTTGCCGTGGCTCGTCATGCCGATCGCGGCGTCGGACCCGAGGCCGTCAGCCAGGCCCGCGATCACGTCGAGGATGTCCGCCCGTAGGGTCGGCTCCCCGCCGGAGCAGTGCGCCTTCCTGATTTCCCAGGCACCGGCCTCGGCGGCGATGGCGGCGTAGTCGGAGGCGGTCAGGGGACGGTCCTTGTGCCCGTAGTCCGGCATGCAGCGCGGCTTGCAGAACACGCAGTCCAGGTTGCAGAGCGAGTTCAGGGTGAAGGCCAGGTAGGGGTGGTTGCGGCCGGTCGCGGCGAAGGCGGCGGCCAGGTCGCGCTGGGTTGCGGTGGGCATCGGTCAGCCTCCTACGAGGGGGGAGCGGGTAGTGGGCACTTCGGCCAGGCCGTTGAGCGGCTGGTCGGTGAGATAGCGGCGCAGGTTGTCGGCGAAGAACGCGACCGCCTCGTCCATGTACGTGCGGCTGAGCGTGGAACTCTTCGGCGTGAGCACGACCCGGGGGTGGAGCCGCAGCGGATGGCGGGCGGGCAGGGGTCTCGGATCGGAGACGTCCAGAGCGGCGCCTCGAAGGTGGCCGGCGTTGAGGGCGGCCAAGAGGGCAGACTGGTCGACGGTCGCCGCGCGGCCGAGGTTGAGGAAGACGGACTTCGGCTTGAAGGCCGTGAAGAGGCCGTGGTCGAAGAAGCGGGCCGTGGCCCGGGTGGCGGGCAGCAGATCAACCACAACGTCGGCAACGGCGACCGCCTGGTGCACCGCCGACGTCTGCATCCATGTGATCCCGCTCTCGGCGGCCACCGGCGGCGTCCGCCGTACGCCGATCACGTGCATACCGAAGGAGCGGGCAGCACGTGCGAGGTGTTCTCCGATGCTGCCGCAGCCGACGATGGTCATCGTCGCCCCCGCCAAGTCAAAAAACTCCTCGGCCAGGTCGTCCTTCCACCAGGTCCGGTTCCGCTGAGCGAGCTGGCTCATGAACAGTCCGCGGGAGAAACCCAGGACCATCCCCATGGCGTGCTCGGCCATGGGCCTGCCGTGGAATCCGTAGGAGCGGGTCAGAGCCACCCCGGCGGAGCGGGCTTCGGCGACGGGCAGATGGTCGGTGCCGGCCGCCGGGGAGGCGATCCACCTCAGATGAGGCGCGCCAAACAGCCACGACGGCTCGAACCTCCAGCCGAAGTAGACGTGGGCCTCGGCCAGCTGGTGCGACACGGCCTCCTCGGTCGCCGTACGGAACTCCACGGCAGGGAAGGAGGCGGACAGCGCATGCTCATGCTCGGCGGACAACCGCCAGAAGGAGTGCGGGGACTCCAGGCTGATCAACACCACGGGCCGGTTCATCGCGCTCGGTCCTCCGCAGTGGGCGGCGCAGTGGGCGACGGCACCAGAGCCCAAGGGGCGATGCGTTTGATGACGGAGCTGATGCTGGCCTCGTAGTCGTGACGCGAGCGCACAAGGGCCGCCCCGGCGCTCCTGAGCCGCTCGCGTTCTCGGGGCAGGACGGCCAGGGCGCGATGGATCGCGGACGCCAGGGATCCTGCGTCCCGTGGTTCGGCGCTGAAGCCGGTCTCGCCCTCGACGACGGTCTGAGCCAGCCCGCCGGCACTTGTTGCCACCACCGGACCCGCGCCAGCTGCGAACGCCTCCAGGGGGATGCGTCCGAAGGGCTCCTCCCGCGAGGGAACGACGACCGCGCGCAGGGCCGGATTGTGCAGCCAGGCGCGGATCGCGGGGGTGAAGCGCGTGATCAAGGTCGCGTCCAGGCCGTATGTGCGGATGTGCGCCGCCAGGTCCTCCTGGTACGCGGTGGGGCGCTCGTGTTCGTCCGACGTCACGGCTGCCAGGAGTAGGTGCGGAGTGCGGGCCCCTTGCTCCTTGAGGAGGCGC
>NZ_MAUD01000599.1 GCF_001700515.1 Streptomyces lushanensis
GTCGGCCGGCTGCACGAGCGCTACGGCGAAGGCGGGCGGTCGTTCCACGTTCTCGCGGCCGAATCCCAGAACTTCTCGCCCACTGTCACCCCGTCGCCCTGGCGGAGATTCGCACGCCAGACATTGACGTGCCAGCGGAGCGTCGGATTCGCCCCCAGCGGGCGCAGTCCCTCCGCCCCCATCTCCACCAGGTCACGCACGGCCTCGGGGGGCAGCTCCGTACTGAAGAAGACCCGAGCCCCGTTCGGTCCCTCAAGCAGCAGTTCGGCGGGGACCTCGGAGGCCGTCGGCCGCGTCCGGCCGCCTCGCACGCGACCCANNGGCGGCCTGGGTGCCGAACTTGGCGGCGATCGCCTGGAAGAACGGTGTCAGCACCGCTGCGGTCAGCAACCCCTCGACGTAGTTCCCCGATCCCACCGCATGGCCGGTACCCTCGTGCTCCCGCGGTCCGGAAACGCGGACGACTTCACGCTCGCCGTCGAGCTCACCCGGCATACAGCGCCCCCTCTGTCAGTGGTGCGAGCCTTTCACGGACTCCATCGGGACGCCGTGCCTGCTCAGGTAGCGCCGTATCCGCATGTCCCAGAAGTAGCCGTTCAGAAACACCGCGAGGCCCAGGACGAGGCCGCCGCCGAGGACCACGATCTGTCCGTTGCCGTTGAAGAACGACCAGATGGTCAACGCCGTTCCCAGAACGGCCAGTACGACCCCCCAGACCATCCGCAGCCGCGCTTGAGCGAGATCGGACCTGATCTCCACCCGCAGAGCCGGTGTCATCGGGTGCGGGCCGTCCGGGCCCTCGTTCGACCACCGTTTCATGTGTCCCCCTGTGTCTGATGGCGAGGGAACGGTACATCGCGTGGCGGTCACGCTCCATAACACCGGCCAACGCGGGGATTTCTCCCGCGCGACCGGAGACCGACAGTTCCGGGCCGGAGCCGAGCCCGTACTCATCGCGCTGAAACCACTGGGCCGGCCAGGTGGGAATCCGTACCCTGGCGCCATGGTGAACGAAGGTGAACCGGGGCTCTTTGTGAACCGGTGGGGCGATACATCACCGCCGGCGGCTGCGGGAGGCCGGTCCCGTCAGGAGGTGTGCGAGTGCTTCGACCAGTCCGAGCCGCGTCCGCGAGCCCGCGTCGGCTTTCACACCGAGCGCCAGGACACCTCGGCCGCCGGATGGCAGCGTCTGCTGGAGCTGGTGGACGAGGCCGCGGACGACGGACGGGAGGAGTTCCGTCCCTTGGCCGGACTCAGC
>NZ_MAUD01000600.1 GCF_001700515.1 Streptomyces lushanensis
CGCCGGTGCCGTGCCGGGCCGCGCCGGCCCGGCACCGGCGTGGGCGTTCCGTCAGGCCGTGCCCAGTGTTTCCAGGATCTGCTCCCCGTACTTGGCCAGCTTGTTCTCGCCCACTCCGTTCACCGTGCCCAGCTCCGCCAGCGTCGACGGCGCCAGCAGGGCGATCTCGCGCAGCGTCGCGTCATGGAAGACCACGTACGCGGGCACGCCCTGCTCCTTCGCCGTCGCGGCCCGCCAGGCGCGCAGCGACTCGAACACCGGCACCGCCTCCTCCGGGAGATCGACCGGTACGGCACGGCTCTTGCCCGCCTTCTCCGCGCGCGCGGGCCGGGCCGCCGTCTTCTCGGGCTCGCGCCGCAGCACCACCGGGCGCCGCCCGCCCAGCACCTCGCCGCTCTCCTCCGTGAGGACCAGCGTCCCGTAGTCGCCCTCGACCGCGATGAGCCCCTGCGCCAGCAACTGCCGTGCCACGCTGCGCCATTCCGCCTCGCGCAGCTCCGTACCGATACCGAACACGCTCAGCGCGTCATGATCGAACTGGATGACCTTCGCCGTTTTCCTGCCGAGCAGGATGTCGGTGATCTGTCCGGCGCCGAACTTCTGGTTGCGCTCGCGCTTCAGCCTGACCACGGTCGACAGCAGCTTCTGCGCCGGGACCGTGCCGTCCCACGACTCGGCGGGGGTCAGGCACGTGTCGCAGTTGCCACAGGCGCCGCTCTTCTCGCCGAAATACGCGAGCAGTTGGACGCGGCGGCACTCCACCGTCTCGCAGAGCGCGAGCATCGCGTCGACATGGGCGCCCAGCCGCCTGCGGTGCGCGTCGTCGCCCTCGGAGGTGTCGATCATCTTCCGCTGCTGCACGACGTCCTGGAGTCCGTACGCCAGCCAGGCCGTCGACGGCAGCCCGTCGCGCCCGGCACGTCCGGTCTCCTGGTAGTACCCCTCGACGGACTTCGGCAGGTCGAGATGGGCGACGAAGCGGACGTCCGGCTTGTCGATACCCATGCCGAACGCGATGGTCGCGACCATGACCATGCCGTCCTCCCGCAGGAAGCGCGCCTGGTTCGCGGCTCGCGTACGGGCGTCGAGCCCCGCGTGGTACGGCAGCGCCTCGATCCCGTTCTTCACCAGGAACTCGGCGGTCTTCTCCACCGACGCCCGGGAGAGGCAGTAGATGATCCCCGCGTCTCCGGCGTGCTCGGCGCGCAGGAGCTGGAGGAGCTGCCGCTTCGGATCGTTCTTCGGCGCGATGCGGTACTGGATGTTGGGCCGGTCGAAGCTCGCGACGAAGTGCCGCGCGTCCTGGAGCTTGAGCCGGGAGGCGATCTCCGAGTGGGTGGCCTCGGTCGCGGTCGCGGTGAGCGCGATACGGGGTACGTCGGGCCACCGTTCGTGCAGCGCCGACAGGGCCAGATAGTCGGGCCGGAAGTCGTGGCCCCACTGCGCGACACAGTGCGCCTCGTCGATGGCGAACAGCGAGATCGTGCCGCGCTCCAGCAGCCGTACGGTCGACTCCACCCGCAGCCGCTCCGGCGCGAGATAGAGCAGATCCAGCTCACCGGCGAGGAACTCCGCCTCCACCAGGCGCCGTTCGTCCAGATCCTGTGTCGAGTTGAGGAACCCGGCCCGGACACCGAGCGCCCGCAGCGCGTCGACCTGGTCCTGCATGAGCGCGATGAGCGGCGAGACGACGACTCCGACGCCCTCGCGCACCAGAGCCGGGATCTGGTAGCAGAGCGACTTGCCGCCGCCGGTCGGCATCAGGACGAGGGCGTCGCCGCCGGCCACCACATGATCGATGATCTCCTGCTGGCTGCCGCGGAAGGAGTCGTATCCGAAGACCCGGTGGAGCACGCGCAGCGCCTCGCTGCCCGACTCGGGACGGAGTGCCGGGGCCGTTTGCGGGCTCGCCTCGGGACGCGGATCGGAATCGGGAGCGCTCATCCGCCGATTCTACGAGCCCGGTACGACATCGATTCACGAGATCGCTCAGGCCGGTCCATGATCCGCGGGTGTTCGCGGCGGGAGCGCCGCCCCGGGCATCCGGACCATCGCCCCGGGCACCCGGGCACCCGGGCTCCGCCCCGCCCACCCGGACCCCGTCTCGCGCGCCCGGAGTCCGCCCGGTTCGTGC
>NZ_MAUD01000601.1 GCF_001700515.1 Streptomyces lushanensis
GATCGCCGGAAGCGGATCGCCGGGTACAGGTCACGGGGTACAGGTCACCGAGTACGGGTCACGGGGTGACAGGCCGTCGGGTCCGGATCAGGAGTACGGGTAGAAGCCCGCGCCGGTCTTCCGGCCGAGCCGGCCCGCGTCCACCATCCGCTGGAGCAGCGGAGGCGCCGCGTACAGCGGTTCCTTGAACTCCGCGTACATCGAGTCGGCGACGGAGGCCACGGTGTCCAGACCGATCAGATCGGAGAGCTTGAGCGGGCCCATCGGATGGGCGCAGCCGAGTTCCATCCCGTTGTCGATGTCCTCGCGGCTCGCGATGCCCGACTCGAACATCCGGATCGCGGAGAGCAGATACGGGATGAGCAGCGCGTTCACCACGAAGCCCGAGCGGTCCTGGGCGCGGATGGCGTGCTTGTCCAGCACCCCCTGGACCATGGCCTCGGCCCGCTTGATCGTCTCCTCGGAGGTCGTCAGCGCGGGGATCAGCTCGACCAGCCGCTGCACCGGGGCCGGATTGAAGAAGTGGATACCGATGACCTGGTCGGGACGTGAGGTCGCGACCGCCAGTCTGACCAGCGGGATGGACGAGGTGTTGGAGGCCAGGATCGCGTCGGGCCTGGTCACCACCTGGTCGAGCACCTGGAAGATCTCGGTCTTGACCTTCTCGTTCTCCACCACGGCCTCGATGACGAGATCGCGGTCGGCGAACTCACCGAGATCGGTGGTGAAGCTGAGCCTGCCGAGCGCGGCGTCGCGCTCCCGCTCGCTGATCTTGCCGCGTTCGGCGGCCTTCGACAGCGAGTTGTGCAGACGGGTACGGCCGATCTCCAGCGCCTCGCCGGTGGTCTCGGCGACCTTCACCTCCAGGCCGCTGCGGGCGACGACCTCGGCGATCCCTGCGCCCATCTGGCCGCAGCCCACCACTCCGACGCGGGCGATATCGGTCAGGATGTCGGTCACATCGTGCCTTTCACTGGTCCGTGTCCCCGGCAGGTCCCCCGTGTGATTCCGGCGCCCGCCTCGGGACAGGACGTTACTCCGCCGGGAGGTGCGCAGGACCGGCCGGGGCAGGCACGTACCGCGGACACCCGGGCCCGCCGCCGACGGACGACGGGCCGCGCGGCGGTGGCACGACGGCGGTGGGACCGGTGGACGGCGCACGGCAACGGGCGGAAGGACGGCGCATGGCACACATCGGCAGAAGAGGTCTGGTGGCAGCCGGGGCGGGGGCCGCGGCCGTACTCCTGACGGCGGGAGACGCGGCGGCTCGGGGCACGGCGGCGGGAGCCCCGGCGGCCGGGAGCATGAGAGCCGGGGACGCGGCGGCTCGGGGTACGGCGGGCGGAGTTTCCCGGGGCCCCGGAGTTTCCCGGGGCCGCGCTCCGCGCCG
>NZ_MAUD01000602.1 GCF_001700515.1 Streptomyces lushanensis
CGCGGCGCAGGTCGTCGAGTTGGTCGGCGAGTCTGCGGTGGAGGGCGGGGATCATCTCCGTGCCGTCCAGGCATTCCTGGGCGAGGCGCAGTGATTCCTCGTCGACGGCGTGGACGGGGAAGGCGTGCCGGCCGGCTGCTTCGGCGATGGCGGGGCCGCGGCGCGCGGCGAGGGCGACGGCCTCGGGGTAGTAGCGGGGTACGTATTCCTGGACGAGTTCGGCCTGCTCGGGCTGCCAGAAGCCTTGCGCGGTGGCGGTGAACAGGTAGTTGGAGAGGTCGTCGGAGCCGAAGAGCCGCCTCCAGGCGTCGGCCTTGGCGGCGGGGTCGGGCAGTGCGGCGCGGCAGCGCGCGGCGCCTTCCTGGCCGGTGGCGCTGGGGTCTCGGGCGAGTTCGGCGTCGATGGTGGCGGTGTCGACGGCGCCGAGGACGGCGAGCCGGGTGAGGATGCGCCAGCGCAGTTCGGGGTCGAGTTCGGGTCCGCCGGGGACGCTGTCCATGCCGAGCCAGTCCTGGATGGTGTCGGGCTGGGTGGCGGCGTCGATGCGGTGGCGTACGGCGACGAGGCGCAGCCCCGGGTGGTTGCCGTCCTCGGTGCGGCGGATGAGGTCGCGGCAGAGCGCGGTGAGGGTGGCGAGTGCGGCGGGCCGGTCGTCGGCGCCGAGGTAGCGGTTGGTGATGTGGTCGGCGGCGAAGGCGAGGACGCCTTCGA
>NZ_MAUD01000603.1 GCF_001700515.1 Streptomyces lushanensis
TGCCGGGGCTCGACACGGTGGTGGTCGCGGTCGGCGGCGGCGGTCTCCTCGCGGGAGTGGCCACGGCGGCCGGTCACCACGGTGTACGGGTCGTGGCGGCCGAGCCGGAGAACTGCCGCGCCCTGAACGCCGCGGTCGAGGCGGGCGCCGTGGTCGACGTCCCGGTCGACTCGGTCGCGGCCGACTCCCTGGGCGCCTCCCGCGCCACTTCCCTGGCCCTCCACGCGGCCCAGCAGGCCGACGTCCGCTCGGTCCTGGTCCCCGACGCGGAGATCTCCCGCGCCCGCCACGCCCTGTGGACCACCCACCGTGTCGCGGTGGAACACGGCGCCGCCACGGCCCTGGCGGCCCTCACCGGCCCCGCGCCCGGCTACCGCCCGGCCCCCGGCGAGCAGATCTGCGTCGTCCTGTGCGGCGCGAACACCGACACAGGCACCCTGACCGACACGGCCGGCACGGCCGAGGCATGAGCACGAAGGGCGCGCCGGCCCGGTCGTTCACCGGACGGCGCGCCCCCGAGGCCACCTGAGGGGGACAGGCCCTAGTTCGGGTTGCCCGCGTTCGTCAGCGTCTCCCAGGCCACGAACAGATTGTTCGTGCCCGAGGGCCGCTGCTGCTCGGTGAGCCGCTGCGTGTTGGTCATCGCGTAGCCCAGCCGGGTGTTGAGGGCGTTGAAGCCGACCTCGGTGATCGGCCCGAGGCCGCGCTGCACACTGCCGCCGCACAGGTTCGACGGTACGGGCTCGGCCTGGACCTCGTACTTGGACTGGAAGCCGAGCGCCTGCCGCAGCCGCTCGCCGACCTGCGGGAAGAGGTCCTGGCCCTGGATACGGGCGGTCTCGTAGACATGCGAGACGGACGAGATGCCGTAGCCGGTGTGGACGAAGTCGCGGCAGGTCTCCTGGGTGAGACCGGTGATGAAGGTGCCCTGGCCCTGCCAGTAACCGACGATCTTGTCGCGGGTGTTCAGGTTCTGGCTCGGCACGGTCTTGGGCAGTGCGCCGTCGGAGGCCAGATAGATGTACGCGGGCACCCGGACGAGATACGTGCCGATCGCCTTGTCCCAGCTCGCCTTGTCGTCGAGGAAGACGGAGATGCCGACCGCCGCCTCCATCATCGTCAGCTCCCAGTTGCCGTTGGAGTTGGAGCCGTTGATGATCTCCGGCAGATAGACATTGCGCAGCATGGTGCTGAAGCGCCCGGAGTTCGGCCAGTTGCCGTAGACATGCTTGATGATCTCCGCGGCCTTGGGCCAGGAGGAGCCGGCCCAGCCCGTCTGGAGCGGCGCGTTGCTGTTGGTGTGGTCCTGGATCGAGTTGGACCAGGCGTCCATGAGCTGGATGGACTTCTGCGCGTACCGGTCGTCGCGGGTGATGTACCAGGCCAGCGCGGTGGTGTACGCGGCGATGGCGTCCTCGCGCTCGTCCGTGCAGCCGTTGTTGGGGTTGGAGTACGAGCCGCACTCGACGATCGCGCGGGGCTTGGCCGTCCGGGTGAGCGAGGCGTACTTGCTCGCCATCATCTGGTCGTACGCGGCCTTCCAGGGCTGCGCGCCCGCCTGCACCTTGCCGCGCACGAAGTCGAGCTGGGCGGTGTTGAGGTTCACACCGGGGTGGGTGAAGCTCGCCGGGGCGGCGGCGACGGCGAGCTTCACCCGCCCCGGTGTGAACCTCAACACCGCCC
>NZ_MAUD01000604.1:0-801 GCF_001700515.1 Streptomyces lushanensis
GCGGTGACCGGGCTCAAGACCACCTCGTACGCCGAGAATGTCGTCGCGCTCGCCCGCGCGCACGAACAGGGCGCCTCCGAGGCGCTCTTCGCCAACACCGTCGGGGCGCTCTGCGAGGGCACCGGCTCCAATGTCTTCGTCGTACTCGACGGCGAACTGCACACGCCGCCCCTCGCCTCCGGCTGTCTCGCCGGTATCACCCGCGCCCTGTTCGTGCGCGCGGGCGAGCGCGACGACATTCTCGGCGTACGAGGTGGTCTTGAGCCCGGTCACCGCGCCGCGTTCGTTCCGTGTCCAGGGGACGGTGATGACGGCGGTGGTGTCGGGACGGCGTTTTGTCGCGCCCACCGCGACGACCAGGGTCGGGCCCTCGTCACCGCGGTCGGAGCCGAGCGGGGAGAGTCCGCCGGTGTAGGTGATCCTGAGCCGTCCCAGTTCCATGGGATTCGCGTCCAGCACGGCCGTGCAGGCGTGACGTATCTCGTCCAGGTCGGGTTCCGCCAGCCCGAGGCCGCGGGCCGAGCGGGCCAGCCGGCCGAGATGGCGGGTGAGGGCGAAGGGCCTGCCCTGGACGGCCTTGACCGTCTCGAAGATTCCGTCGCCCACGGTCAGTCCGTGATCGAACACGGACACCCGGGCGGCTTCGGCCGTCAGCAGTCCGCCGTTGACCCAGATCCTCATGACGCGGTCCTTCCGGTCGCCTCGTACACGCCCGACGCTATCGCGAGCAGTCTGGACGCCTTCAGTTCGGTCTCCTCCCACTCCCTCCCGGGGTCCGAGCCCCAGGTGATCCCGGCGCCC
>NZ_MAUD01000604.1:926-1091 GCF_001700515.1 Streptomyces lushanensis
CACGGTCGAGACGAGATGGACCAGTCCGGGGTGCGACTCCACCGCGCACAGCGCGGGGACGGTGACGGAGCCGCTGGCGCAGACACGGCCGAGGTCGTTGCGGACGAGGTCCACGATCATCACGTTCTCGGCGTAGTCCTTCTCCAGCAGGTCGGCGGCGGTGCG
>NZ_MAUD01000605.1 GCF_001700515.1 Streptomyces lushanensis
GCGATGCCGAGGCGGCGCCGGTGGTTGGTCACGGACATGGGCGGTCCTGGTCGGCTCGTCGGTGGTCGGAGTCGGTGGGTGGCTCGTCGGTTCGTCGGGTCGGCCGGAAGAAGCCCGGTGCGGGCCCGGTGCTGGTCACACTGCCGGATCCGTGGTGCCACGGCACGAGGTGCGCGGCCGGCCGGGGTAGTCCGGGGTGGTGAGGTGCCGGTCACCGGTCGGCTACCGGCCCGTAGAAGCCCGTTCCCGATTCTCGACTACCGGGTCATACAGGGCATACCGTAGGTATGAGCATCTCGCTTCGGCGTCAGGGGGCCTCATCATGGTCCAGGAACTGGTCATAGCGGTCATAGTGGCGATATGCGCCCTGGGGTTGTACGGGATGTCCGCCGCGCGGGTCGTCAAGCAGTACGAACGAGGCGTGGTCCTCCGGCTGGGCCGGCTCCGTGCGGGTGTGCGAGGGCCGGGATTGACGATGATCGTCCCGTTTGTGGACAGGCTGCACAAAGTCAATATGCAGATCGTGACGATGCCGGTGCCCGCACAGGACGGCATCACGCGGGACAATGTGACCGTCCGTGTGGACGCGGTGATCTACTTCAAGGTCGTGGACGCGGCGGACGCGGTGATCCGCGTCGAGGACTACCGGTTCGCGGTCTCGCAGATGGCGCA
>NZ_MAUD01000606.1 GCF_001700515.1 Streptomyces lushanensis
GATACGGCGATGATCGCGTGATCGACGTTGGCGGCCAGGATCTGTCCCTCGGAACGTTTCGAGGACGTCGACCGCACGAAGGCCGTACGCCGAGGCAGCAGCGTCCGCACATACCGCGGGTCACCCGACGGATCGACCGCGACCCAGTCCCCGGTGCACACCACCTTCATCGGATCACGCGGCACCACGAACTCCGTGTCAGCACGTGCCAGACCATCCGCGGTCACCACATCGCACTGCCCGCGATCAACCCGTACCACCCGGCCGGGCAACAGCCCCTGCCGGGCGTACGGCACGAACTCCGCCTCCCAGCCCTCGTCCCAGCCGTACGGGACGAGCGGATGCGAAGCAGAGGAAGCCTCGGGAGAGGCAAAAGAGAAAGACAAGGGGAAACCCTTCACAAGGGTGGCCCCGGCGGCACACGCGCCGACCAGGCGCGGAGAAAGAAGGGATCGGTCAGCCGGAGACCACAGGGATGGGAACGATGAGCCTCTGAACCTGGGCAGCGCCCAGCGCAATGACAGCCATCAATGTCCTCACCTCCTGCTTCCTCAACAGCCCGACAACGCCCCGGCACAGCCCCGTTACGGCACCGCTCCGGCCATGGCCCACCGTAGCCGGACCCCGCCGACCGCCGCGAGCCATTTTCCCGCCCCCCGTCACGCAGCCGGCGTCATCTCACCCAGCACGCCAGTTGGCAGCCCCTCAATCTCAACCACCGGCCTCCGGTAGCTCACCTGAGCACCGGACAACGCCGAAGACTCCACCAACTGAAGCGAGAGAGCACACAGCGCCGGACCCTCCACCTCATCGAGCGCACCAGCCAGACCGCCAAGCGACTCGGCCAACTCCCACGAGGACGAGACCAGGAAGAAAGGGCCCGCCTCGGGCAGATCAGCCGGCAAGAAATCCATCCGGACCTCCGGCCCGGGTCCACGGCCCGACCGCGCAGCAGCCTTACGGACAAAACCGCCGACGAGATCCTCCAATCCCTCGCCGACCACCTCACCAAACTCACGCCACCAGCCGACGAAAACCAGCAAGAGACTTAGATCCGCGATTTCCGGCACAAGACACTGGTGTCGTGCGCCGGAAGTCCTTCGGGGGTTGACCACGGAGGTGGGAGGCATGTGCGTCGGTTTCGAGGTCGACGTCTGTGTCGGATTCTTGCCAGACGGTGGGCGGCAGTCGATGTTTGACTGCGTCCATGACGATCATGCAGCCGGACAACGCCCATGTCTTCCGCTCCCTGCACACCACAACTGCACCCCTGGCTCTCGCCAACGCCTGGGATGTTGCCAGTGCCCGCGTCATCGAGGCTGCGGGCGCCCCGGCGATCGCCACGACCAGCGCCGGTGTCGCCTGGTCACTGGGTTCCCCCGACGGCGATTCCCTTACCCGCGACCGGGCGCTGGAACTGGTCAGCCGAATCGTCGCCGCCGTCGCGGTTCCGGTTACCGCGGACATCGAAGGCGGGTACGGGACGGATGCCACCAGCGTTGCCGAGACTGTGACCGGGGTCCTCGATGCCGGCGCCGTCGGCGTCAACATCGAGGACGGCACCCGGCCCCCGGCAGAACTCGCGATGCGGCTGGCCGCGGCCCGGCAGGCCGCCGACCGGGCAGGCGCGGATCTGTTCCTCAACGCCCGTATCGACACATTCCTGTTCGGGCTCGGCGACCCGGACACCCGGCTGAAGGAAACCCTGGCCCGGGCACACATGTACGTTGATGCGGGCGCGGACGGCATCTTCGTCCCCGGCGTCACCGACACCCCCACCATCACGGCGCTGGCCAGGGACATTTCTGTTCCGCTGAACGTTATGGCCGGCCCCGGCGTCCCGACCGTTGCCGAGCTCGGCACCCTCGGCGTGGCTCGCGTCAGCCTCGGCTCGGGCGTGGCACAGGTCGCCTACGCTGCCGCCCGCCGCACCGCGCAGGAGCTCTTCGGCACCGGCGACTACGCATCCCTCGCCGAGGGCATGGCCTTCCCGGAACTCAACGCGCTGTTCTCCGAGCCCCACTGACCCTGGACGAGCCGGGAGGTGCGGCCATGGCGGCCATCCTGCCCGAGCCGCGCGGCAGGGCGTCCGGCGTGCCGGCCCGCGGGGGCGGCACGCCGCCGCCAGCCGTGATCCCTTTCCGCCGTACAGAACAGCCGTACAGAACAGAGGGGTGCCACCGCGATCGGTGGCACCCCTCGGTGTTTCGCGAGTACGGCTGCCGACAGCCGAGGCGGTGTATGCCCTTCGCCCGCCTGCTCCAGGCCAGGGCCAGAAAGCGTTCGATCCGGCCCAGATCGATTTCGACGGCGAGTGATACGGCGATGATCGCGTGATCGACGTTGGCGGCCAGGATCTGCCCCTCGGACCGCTGGGAGGAGGTGGACCGTACGAAGGCGGTGCGCCGTGGCAGATACTCCCGTACGAAACGAGGATCCCCGCCCGCCGGATCGACCGCCGCCCGGTCGCTCGTGCAGATCACCCGCATCGGATCGGGCGGGACGACAAAGGCGGTGTCCGCGCGTACCACACCGCCGGCGGTGACGACATCACACTGCCCGCGGTCCACCCGTACCACCCGGCCGGGCAACAGCCCCTGCCCGGCGTACGGAGCGAACTCCGCCTCCCAGCCGGTGTCCCAGCCGTACCGGGCGAGCGGAGGGCGAAACAGACGAAGCCTCAGAAGAAGCGAGAGAGAAAGACAAGGGGAAACCCTTCACAAGGGTGGCCCCGGCGGCACACGTGCCGACCAGGCGCGGAAAAAGGAGAGATCGTCAGCCGGAGACCACAGGAATGGGAACGATGAACCTCTGAACCTGGGCAACACCCAGCGCGATGACAGTCATCAATGTCCTCACCTCCTGCTTCCTCGACAGCCCGACAACGCCCCGGCACAGCCCCG
>NZ_MAUD01000607.1 GCF_001700515.1 Streptomyces lushanensis
GACCAACTGACCCGCCACCCCCGCCGAATAGCGCGGCCGGCCCTCGTCGTCCAGTGAGGCGCAGCCCAGGACATGGCAGCCCGCGTCGACCAGCGCGCGTACCTCCGAGAGCAATGGAGCGACCGGGCCGCCCTCCTCGAAGTCGCTGATCAGCACGACCAGCGTGCGGGAGGGTACGGTCACCAGCTCACGGGCGTGCCGCAGCCCGCGCGCGATGTTCGTACCGCCGCCGACCCGGACCTCCAGCAGCAGGCCGAGCGGGTCGTCCACCTGGTCGGTGAGATCCAGCACCTCGGTGGAGAACGCCACGAAGTGCGTGCTCACCGCCGGGACACCGGCCAGCACGGAGGCGGTGAGCGCGGCCCAGACCGTCGATGCCTCCATCGAGCCCGACACGTCCACGACCAGGACCAGCCGCCAGTCGGCCGTCCTGCGGGCGCGCGTACGGAAGACGGGCCGCTCGGGCAGGACCGTCACCGCTCCCGTGTCCGGATCCCGGCGTGCCGTCGCCAGATTGGCGCGCAGCGTCCGGGCGAGGTCCAGCGGACCGCCGGGACGGCGGGTGGGACGCGGATGGGAGAGGCCGTTGAGCGCGGGCCGCATCCGGTTGGCGAGCGCCTCGGTCAACTCGGCGACCAGCCGAGCCACCAGGGGCCGCAGCCGGGCGAGCTGCCGCTCGGGCAGACCACCGGCGTACGACAGGACGGTACGCAGCAGTTCGACGGACGGGCGCGCCGAGGCCGGGTCCAGCTCCAGGGCCGCGTCGAGCCGGCCCGCGTCCGCGGCGGCCGCCAGGACCTCCTCGCGCACACCGGGCCCGAACAGCGCGGACAGCTCCTCCGACCAGGCCCGGACATCGGGATACGACGGCTCGTCCCCGCCCGTGGCCGCGCTTTGGTTCCGCTCCTCACCCCGTGAGCCCTCGCCGCGTCCGTATCCGTACAGCTCGTCCAGCGCCGCGGCCAGCCGGGCCGCCTGTCCGCTCAGCCCTCGTCCTCGTCCGAGCAGCAACCGCCACCGCTCCCCGGCGCCGAGCGCCGGATCCGCCGACCGCACGCCCCGTCCAGGGGCCGCGCCGGTGCCGGTGGCCGCGTCCGCTCCCGTACCGCCGTCGGCCGAACGAGCCGGGGCGGGTGCCGGTGAGTGCCGCGTGTCCCGCGCCGGGGTCAGCCCCCGTGCCGCCAGGGCCTCGCGGCCCGCCAGGTCCGCCGAGGCCAGGAGGGCCAGGGCCACCGGGTCCGACAGGGCGGCGGGCAGCGTGCCCGTGGCGAGGCCCGTGCGGTCCTCGACGGTGGCGAGCAGCCGGGATCTGGCGGCGGGGGACAGGGTGTCGAAGCCCGCGCGCAGAGCGGGCAGTCGGTCCAGGAAAGCGCGGTCCGGGAGAGCCTCCACACGTTCCAGCAGCGGATCCAGCGCGGCGCCCGTCTCCAGCAGCGGGCCCGCCGCGAGCAGCACGCCGCTCAGAAAACCGGCCAGATCGGTGCGGAGCGCGGGTGTCGTCGCACTGTCCACCCGCGAGGCCAGCCGGGTGCCGAACCCGGCCGCGTCCCGCTGTCCGAGCAGCACCTGGGCCGCGCCCGCAGCACCCTGGATCAGCGCCGTCGCCTCCGCGCCGAGCCGGGTCAGCGCGGCATCGAGCCGCAGACCGCCGCCGAGCGCCGAGGAGGACCGGGCCGCCAGCGAGACCAGCGCCCGCGCGTCCGCGGGATCCGTGGAGCCCGCGAGCCCGTCCAGCGCCCGGATCCCGGCCGCGGCCAGCTTCTCGTACGCCGAGGCGAGCGCGGCCCGCTCCCACTCCGGGGGCAGCCCCGGCAGATGTCCCGAGCCGATCCGGTCCAGCAGCGCGAGCCCGGAGAGCAGTTCGGGCAGGGTGCCGGACGCGGGCAGCAGTCCTGCGGTCTCCGCCAGGCGTTCGGCGGCGAGCCCGGGCAGCCCGCAGCGCGCCGACTCCTCCAGCCCCGCGAGCGCCTCGGCGGCCGTGGGACCGCCCGCCCGGCGCTCCGCCGTCCACCGGCGGCGCAGCACGCCGGACGCCGCCTGATCGAGTGTCACCCCGTGCACACCCGCCACATCGAGCATCGCCGCTGTCGACGGCGACCAGGCCACGGCCCAGCGCGTGGTCAGCGCGGCGGCGTCGCCCACACCCGCCACTTCGGTCTCCTCGCCGTACGGGACACGGCAGACCGCGAGCCTGCGCAGACACAGCTCACGGCGACGGTCCAGCTCGCCGCGGTGCGCGTCGAGGCGCAGCTCCCGGCGCTCGGGAGCGGCCGGCGTGGGCAGCGACAGCGTGCCGAGCAGCGCCTCGACGGCCGGGCCGAGGCCCGAGCGGGGCGTCCCGGGCGCGAGCCTGCCCTGCCGGACACCGACCAGGACCTTCTCCATCGCGGCGGCCACGATCCGGCCCCGCCCGAACAACTGCCCCTGAGTGAGCACGGTCTGCGCCGCCTCCACCAGTTCCCCGCGCCCCGCCGCGGGCGATCCCGCGCTGCTGGACGATCTGCTGACGTCGGCCACCGTCCGGATCTGCGCGGGGATACGGGACGCCGGGCATCCGAGCGGACCGGCCGACGCCCGTGAGGTGATACGGGTCGCGAGGGACCTGGCCGCGCTGCGCGGACTGCCCGCGGCGGGGCGCGGGGA
>NZ_MAUD01000608.1 GCF_001700515.1 Streptomyces lushanensis
CCGAGCAGGTGGGTGCCTCGGGCGTGCTCGCCGTCGTGGTGGTCGCGCTCTATCTGGGGCACCGCTCCTGGCAGGTGGACTTCGCCACCAGGCTCCAGGAGCACGCGGTGTGGAAGATGGTCGCGTTCGTCCTGGAGTCGGCGGTCTTCGCCCTGATCGGGCTCCAGTTGCCGGTCGTGCTGGAGGGGCTCGGGGCGTACGGCGTCGGGGAGTCGCTGCTCTATGCCGTCGGTGTGTTCGTGGCGGTGGTGGTGGTCCGGTTCGTCTGGGTCTATCCGGCGACCTTCCTGCCGCGCGCGATGTTCCGGCGGATCAGGGAGCGCGAGCCGGAGACCACCTGGACGGCTCCGCTGATCGTCGGCTGGGCGGGCATGCGCGGGGTGGTGTCCCTGGCGATCGCGTTCTCCATTCCGCTGACGCTCGACGACGACCGGCCCTTCCCCGGGCGCAATCTGGTGCTGTTCCTGACCTTTACGACGGTGATCGGCACCCTGGTCGTACAGGGGCTCACGCTGCCCGTGCTGATCCGGATGCTGAGACTGCCGGGCCGCGACCGTCAGGCCGAGACGCTGGCCGAGGCGCAGGCGCAGAGCGAGGCGTCCGTGGCGGCGGAGCGGCGGCTCGCCGAACTGCTGGCCGACGAGCGCAACGCGCTGCCCGAGCCGCTGGCCGAGCGGCTGCGCGCGGTCCTGGC
>NZ_MAUD01000061.1 GCF_001700515.1 Streptomyces lushanensis
ACCGAGATCGGCCGGTCCATGGGCGTCACACGACAGGCCGCCCAGAAGCGGTTCGTGACGAAGGACGAGCCGGCGCCCGGCGCGAACCAGGACTTCTCCCGGTTCACCCCGAGGGCAAGGAGCGTCGTCGTGGCGTCCCAGAACAAGGCCCGCGAAGGGGGGCACACGCAGATCGGCACGGGGCATCTCGTGCTCGGCCTGCTCGACGACCCCGAAGGGGTGGCCGCACAGGTGCTCGTCGCCCAGGGCGTACCGCTGGAGACGGTCGCGGAGGCCGTGGCCGAGGCACTGCCGGAGCCCTCCGGTGAGCCCGTGCCCGACCTCGTGCCCTTCGACGCCCAGGCGAAGAAGGCCCTCGAACTCACCTTCCGCGAGGGACTGCGACTGGGCCACAACTACGTCGGCACGGAGCACGTGTTGCTGGCCCTGCTGGAGCAGGAGAACGGCGAGGGCGTGCTCAGCGGGCTCGGCCTCGACAAGACGAGCACCGAGGAGCACGTGTCCGCCGCGCTGGCGGCGATCCGGGAGAAGCTCCAGGATTAGCCATGGCGCGCCGCACGGCCCTCGGACGCGGCAACGGCCGCGTGAAGGGGCCGGGCTCCTGTCCGGAACGGCACGACCGTCCGGAGCTACGGTGCGGTCGGGCCGGCGCCGGCCGTGAGCTGGTCACCGAGCGCGCTACGCCGGTACAGGACCCGCCGTCCATCGCGCGCCCGGCTGACCAGACCCGCGGCGTACAGCACACGCAGGTGCTGGGAGACGGCACTCGGCGTCACCCCGAGGCGACGGGCGATCTCCACCGTGGGCAGCGGCTCTTCGACGAGACGCAGCAGTCGTGCCCGGGGCGCGCCAAGCAGAGAGGCGAGAACGGTCACATCGGCGGCCTGCGCCGGCTCCCACAGCGTGGCCACGCCACGGCTCGGATATACGAGCCGTGGCGGGACCTCCGGGCCGACGGGGGGCGCGGGCTTGTGGGCGAACACCGACGGCACGAGGAGCAGACCCTGACCGGATGCCATAACGCGGTGTCTGCTGATCATTTTGTCTATGTGCAGCGCTCCGCTCTGCCAGCGCAGGTCCGGGTGCATGTCGGCGAACAGCAGCCGGGCGCCTCCCCGGGCGAGTTGCCGCGCGCGGTAGGTCATGTCGGCTTCCAGGACGAGTCGTATCCGGGGCCACATCGGCTCGATGGCCGCCTCCCAGTATCGGCGCAACAGCGCACAGATGGCGTCGCGGAGTGCGGCGACAGCGCTGTCGTCGGCAGTGGTCGCGGCGTGCAGGGCTTCGGGAAGCGGATCCGGCGCGTGCGCGAGGAGGAGATCGTGTCGGACCTGGGCGGGCGACGACCGGCGGACGACGCCGAGCTGTTCCTCGAAGGCCGGCGCGAAGCCGGTGGGTCGGGGCGTCAGGAAGTCGGGGAGGGTGCGCCTGCGGGCGACCAGTGACATCAGCAGACCGGTGTCCGGCGGGCCGAGTCCGCCGAGGACGGACCGGCGCCAGGGAAGGTGCAGCGCGGACAGGCCGGGATCCTGCAACACCCGCAGGCTGAGGAGGGTTTCATGCAGGGGTGAGACGGCGAACCGCGTGTTCGCGAGATCCTCGACGTCGAGTACGAAGCTGATCATTGAGCCATACGCTACATCGCTTGGCGGCGGAACGTCGGTGCCGTGCACTTGGGTCCATGACACAGACAACTGAGGTACGCCGCACGGCGATCGTCACCGGCGCCGCACGCGGAATCGGCGCCGCGGTGGCCGAGCGGCTCGGGCAGGACGGTCTGGCGGTCGGCGTGGTCGACCTGGACGAGGCCGACTGCGCCGCCACCGTCGAGGCCATCACCGGCAACGGCGGCTCGGCGATGGCCGTCGCCGCCGATGTCGCCGACGAGGCGGCGGTCACCGCCGCCGTCGCCCGGGTCGCGGAAGAGCTGGGGCCCCCGACGGTGCTGGTCAACAACGCCGGCGTGGGCCCCCGAGCAGACCTCGTGGACATGACCACGGAGCAGTGGGACATGGTCATGGGGGTCAATCTGCGCGGCACTTTCCTCGTCACCAGGGCGGTGTGCCCGTACATGGTGGCCGCGGGCTGGGGACGCGTCGTCACCATGTCGAGCATCTCCGCCGTCGGCGACGCCGCCCGTGTCGACTACGCCGGCGCGAAGGCCGGTCTGATCGGCTTCACCAAGTCCCTCGCGCTCCAGCTCGGACAGCATGGGGTCACGGCCAACACCATCGCGCCGGGATTCGTCGTCAGCGACATGACCAGGGCCTCGGCCCGTCGGCTCGGCCTCAGCTTCGAGGAGTTCCAGCGCCGGGCCGTGCGGTCGATTCCCGTCGGCCGAGTCGGCCGGCCTGAGGACATCGCACACACCGCCTCCTACCTCGTACATCCGGCCGCGGGGTTCGTCTCCGGCCAGGTCATCTACGTCGCCGGCGGGCCGGTGGACTGAGGCTGAGCCGCCGGACGCTCGTCTGCTCCCGGCCATCATCTGCGCCAGGGCGGTGTGTTCCCTCCTGACCGCCGCGCGCCGCGCGGCGCACCCACGGGATCCGATCCGCGAGGACCTCGACCTCGCCCTTGAGCCGGTCCTCGACACGGTCATCGCCAGTGCCAGTGCCAGTGCCACGATCCACGGCGACCCGCGCCTCCCGTCGGCGCTCCGCCGCCCTCCGCGGAGAGCGGCGGAGCCCACCGTTCACGTCCCTACGGCTGTATTGGCACCGCGGCCGGCGCTTCGAGCTCGCCGTCACCGTCTCGCCGCCACGGGCGTACGGCTACGGGACCGCCACCACCGAACAGGCGGGGCGGCTCACCGGCGGCCGGTGTCACGGCCGAGGATCAGCTGTACTGCCAGGTCTGCACTCCGAGTTCATTGCAGTGCCACTGCTGGAGGGCCGCGCCCGCACCGCCCCAGTCCTTGACGTCCACGCAGAGACCGCTCTTGAGGTTCCTGATGGTCAGGGAGTCGGTGCCGGCTCTGTACAGCGCCCATTGCTGCATGTCGCCGCTCCAGCAGCTCCACTGGTGCAGTTCGACACCCGCGGCCGTGCTGCCGTTCGGGACGTCGAGGCACTTGCCGCTGTTCATGTTGACGAACGCGTAGTAGTTCACACCGTTGATGGTGCTGACCACGTCCAGTCGCCACTTCTCCGGTGTCCCGCCGTAACAGTCCCATTGCTGAATCCGGGCACCATCGGCTTTTGAGCCATTGGCCACATCCATGCACAGATGGCTGTAATCATTTTTGAACTGGTAGGGGCCGTACGAAACGGCGACCGCCGCCTGCGCCGGCGATGTGGCCAGCGCCATTCCCATGGCCACGGCGGTGACCGACACCGCCGCGATGCTACGAATGCGCATTGCTTCCCCCTCGGGGCGATTCCCGCCGGGCCGGTCGCTCCGGCGGCGGCCTCCACCATGACGTCGTGCCCTGCTCGCGAACCTTGCGGCGACCTTGCGGATCGGCCAGCATCGAGCACTCGGGCGGCTTTTCCGGCGCAGTCGATCACTTGGGGGGAACAAGTGGAATTCCGGATGTTCGGCGAGATGGAGTTATGGTCGGCGGGCCGGTCACTCGAAGTGGGAACACCGAGGCAGCAGGCCGTGTTGGCCGCACTGGTCGTCGACGCGCGACGACCGGTCGCGATCGAGACGCTCATCCACCGGGTCTGGGACCACACCCCGCCCGCCAATCCCCGAGCTGTGCTGTATTCGCACCTGAGCCGGATCCGGCGGCTGCTGACACAGGCGACCAGTCTCGCCGACGGGACAACGGCACAGATCGAGCGTCGGCATGCCGGCTATGTGCTCGACGTCGACCCGGATCTGGCGGATCTCCACCGCTTTCGGCGCTTGGTCGAGCAAGGCAGCGACCGGCAGCGCGGCGACGACGCTCGGGCCGCCGAGCTCGCCGAGGCGTTGCGCTTGTGGCGGGGATCGCCCCTGGCCGGGCTTCCGGGAGGATGGGCGGCGCAGGTCCGGGACAGTTGGCAGCAGCGACGGTTGGACGCGGTGGTGCAGTGGGCGCAGATCGAGCTGCGCCTCGGCCATCCCGCCACGGTGATCACCACGTTGCCCGATCTCGCCGCTGAGTATCCGCTGGTCGAGCCCTTCGAAACCCTGCTCATGCGAGCGCTGCACGCGACGGGGCGGGGTGCGGAAGCCCTCGACCGCTACTCCGCCGTCCGGCAACGGCTGGCCGACGAGCTGGGCACCGACCCCGGTCCTGAGTTACGTGCCCTGCATCGGGCCGTCCTGAACGGCGAACTGCCGCCCCCGCCAAGGGATTCCGTCGCAGCGGCAAGGAATGTCACGCCGCCGCCCCCGCGACCGCAGCCGCGTCCCGCAGCGTCGACTTCCGCGTCAGCCCCACACCGGCCCGATCCCGAACCCGTGGGCGGTGACGAGTCACCCGCCGTGCCACCCGACGCAGGTCTCCTGGCGACGGATCACACTGCCACCCTTGAACCCGCCTCCGCCGAAAAGCCGCGGCTGCTCACGACGTTGTCCGGGCGCGTCACCGCGGTCGCGACCCACACCCCACTGACGCGGGCGCAGTTGAGGCTGATCCCCCGACGCACCGTGCTGGCCGCCCTGGTCGCGGTCGTCCTGCCCGCCGCGATCGGCTCGGTGCACATCTTCCAGCGGGACAAGAGCGACGATTCACCGTCGATCTCACCCACGATCGCACGCGCACAAGCGCTTTTCGCCGCCGCCGAGGAATTCGACCAAGAGGGCAGAATAAAAGACGCACAAGCGGCGACCGTAGACGCGGTGCGACTCTACGACGAGCTCATCAAGCTGAACCCGGACCAGAACGCGCCCGCACTCGTCCCCGCCCTCATCAAGGCACTGGACAGAGCCGGCGTGGACTTCAGCGTCTCGGCGGCCGTATTGCGCACCTGGCTGGCCAATCCGGTCTACACACCTTACCCGGCGATTTCCCAAATGCTTCTGCTTCGGGGATGGCGACTCAAAGCGCCGGTCTACCTCGATGTCATTGTCTCCAACTACGAGCACACGCGCGGAATCACCTCTCCACGTCACATCGCGGACGTGAGACCTGATGTCCTGAGGGCGGCGGTCCTGGAGGGCTCGAACACGCGCTACGGGACACAGGTAAGAGATCTTCAGCAACTCCTTGAGCCCTGAGCTCCCCATTTTTCCGTGTGTTCGATACCGAAGCGGCGAAGAAAGGACCACCGGCGGCGGTCCAAGTCCGTCTCGGCGACACCGGCGCCCCAGGAGAGGCACGGGTACGAACCGCCGGAGGAGCCAGTGACTCGGGTGGACCCGACGCGGAGGCGAGGGCCCCTCGTGACATCGCGTGGCACCACATGACGCCAGGTGGCGCGACTTGGCACCATCTGACGCCGCGCGGCGCCATTTCCATGTCCCCACGCCCACATGGGCACCCATGGCGCCACCGTCACCCAGCTAGGCGCCAGTGCGTTTTCGCAGGTCAGAGCCAGTGAATCCACACATCAACCCCGAGGCGTCACCCCATGCCTTGCATATGGAGCCATTGTGGTGCCATGATGACGCCATGGACCTCACTCCGTATATCGACACCCTCCGCCGTGAACTCGCGGTGGCCGCTGAAGCCGGCGGCGACGAAGCCCGCGAGCTGGCCGAGAGGCTCACCGCTCCCCTGGAGTCGGCGACCCGGCTGGCCATGCTCAATGTGCTCTCCGCCGCGATGGACGAGATCACCCGTGAAATCGCCCCCGGCTCGGTCGACGTACGGCTCCGAGGGCTCGACCCCGACTTCGTGGTGACAGCACCGCCCGCCGACGGCGGCACCGCCCCGGCGGAGCCGGCCGTGTCTGTCGAACCACTCCACACGCAGGCGCCCGCCGACGGCGACGAGGGCGGCACCGCCCGCGTCAATCTGCGTCTGCCGGCCCACCTCAAGGCACGCGCCGAGGAGTCCGCGAGCCGCGAGGGCCTGTCGGTCAACGCCTGGCTGGTACGCGCCGTGTCGGCCGCGGTCGACGGCGGTGCCCGGCCGCGTACGACGGAGAAGGCGCAGGCCGTCGGACAGAGCTTCACGGGCTGGGTGCGCTAGGTCCTGCTTTCCGGATCCGGCCGGATCAGCCGGATCAGGGAGTGCCCGCCGCTGGAGCGGCCGATGTCACCGCCCGCACGCGAGCCCGGCAAGATCCGGAAAACGGGCCCCACCACACCACCGCCCGCACCACGTCACCCACTTCGTTCACTTCATTCACACCACGTCCCACCAGCGGGGACGTCCCTAAGACCCCAGAGGACGGCACAGCCATGCCCAATTTCGACACTCCCGAACCGATCTCGGTCACCGCGCACGTGGAGGCCGGTTCCATCCAGTTCACCGCGGGCGACCGCCCCGACACCGTCGTCGAGCTGCAGCCCCGCGACCCGAAGCGGGACCAGGACGTGAAGGCGGTCGACCAGACCGAGGTCACGTACGCGAGCGGCGTACTGACCGTCAGGACACCCAAGTCCAATCTGTTCGGCCGCACCGGCACCGTCGACGTGACGATCGAACTGCCCACCGGCTCACGCGTCGACATGACCGGTGCCTGGACCCAGGTGCTCGGTGAGGGCCGGCTCGGCGAGGTCCGCGTGAAGACCTCGTCCGGCGACGTCCGTCTCGACACGACCGGCCCGCTGAAGCTGACCGCGTCGCACGGCTCGATCACCGTGGACCGGGTCGAGGGCACGGCCGAGATCACCACCAGCTCCGGCAGCCTGCGCGTCGGCCTCGTCGACGGCCGCGCCGTCCTGAAGAACTCGCACGGCACCACGACCGTCGGCGCCGCGACCGGCGAGCTACGGGTGAGCGGCGCCAACGGTGACATCGAGATCCGGCGCGCCGAGGACTCCGTCACCGCCACCACCGCCCACGGCACTCTGCGCGTGGGTGAAGTGGCAAGCGGCACCGTTCAGTTGGAGACCGCGTACGGCGCCATCGAGGTCGGCGTACGCGAGGGCACGGCCGCCTGGCTCGACGTCAGCTCGGGCTCCGGCCAGGTACGCAACACACTCACCTCGTCCGAGACCCCGGACAAGACCGAGGACACGGTCACGGTCCGCGCCCGCACCCGGCACGGCAACATCGACGTCCGCCGCGCCAAGGCCTGACCCCGGAAGAACCGCCCTCGGAAGAACCGTCCTCAGCGCACTCACTCCCCCAGCCGCTTCAGCCTTCGAACGGGAGGGCCTCATGCCTTCTTCTGTCATGCCCACATCCAAAAGGAGTGACGGTCACCTGCCTCCGGCCGCCGTCTCCACCGTCGGTCTGCGCAAGTCGTACGGCGACAAGCTCGTCCTCGACGGTATCGATCTGCGCATCCCGGCCGGGTCCGTGTTCGCACTGCTCGGGCCGAACGGCGCCGGCAAGACCACCGCGGTGAAAATCCTGTCCACGCTCATCACCGCCGACGGGGGGCAGGCCCAGGTCGCGGGCCACGACATCGCCTCCTCACCGGACGGGGTGCGCGCCGCGATCGGTGTCACCGGGCAGTTCTCCGCCGTCGACGGCCTGATCACCGGCGAGGAGAACATGCTCCTCATGGCGGACCTGCACCATCTGTCCAAGCGCGAAGGACGGCGGGTCGCCGCCGAACTCCTGGAGCGCTTCGACCTGGCCGAGGCCGCGAAGAAGCCCGCCTCCAGCTACTCGGGCGGCATGAAGCGCCGTCTCGACCTCGCCATGACCCTCGTCGGCAACCCTCGGATCATCTTCCTCGACGAACCGACCACCGGTCTCGACCCGCGCAGCCGCCACAACATGTGGCAGATCATCCGCGAGCTCGTCTCCGACGGTGTGACCGTCTTCCTCACCACCCAGTACCTGGAGGAGGCCGACGAACTCGCCGACCGCATTGCCGTACTGAACGACGGCAGGATCGCCGCCGAAGGAAGCGCCGACGACCTGAAGCGGCTCATCCCCGGCGGACACGTACGGCTCCGCTTCACCGACCCGTCCGCCTACCGGTCCGCCGCCGTCGCCCTGAGCGAGGTCACCCGGGACGACGAGGCCCTGTCGCTGTCCATCCCCAGCGACGGCAGCCAGCGTGAACTGCGCTCCATCCTCGACCGGCTGGACTCGGCCGGTATCGAGGCGGACGAACTGACCGTCCACACCCCCGACCTCGACGACGTGTTCTTCGCCCTGACCGGCGGCACCAGGACCGACGGAACCAGCGGCACCGACGACCCCAACCAGCCGAGCCGGCCCGGCCGGTCCAAGGAGACTGCCCGATGAGCTCCCTCTCCCTCGCCGTACGCGACTCGAACACCATGCTGCGCCGCAACCTGCTGCACGCGCGGCGCTACCCGTCCCTCACCCTGAACCTGCTGCTCACGCCGATCATGATGCTGCTGCTCTTCGTCTACGTCTTCGGCGATGTGATGAGCGCCGGCATCGAGGACGGCGGGGCTGACCGCTCCGCGTACATCGCGTATCTCGTCCCCGGCATCCTGCTGCTGACCATCGGCGGCACCACGATCGGCAGCGCCGTGTCCGTCTCCACGGACATGAACGAGGGCATCATCGCCCGCTTCCGTACGATGGCGATCCACCGCGGGTCGGTGCTCATCGGGCATGTCATCGGCAGTGTGCTGCAGTGTGTGATGAGCGTGGTCCTCGTCGGGGCCGTCGCGGTGGCCATCGGGTTCCGGTCCACGGATGCCACCGCCGTGGAGTGGATCCTGGCGCTGGGGCTATTGACGCTCGTCTCCCTGGCGTTCACCTGGATCGCGGTAGGGATGGGCCTGTCCAGCCCGAACGCCGAGGCGGCCAGCAACAACGCCCTGCCGCTGGTGGTCCTGCCGTTCATCTCCAGCGCCTTCGTGCCGGTCGACGCGATGCCGGGCTGGTTCCGGCCGATCGCCGAGTACCAGCCGTTCACCCCGGCCATCGAGACCCTGCGCGGACTGCTGCTGGGCACCGAGATCGGCCACAACGGCTGGCTGGCCGTCGCCTGGTGCCTGGTGCTGGCCGTGCTCGGCTGCTTCTGGTCCCAGTCACTGTTCAGCCGCGACCCGAGGTAGCGGCAGAGGGACTTGGCCGGCGGCCCCCGGCCGCGGCACGTCCCGCCCCAGGGCGGCGTACCCCGACACCACGTCGGCGTACGCCGCCCTGCCGCCATCTCCGCCACCCACCGGTCCCGCGCGATCGTGCGGCCGGCGGGACCGTACGGCCGACGGACGCCGCTTCTCCGGCGCCGGCTCCCCTGCCGCCGGCTCTCCACGGGCGACGGCGCGGGTCCCGGGTCACCAGTTGTGGACGTCCGGGGAGTCGCGGCGCGGGGGCGGGTCCACGGGCCTGCGGCCGCCCTCCCATGGACCGTGGCTCATATCTCCGTTGCCCGGACGACCGCCCGGGCCGCTGTTCGGGCGGTCCCGTCGAGCGGGCGATGTCCGCTCGACGGCCGCCGACTCGGCCCACTCGCCGTCGCCGAGCACCAGCAGGGGATCGAACATCACCACGACGCCCGCCAGTACGAGGAAGATTATCGGGCCGAGCAGCATGGGGAAGACGAGTGAGGTCAGTGAATTGCCCCCGTCGAAGGCACCGGAGGTGTTGTGCAGTTGGACGGTGACCGCGGCCATGCCCGTGTAGTGCATCCCGGTCACGGCGACGCCCATCACCATGCTGGCGCCGAGACTCGCGAGGAAACCATGGACCGACACGGCGGCCCAGAGCGCGGCGGTGGCGGCGACGACCGCGATCACCACGGAGAGAACGACCGTCGGAACGCTGTACTCCAGCGTCCCGTGCAGCCGGATTCCGGACATGCCGAGATAGTGCATGGCGGCGACCCCGAGACCGGTGATCGCACCGGCGGAGAGCAGTGTCACTCGGGTCGCGCCCCGGTAGCCGACGATGAAGACCCCGATACCGACGACGACGACCGCCACCGCGAGACTGGCCAGGGTGACCGGCATGTCATAGCTGATGGGTGTCTCTTCCACCCGGAATCCGAGCATGGCGATGAAGTGCATGGTCCAGATGCCGGCGCCGATGGACATCGCGCCGAGCGCGAGCCAGCCGGTCCGCCAGGACCGTGCCGTCCGCAGTGACCTGGTGGTACAGCGAAGCCCGAGAGCGCTTCCCAGGCACGCCATGAGAAAGGCCGCCACCGGTGTGACAGCGCCGTAGTTGAAACCGTCGACCGTGCCCTGCATGAGCGGTACGCCCTTCACCTTGTGTGAACCATGTGCAGAAACGGTTCAGCTGTGGTGACCATAGAGCCGACCGGTCCGGTGGCAAACGTCCGTGCGGTCACTTGTTGATAAAGGTGTTCGGTGCTCCGGTGCCCGTGTGCGGACCTCAGTCTCTGCGGCGCTTGTCGTTCTCGATGACGACGGACACGGCGGCAGCGATGGGACCGGCGGGGGCGGCGGACGGTACGAGGCCGACGGTGGCGGCGATCGCGTCGAGCTGAAGACCGCGGCGACCGGTCGGGCGGGAGTGGGCCAGTGCCGCGGCTCCCGGTGCGGCGGACCAGGTGGTCCAGGGCACCAGCCCCAGCACACGCTGACGGTCCGCGGTCAGCAGGCCGCGGGCCTCCATGGACTCGCGGTAGTCCTTGTCGAGGTTGTGGGAGAAGAGCTGGATCCACTGCGTGAGCCCACGGGGAGGCGCCTCCGCGGCCACGACAGCGCGCATGTTGACGCGGGCGCGGGCGACGCGGCGGGCGAAAGGACGCTCCGGGGCGGGGCCGGAAAGGCCCGAGTAGTTCGTGTCGAGACCCAGCAGCCGCGTCTGCTTGGCACCGGGGCGGCCGAGCTGCACATCGAGCACAAGGGCGCCGAGGATCCGGTCGGCGACCGGTTCCCCCAGGGTGAGCGGCTGAACGGTGGTGATCGAGTTGTCGAAAATCGTGATGGCGCCGCGCAGTTCGAACTCGGCGAGCACGGCTCCCGCGAGTGCGCGGTTGAAGTAAGGGGGAAGTTTGAGCCTCTTGGTCCGCGGGTCCGCGCAGAGCAGCAACAGCTCGTCGGGCAGTGTCATCAGCGGCGGTCTCTCGTCCATCGTGGTGTCCTCCCGGATAGGTGCGCCGCCCGGTACCACGCCGGACAACGACCGGACGGTTGCGGCAAACCCGAAGCGCCCACACGGGCCGGCACCCGCGGGCCACGCGTTCGGCACCCCCCGCCGACACGAACGCGCCTGCTTCTCCTGACTGGTTCCGTCGAGACTGGTTCCCTCGAGGCGGACCCCTTCGGACAAGGTCACTCCCAGGTGATGACCTCAACGGCCTCCGGCCTGGGAAACGGTGTGCTTTCCCAGCCCAAGGGCCAGTCTCCCCCGCGGTACTCCGAGGCCGCGGCCTCCAGGCGGCGGGGAACCCGCCGGTTCCACCACCCTGCCCCGTCCTCGGGTCGGCCAGGCCAGGGAACTGTGGCCTGGCGATACCGCTCGTCGGCACGGTCGAGTCCGGGCTGTCTGATCGGGGAGGTGGTCGTGTCCGTCGACGAGTGCTCCATGGACGCCTGGGAGGTATTCGGGACCTCCGGGCATCCGAAACTGTTCGTCCACATCGGCGACCCCGACAACCGGGACCTCTACATCCTGCGACGCCATGGGGCTGCATCGGTGAGCTCGCCGGAGCACCCGGGCCCGTTTGCAGATCCCACGAGGCTGACCGGCGGCAAAGGGCTACGTCCGGCGCCGCGCTGGGCTCTGCCCCGGGCCTGTCACTTGCGACAGGCGCGGGGGCCCACACGACGACGAGTACGTGCAACGGGTCGTCGTCGATGACGCTCCCGCGTGGTCACTCGGCGGGCAGGGTGAGTGCGAGCTTGCCCGTGACGTGGCCGTTGAGGAGGTGCCGGACGGCTGCGGCGGTCTCGGTGAGCGGGTACACGCGGTCCACGAGAGGGCTGAGCGCGCCCGTGTCGATAAGCGCGGTCAGGTCGCGCAGCCCGTCGCTGTGTTCGGATGCGATGAAGGTGCCCAGGTGCCGGCCGGTGAACGGGGACAGCATCTGTGCGCGGAGCTGCCGATCGGTGCCGCCGAGCCAGACGCCGTTCGTCTCCCCGCCGGTGATGATCAGCCTGCCGCGGGGTGTCAGGGCACGGTGCAGATCCCGAAGAACGCGGTTGCCCGCGATGTCGATGATGGCGTCGTAGCGTCGCGGGCCGGCGAGGAAGTCTTCGCGGGTGTAGTCGATCACGTGATCCGCGCCCAGCGCCCGTACGGCGTGGAGCTTGGAAGTGCTCGCGACGGCCGTGACCCGGGCGCCGATCGCGTGGGCGAGCTGGACGGCGAAGGTGCCCACGCCGCCGGCGGCTCCCGTGATCAGGACCTGCCGGCCTTCCTGGACCTTGCCCTGGTCGCGAACCGCCTGCAGCGCGGTGAGGGCGCTGACGGGTACCGTCGCCGCCTCCTCGAAGGTGAGTCCGGCAGGCTTGGGCGCGATCCTGTCGGGACGGGCGGCAACGTAGTCGGCGAACGCGGCGGCTGCCGTGCCGTACACCTCGTCGCCCGGCGCGAACCCGGTCACTCCCGAGCCGGCCGCCTCGACGACACCGGCGAAGCTGCGGCCGGGGTTGGGCAGTTTCGGCCCGCGCAGGCCGCTCACGGGCCGGACCGCGTACGGCAGTCCGGCCATCATGTGCCAGGTTCCCCGGTCCACGCTGGAAGCCCGCACCCGTACCAGTACCTCGTCCGGTCCGATGCCGGGCCGGACCAGTCGCGCCGTGCGCAGCACGGCTTCCGGCTCGGTGCCGTACCGCTCCTGCACGACGGCCGTCATCGTCCCGGTCTCACCGGCGGTCGCGATCGGCTCGCTCGACTTCCGCATCGTCACTGCTCTCCGGTTCCGTCTCCACGTGCACGTACGACGCCTATGTACTTACACCGTAAGTAGAGCACTTACGGCGTAAGCTCGTCAACACATCACCAGAGGAAGTGACCGTCCGCCATGACCCGACGTACCGCCGCGCAGCCGCCCCGCGAGACGCTCACCCGGCAGCGGGTGCTCCGCGCCGCCGTCGAACTCGCCGACACCGGTGGCCTGGAGACGCTCAGCATGCGCAAGCTCGGCGAGGCCGTCGGAGTCGAGGCGATGTCGCTGTACAACCACGTGGCCAACAAGGAGGACCTGCTCGACGGCATGGTCGATCTGGTCTTCGGCGAGGTCGAACTTCCCACGCCGGGTGACGAGTGGCGCCAGGCGATGCGGCGGCGGGCCATGTCCATGCGTGATGTGCTGTTCCGCCACCGCTGGGCGATCGGGCTGATGGAGTCACGCTCCACTCCGGGCCCCGCCACCCTGCGCCACCACGACGCGGTGCTCGGCTGCCTGCGGGAGGGCGGGCTCTCCCTCACCCTGACCGCCCACGCCGTCTCGGTCCTCGACAGCTTCATCCACGGGTTCGCCCTGCAGGAGAAGACCCTGCCCTTCGACACCCCGGAGGAGACCGCGGAAGTGGCGGAGTCCATCATGAGCGGTTTCGGCGACGGCGAGTACCCGTACCTGACCGAGATCGCGACCGCTCATGTGATGCGTCCCGGGTACGCCTACGGCGACGAGTTCGCGTTCGGGCTGGACCTGATCCTCAACGCCCTTGAGCGAGCCGCGGCCTGACGGGCCCCCCACCGCCCGCCCGCGACGGCGGAGCGGCGCGGTGCGGTGCGCTTCGAGGTCGCGGCGGCACCGCCCCGTGCAGCCGGGCCCGGTGACCTCCGCCCCCGGCAACGGCGATCAGGAGGGAGATGTCCCGCGAACACGGGACACGGGACACACGCCTCATGCACCTGGGCCCCGGGCACGGAAACATCGGCTCATCGACACATCCGGACATCCGCACATCCGCACATCCGCGAGAGGAAGCGACCGGCGAGGTCTCCACCACCCGGACGTGAACGGCGACCGATGCCGGGCACGTCGAAAACAGCTCTGTTGGTCGCCGTCCTGGTGACTCCGGGAGCGACCGCGTTCACCGTGACTCCTGGGGTCACCTTCGTGACGAGCCGCATCACCGGCAGGCGTGCGCGGCGGCCCGCCTTCCGAGCCCGCCGAGCTGCCCACGCCCGCTCCGACGTCGCATGGGCTCAACCGGACCCGATCGACGGAGTCGCACCCGAGGATGAGGGATCCGGGCTGATGCGGCATCGCGAACGGTCACGCCCCCCAGCGGTTGTGCGGAATGGGGGTGTTCGGGGACCAGGTGGGCGTTGTCGCAGGCCATGCGGGAAGGCTCATCCCTCGTCGCGGTTCGGGGCGTTCGTGTCACGAGCGTCGGCCGACGCCGACGTCGGTTCGTCCGGGTACACCGCGTGCAGCAAAGCGCGGACAAATTGGTCGAGGTCGTCCAGGCCCGCGGCGGCCAGGGTGTCGGTGCCGCCTGCCAGCAGGTGCGGGATGGCGGCGTGCAGGGCGAGGGTGACGACGGCTGCCCGCTGCGGAGTGACGGGCAGTCCGGCCGCCCGCTGGGCCAGCTCGAAGCCCGTGAAGTCGGAGGCAGCGATGGGGTCGAGGATGGCTGCCAGCCAGGGCCTGCGGGCCGCCTCGACCTGCAGTTCCAGGTAGGCGAGCAGTCGGGGGCGACCGGGCCCGGCGACGTTCTCCAGGAGTGCCCGGAACATGGCCACCAGACCCTCGCGGTCGGTGGGTCCCGGTCCGGCGGCGGCCATGTGCTTCGTGATCTCGCGGTACTGCTCCAGGCAGCGTTCGGCCACCGCGCGCAGGACGGCGTCCCTGGTCGGGAAGTAGTTCTTGGTGGTGCCCGGAGGCACCTCCGCGGCCATGTCGACGGCGCGGTGTGTCAGACCGCGCCCGCCCGCACTCGCCATGACCTCGATGGCCGCGTCGCGCAGCCGGTCCCGCCGGTCCGGATTCACCGTCCGCTCTCCTCTCCTGGGCGCCTTGCTCACACTACCGCAGCCGTGGTACCACAGATGTGGTGGAACTCTGAGGGCCAGGTGGATCGGGGAGGGTGACATGACCGGAACGGCGGTTGTCGTCGGGGCGGGAGTCGGTGGGCTGGCGACGGCGATCGGGCTGCGCCGCGCGGGATGGACGGTGTCGGTCCTGGAACGCCGCGCCGAACTCGAGCGGTACGGCACCGCGTTCGCCGTTCACCCGACCGCGCAGTCCGCGCTCGACCGGCTCGGGGTGGGCGAGGCCCTCCGTGGCCACGCGGTGCCCTACCGAGGCGCGCGCATCCGCACTCCCGCGGGGAAGGTGATGGCGAGCCTCCCGCTGGAACGGATCGAGCGGAAGGCCGGCCGCCCTGAACTGCTGATCTCCCGGCCTTACCTGATCGACGCCCTGACGGCCGAGTTGGACGCCTTCGGGGATGTACCCCTCAGGTTCGAGGAGAGCGTCCGGGATGTGAAGGCGCTGGCAGCCGTCAACGACCTGGTGATCGGTGCCGACGGACTACGCAGTGCCGTGCGCACGGCCCGCTTCGGCGAACGCAGTGGCCCGCAGCGCGTCGGAACAGCTGCCTGGATCGGCATCGCCGACTTCGAGAGCGGCGTCCACGGCGAGACCTGGGGCAAGGGCCGGTTCTTCGGGATGACCCCGATCGAGCCGGGCCGAACCAACTGGTACGCCGCCGTACCCGAGGCCACCACCGCGGACGAGCTGCGCGGCCACTTCGAGGGCTGGCACGATCCGATCCCGCGGATCCTCACCGAGACCGACCCGTCCACCTGGATCCGGTACGAGATGCGCCATCTGTTTCCGGCCCTGCCGACATTCGTGGACGGCGAGAAGGTCGCACTGGTCGGCGACGCCGCGCACGCCATGACACCCAACCTGGGCCAGGGCGCCTGTACGGCGATCCTCGACGCGGAATCCCTGACCCGGGCCGTCGCCGAACACGGCCCTGCCAACCTGCCGTCGGCCCTCCGCGCCTACGACACGGACCGCCGCCGCAACGCCCAGCGGGTTGCCTTCGGCGCACGGAACCTGCACCGCTTCGTGACCACCAGGCACACCCGCCTGCGTGACTCAGTGGTTCGAATGATGCCGAGCTGATGAAGCACCAAGACCATCACGAGCGGCTCTTGCCCGGTCGGGCCAGCGCCGTTCCGGTCCCGGAAGAGCTCTCCCAGGGACAGTGGCAGCCCAGACACAGCCGGCAGAACCGCCTCACATCGACCCGCGGACGATCTCCGGGTGGAATCTGCGGCACTCCGAAAGCCTCACGGAGAGCGAACAGATACAGCTCAGACGGGACGGGGCCGACCGGATTCGAACCGGCGTCCTCCCACATGCGGTGAAGGCGCGACAACCACTGCGCTACGAGCCCCATCCCGCTCGCGATCATACGAGCCACCCGCACTCAGCCGCTTTCGAATTTTCGGGACGCCGACTGCGGCATGGCGGTCGCCGCTCCACTCGCTCAGCAGTCCGACCTCCTCGGTCGCGTTCTTGATACGCGCGATCGTCTGCGGCAGTCGTGCCGCATTCGGGCCGGTCATGTGGAACATCCCGTCCGCAGGACGCGATGCCGGGTGAGTCCCACGACCTCCGTGACGTAGTCATCGGATCTGGGTCACCGGACTCTGGCGGGAGGTCCCTGTCTGAAGCGGCGGCCTGCTGGTGGACGCGCTTCTCCATCCATGGCTGCCAGGTATCCGCCCGCGTCGGACGGCACGGCTCCCCTGGGGCCCGATCCGGTCGACGGATGGAAAATTGGTTGAGCCTCGGCTGACCACATGGCAGGCTCGCCCACCGTGACCGAGATCACCAATGGCACGCCGACGCGGTGGGCATCGATGCGTCCCCTGGTGGCGCGTCTGCTCTCCACGCGGCGATGGCATCCGGGATCTTGGTGAACAGCTCGCGTCATGGAGGACCGATGGCATCGATCAAGCAGTTCCAAGTCACCTTCGACTGTGCGCGACCGGAGCGCGTCGCTCGCTTCTGGTGCGAGGTGTTGGGGTACGTCGTACCGCCGCCACCGAAGGGGTTCGCCACGTGGGACGAGTTCGATCGCTCCCTGCCGCCTGAGCGTCACGGTTCGGCGTTCGCCTGCATCGATCCCTCAGGTGTGGGGCCGCGACTGTTCTTCCAGCGCGTTCCCGAGGGCAAGGTCGTCAAGAACCGGCTGCATCTCGACGTGCGGGTCGGCACCGGGCTCGTGGGTGAGGAGCGTCTCGCCACGCTTGAGGCCGAGTGCACACGGCTGGTCGCGCTCGGCGCGGTACGCGTGCGACTGCTGCGTGCCGATGGCTTCAATGAGTCGTGCATCGTGATGCAGGACATCGAGGGCAACGAGTTCTGTCTCGACTGAGGAGCCGGCGAACCTGTCCGCGTTCTGGCCCCCGTGGGCCAGAACGAAGAACCACCCCCAACCTGCCAGGGCGCTTCAGGGCCTTCCGTACCGTCCGGCGATCGATTCCGTCCCTGCGGGCGAGCGCCCGCACACCCACGAGTGCCGCGCTCCGGAACGCCGCCCCGAGCGGGTTCACTCTTCCGAACGCTTCGGGGCCGCTTCCGCATGTGGTGCGTATGTGTGACGCGTATGCGTGAATCCGGAACTGGTCCTTCTGGCTGACCACCTTCAACATTGCCAACGGGCCGATGACATTGGCGTGTTCCTGGGAACGCCTGACTCTTTCATCAATGAGAAGGGCTCAGCAGCAGTTGTCCGCCCCCGCGAGATGTTGTGACTCCCTGCCATCCTGTGCCCGTGAGCACCATGGATTCCTCAGACACTCCCGACCAACTACTCCGCGCTCGGCTGTCGCACGTACTCAGCGGCATCGTTCCCTGGGACGATCAGGAGCAGGAACACCTTGGCGCGACCGCGGAGTGGATCGGCAGCGGGGCACCTCTGTACAGGACACAGAAGCCCGCGACCCCGGCGAAGCACCTGGTCAGCTACTTTGTCGTGCTCGACGAGACCCGCGAAGAGCTCCTCCTCGTAGCCCACCGCGAGGCCGGCTTGTGGCTCCCCACTGGCGGCCACGTCGAGCCGCTGGAGGATCCGTGGGACACGGTCCGGCGCGAGTGCCGCGAAGAGCTGCGTATCGAAGCCGTGCCCGCCTCGGCAATCGGCGCCCGTCCATTCTTCCTGACCGTCACACGGACTCGCGGCCAGGGGCCGCACACTGACGTGTCCTTGTGGTACGTCCTGCGGGCAGAGACCGGCCAGATCACCTCCTTCGACAAAGCCGAGTTCGACGCGATCAAGTGGCTTTCCTTGGACCAAGTCCTCGCCGCACCGGAGACCGTCCTTGACCCCCACATGCACCGATTCACTCACAAGCTGATGAGTTTGCTGCCCCTGCGAGGGGCGCACGGTGATGACCTTGGGCCCGGCACCCGGCACTGATCGCATGCGCTCAATTCCTCACCGCGACGAAACGTGAGGTACGCCATATCCAATGCACTTGGCATGTGTTCTGATGGGCCGTCGGTAACTTCCTGTCATCAACCTGACAGTGCTGGGTGATTGCCGCACCGTCAAGCTGCTGAACCGTCCACCCGATCCGGTTCAGTGGGCCGGCGCATCTTGCCCTTGATCAACGGCGAGGCGCCGTTTCCCGTTCAGCGATCCTGAGAGGACTGGCCCTACAGTCATGGCCGGAGCCAAGAACGGCGTCTTCGCCGAGAAGATATCCCCGTACTTACGCAAGAAGATGGAGGAAGCGGGTGAGCCGCTTCCGTTCCTCGACCTGCAGTATGTTGTCGACCCTTCCGAGGCTGTCGAGCAGACCTTCGAGGTCGCCCGTCACTACCAGTCGGAGATGAGCACGCTCTTCGAGGGGCGTGAGGTGCGTGGCGTCGAGAAGTTGTACCGGCGGACCCTGCTGGTCGAGCCCACGACGATCTGTGCCGCGCACTGCCGCTGGTGCATCCGCGGGCAGTACGACACCGTCACGCTGTCCCGTGAGGATCTGGAACTCATCGCCCGCTACTGCGGGACGGCTCCGGAGAACCAGGACGTCCGTGAAGTGCTCGTCACCGGCGGTGACCCGCTGATCCTGGTCGACCGGATCGAATGGCTGCTGGACGCGCTGGAAGAACACGCGCCCCAGGTCGAGATCGTGCGCATCGCGACCCGGGTGCCGCTCCAGGACCCCCGTCGGGTCGATGCCCGTATGCGGCACGCGCTGCGGCGCCGTTCGACCTTCCGGGTCGAGATCGCCACGCACATCAACCACAAGGGCGAGCTGTTTCCCGAGGTCAGGGAGGCGTATACGGCGCTGCAGGAGGCCGGGGCACGCATCTACGACCAGACGGTCCTGCTGCGCGGACTCAACGACAGCCTCGACACCCTCGTCGGGCTCTTCGACGAGCTGCGCTCCCTGGGGATCGAGGCGCACTACCTCTTCCATTGCGTCCCGATCCGCGGCATGAGCCACCATCGCACGTCCGTCGAGGAGGGCCTCGAACTGCACCGACGCCTCGGCGCCTCGGGTCTGACGTCCGGCCGTACACGCCCGCACTTCACGCTGATGACGGATGTCGGCAAGGTGCCGCTGTACGAGGGGTCGATCATCGGCCGGGACGAGCACAACCGCATCCTGATACAGACCGGCTACCGGTACGAGGAGAGGATGTCCTGGGTCCCCGGCTGGCGGCTTCCCGAGAACGCCCGCGTCGACGACAACGGATTCCTGCAGGTCTGGTACTTGGACGCCATCGGCGGAAAGGCCGAGTTCTGATGCCCCGTCTCTGGCTGGGCAACGCCTGCACCGAGCACATGGTCGACCGCATGGACCTGCTCACTCAGGATGACTTCGACGGCATCCTGTTCGCGATGAAGCGCCTGGTGTGGCTGGTACGGAACGGCGATGCCCTCGTCCTGCCACGGCCGGTGCCGGACGACTTCCTGCGTCATGTCGCGCAGCACACGGGTATCTCCCCGGCCCGCGTCCATGTGATCGCACCGGACGCGGACCTCCTCACCCAGGACCTGCTGCACTCGAAGGAGATCCTCGGCCGTCTGAGGGAACTGGTGACTCCTGACTGGGAGTTCCGCCCGTACATCCACGACCGGGGCGCCGAGGTCTTCGCGCGTGAGCTCGGCCTTGTCACCGGATCACGGTTCGTGGCGGAGGGCGGTGCGGAACTGCTCAACAGCAAGGTCGTCTTCCGTGCCCTGGCGGCGGGGGCCGGATTCGCTGTTCCGGACGGCATACCGTGCCGCACCAGTGAGGATCTGCTGCGCACACTGCATCGGCTCCTGTCCGCCCACCCGGCCGTCATCCTCAAGCGCGACCGCGCCGTCGGCGGCCACGGCAACACCGTGATCACCACCGACCCGGGCCTGGAAGGCACAGGGGCCCAGCGCACGATCGTCCTCGGCGACCCGACCGACAACGAACAGGTGCTCAAGGAAGCCGGGTTGACCGCCACCCACGCCCCGCAGGGAGAGGTCGTCCTGGAGGTGTTCCACCCGAACTGCATATCCGTGTACGTCGAGGTGGACTGCCAGGAACACGGCGAGGCCGTCCTCCTCAACGGAGGGCAGCTTCGTACCGACCAGCGTCCTCCGGTCCTCACCGGACTCGCGCTGCCGCCCAGGAGCGTGCCCGGGCCGGCCTGGGAGCGCTTCACCGGTGAGGCCCTGCGGATGGCCCGCTTCATGCGGGGCCTCGGTTACCGCGGTCTGGCCAGCATCGACGCGGTGATCGACCAGACCGGCGACGTATGGTTCAACGAGGTCAACGCACGCCTGGGCGGCAGCACCCACTTGCATCACATCGCCGAGACCCTCGTCGGCCCGGACTGGACGGACAGTCATGTCCTGATCAGCAGGTTCAACGTCCGGGCGCCCGCGCTCGCCCAGTTGCTGCGCGCCATGCGAGAACACGGGCTCGCCTGGGATTCCGGGCGCGGTCGTGGCATCGTCATCGCCTCCGATGACACCGCCACCGCCGGCACCGTCGAGTATGTAGTCCTCGCCCACAACCACGAAGAAGCCGGCGCCCTCGAAGACCGGTTGACCGGTCTCCTGGCCCAGCACGACAAGTAAGGATCACCACGCGTGGCGTACCGCGGCCTGTTCACCAAGCACGTCTCGATCTGGGCCGCGGTCGTCACGGCCGGCCGTCTGCCGGTGGCGATGGCGCCGCTCGCGTTCCTCTTCTACGGGCGCGGTACGGACGCCGGATACAGCGGCGGCGCCGCCATGGCCGCCGCGTACGCCATCGCGGAGGCGATCGGCGCCCCGCTTCTCAGTACGCGCCTGCGCACGCGCCCCTACCGCCGGGAGATCGCCGCCGGACTCGGACTGTCCGCCGCGGCCTTCGCCCTGCTCGCGTTCCTCCCGGCCCCCGGTACCGGGCTCGCCGTGATCCTCGCCGCGATCGCCGGCGCTGCCGCGGCCGCCGCACCCGGTGCGCTGCGCACCATGGCCGAGGACCTCGCTCCCGGGGAGCGCCTCCACACCGCCCTCAGCCTGGAATCCACGCTCAACATGGCCGCCTGGGCCGCCTCACCGGCCCTGGTGTCCCTACTCGCGCTCGAGTACGCCCCGCAGACCCCGTTCGTCCTCGCCACGGTCGTCACGCTCGCCGCCACCGCCGCGCTGTGGCTGCTGCCGGACAGAACCGGCGCCACGGACGACGGACAGCGCGCCCCTCTCAAGCAGGCCCTGACAGCCTGGCCCGTCTACCTGACCAGCATCGCCGCCATGTACCTGCTGGCGGGCATCGAACTCACCCTGCCCGCCCTGCTCCAGCACCGGGACCTGCCCGTCAGCTACAGCGGCCCGATCCTCACCGGCTTCGCCCTCGCGAGCATCCTCGGCGGCCTCGTCTATGGCGCGCGCACCTGGCCCGGCAGGGTGGAACGCCAGAGCACCCTGCTGCTCGTCGTCATGATCGCGGGCGTCGCCGCCACCGCCCTCGCCCCCACCTGGACCATGATCGCGACTCTCCTCGCTCTCACCGGTCTCCTCCAGGCAGCCGTCCTGATCACCCGTAACCTCACCCTCCGCGAACAGCTCCCCGCCGACCTCCACCCCGTCGGCTACTCGGTCCTGTACGCCGGCAGCGGCATCGGTTACGGACTCAGCGCCGCCGCCACCGGCCTCCTCCTCACCGTCACCACGCCCGACACCGCCGTCCTCATCGCCACCGGCACCACGTTCCTGCTGACGGCCGCGACATGGCTGAGGCGGAGGACCCCGGAGGGCAAGCGGCCCGTCTCCGGACTTCCAGCGGCGGAACGCCCCTCGCCCTGAGCTCCGGCGATACCGAGATCCGCCCCAGCGGGCTGAAACGACGGTACGACGGCGGCCCGAGCGGCCCGGCCCCCCGGAACGGCCGGGTCGGCGTTCTTCTTCCGGCGTTCCGCCCGGAGGCAGTTTTCAGCCCCTGGGCAGCTGGGTGGCGGTTTCGAGGAAGAAGTTGTCGATGCCTTGGACGGCGGCGATGAATTCGTCGAGGTTGACGGGTTTGGCCACGTAGGCGTTGGCGTGCTTCCGGTAGGCGTCCTGGACGTCGTCGGGGGCGGCGGAGGTGGTGAGAACCACGACGGGGATGCTGCCCAGGGACGCGTCGTTCTTGAGGACGGCGAGCAGCTCCCGGCCGTTCATACGGGGCATGTTCAGGTCCAGGACGATGAGGTCGGGGCGCGGCTTGGCCGGGTCTCGGAGATGTTCCAGCGCGGCGATACCGTCGGTGACCTGATTGATCGTGCGTGCCATACCGCGCTCGACCAGCGCGTCTTCGATGAGCATGGCGTCGGCCGGGTCGTCCTCGACGAGGAGAACCCCGTAGCTGAGGTCGGTGGCGAAAGCGTTCATGGAGGAACTCCCGGGTTTGGGCACGGGCAGGGGGCGTGTGGCGGGGCGCGCGGTGAAGACCAGTCCCGGCCAGCGCCGGCGAGCGCCTTGACGGCTGATGCCCCACGCGTCGCCGAGCTGCGGATAGCTGGCGCCGGCCCGTGCCGCCGCCTCGGCCTCGAGATGGGCGCAGTGGGCAACGGCGCGGTTCAGATACGCCAGGGCGCGAAGGCGCCCGAGCGGGCCGCTCCTCGTCGGCGACAGGTCCGCGATCGCCTCCCCGGTACCGCTCCGTACGGCCAGGTGGTGTGCCAGCTCCGTCACCGCCCTCTGCGCGAGCGAGGTCATCTCGTCGTGCTCAGGGGAATTGGTCAGGTCAGCGCCCATGCGCGCACTGTAGCGCCCACACCGCCTACGACAACCGTTGTTGTCAGGCAAGGGTACGCTGGCCGCGGCCCGGCCATCGACCGGGCCCCGTGACGAGGAGACTCCACCGTGCACAGCCAGAGCCGGGACCACACAGCCCCGACCGCCGGAGCCGCGCGGCCCCGTCGGCTGTCGGGATGGACGACACGCCGGTGGCTGGCGGTCTGCACAGCGCTGGCCCTGACCGTGCTGCTCGGGCTCATTCTGTGCGGGGCATGGATCTTCGCACGCTCCACCGCGATCAACAGCCAGCTCGTCGACCGTTCCACGCCGGCCCTGATCGCCTCGGTGCGGATGGAGAGCGCGCTGATCAACCAGGAGACCGGAATACGCGGATACGGGATGACCGCCCGCCCCGAATTCCTCCAGCCCTACCGTGACGGCATAGCACAGCAGCGGGCGGCGGAGCGGGCACTGCGCACGCTCGCCCAGGACGACACCGGCCGGCGAGACCTCGCCGAGGTGCGCCGACGGGCGGAGAAGTGGCAGTCGCGGATCGCCGAACCCGTCGCGTCGGCCTCATCCCCGGCCTCCCTGCACACGGAACGCGCCGAGGAGGCCAAGCGGCTCTTCGATTCGGTGCGTACGGCGATGTCCGCCCAGCAGCGACACCTGGAGGCCGAGCGCGCCGCCGCACGCGCGGACCTCCTGGACGCACGAGCCCTGCGCAACTGGACCTTCACCGCCATCGCCGCCGTCATCCTCGGCCTGGCCGGCTCGGTCTTCATCGGTCTGCGCCGCGGCGTGACCGACCATCTGGACCGGCTGTCGACCGACATCCGCACCATCGCCGCGGGTGACTTCGCCCACCGCGTCACCGGCTCGGGTCCGGCGGACCTCCGCCTGCTCGCCGCGGACGTCGACGCCATGCGCGCCAGACTCGCGGACGAACTCGCCTTCCGGGACAGCACGCAGGCCGCGCTCGCCTCCCAGGCCGCCGAACTGCGCCGCTCCAACGCGGAACTCGAACAGTTCGCCTACGTCGCCTCCCACGACCTCCAGGAACCGCTGCGGAAGGTCGCCAGCTTCTGCCAGCTCCTGCAACGCCGGTACAGCGAGCGTCTGGACGAGCGCGCCAACCAGTACATCGCCTTCGCCGTGGACGGCGCCAACCGCATGCAGGGCCTCATCAACGACCTCCTCGACTTCTCGCGGGTCGGGCGGCTGCGGAGCGAACACGTTCCCGTCGATCTGGCGGAAGTGCTCAGGCGCGCCAAGTACTCCCTCGCGACGGCGATCGAGGAATCCGGCACGGTCATCACGCACGACGCCCTCCCCGTACTCCCGGGTGAGCGCGGCCAGCTCGGCATGCTGTGGCAGAACCTCCTCTCCAACGCCATCAAGTTCCGCTCACCGGACGCGCCGCCCCGCGTCCACATCAGCGCCCGGCAGACCGACGGCGTCTGGGAGTTCGCGGTCACCGACAACGGCATCGGCATCGAGCCGGAGTTCGTCGAACGTGTCTTCGTGGTCTTCCAGCGCCTGCACACGCGCGAGCAGTACGCCGGCAACGGCATCGGCCTCGCCCTGTGCAAGAAGATCGTCGAGTACCACAGCGGCACCATCACCATCGACACCACCCACACCCCCGGAACCCGCATCGTCTTCACCCTCCCCGGCGCCGAGGACACCGGCGGAAACTGATCGCACGGCACAGCGCGGCACCGGCCGGACGCACCACGCGACCGCCTCGTGCGACGAAGGCGTCAGCATCCGCATCCGCTTCCGGTCGTCCCGGTTGAGCCGGACTCCGCGCGGACGCCGATGCCGATCGTCATGCCGTCGGATGCGCGGCGGTCGGTCCGGGCGCCGGGGGCCGGTCACCGAGCTGCTCGCCGGAGCCGCCGGCCTCCTCGACGGACCGGGGGCCCGCGTGCCGCGTCTCGCGGGGGCACACTCCGAAGCGCCGGCGGAATGCCGTGCTGAGCGCGCTCGCGGAGGAGAATCCCGACGCGTACGCCAGCTCGGTGATCGTCATGTGCCGGTACGCGGGTGCCCGCAGCCGGTCCCGCACCAACCGCAGCCGCTCCTCGCGGATCAGCTCGCGGGGGGTCGTACCGGTGTGTTGCAGGGCCAGCTGCACCTGGCGCAGCGACCAGCCCAGTGCCCGCGCCACGGTGGTACCGGTCAGATCGGGGTCGGCCGCGTGCTCGCGGATGTACCGGCGGACCACCCTTTCCACCTCCAGCAGATGGCCCGGTGCGGTGGGGCGGTCGTCGCCCGCGGCAAGCATGCACAGCAGCTCGACCAGCCGGTCCGACACCGCGTCGAACTGGCCGCCGGTGAGAGTGTCGCGCCCTTCGTGCAGGCCGGTCAGTATGCCGCCCACCACGCGGCCCAGGCCGGAGGTCAGGTCGAGGCCCGCGGCAAGCGGCGACGACCGGTTCAGTCGCCCGTTCACCTCCCGCGCGGGGATCGACATGACGAACGCCCGCGTGGGGGTGTCATGCAGGATCTCGAACGGTGCGGCGAACGTGAGCAGGCTCCCGACCTCCGGCACCAGCAGTACCTCCTGGCCGTCCTGTCGCAGCACCAGCTCTCCGGCGACCGGTAGCAGCAGGCGGTAGTTCTCGTCCGGGTCGTGCCGCACATGGCCCGCGGTCCGGGTGTACCTGACCGCGTCCGACCAGAACTTGACGAGCTGGTGGGAGTCGGTGCACTGGCGGATTGTTCCCGCGTGGAAATCATCGGTGTTCGGGTACGTGCAGCCCACCCGGCATTGATACGACGTCACATGCTCGCTCCAGAAGCCGGCGCGCTCACGCGACGTCACCTCCCGGGTCGTCATCGAATCCACGACGTAGGTTCCCGAGGCCATCGAAGACACCCTTCACCGCGGCCTTCGCACAGCGTGCCCGTCCGGGGTCTGTCCTCGCGCTCATGATGTGAGGCACCGCTCCCCGTGGTGCCCGGAGTGTAGTGGACGGCAGTGCGGTCCGGGCAGCGCGCGCCGTGTACGGATCGATGCGCACACATGTGCGCCGACCTCGCAAGTGTTGCGCGCTGTGACAACTTCCTTACGCGTACGCGCAATTCCCGGCGCGCGATCCAGCCCTACGGTCGGTCACAGGATCCGCTGTGCGCCAGGGCACGGCGGGCCCCGCACGACCGTGGCGGGACGGCCCTGTGACCGTCGTGCCTGGGGGAGGAACCGTGCGCCTCATCCAGCGACCGAGTACCTGACTGAGGAGCGAGATGGCAGCCGACAAGCCGATCCAAAACCCGCGCGAGCGAAACAGGAGATCCCGTGCCGTCCCGAACGGTCCAGTGGTCCGCGGAGCTTTGGGACTGACGTTGGCCGCAGCGGTTGCGGGTGCAAGCATGGGAGTCGTCGGAACCGGACCCGCGGCGGCGAACCCGGTATCGCTCAAACTGCGTTACACATGCTCGGTTCCGCTGATCCACGACCGGTCAGGCACGGTGACCATCGACTCGGACGTCCCGAAGTCGGCCGCGGTCGGCAGGCCCACCCCGAAATTCGTCATCCGTGCGGGGGTGCCGGTGAACGCGGCTGACACGCGGGGGCTGCGCAGGGCCGGCATCAGGACCATCGAGGGAACAGTGGAGGCGAAGGTCCACGTGACGGCGCCGGAGGGCAGCACCACCATCACAGTGCCGTTCCACGTGGTCAGGACCAACGTCCCGGCGTCAGGACCGTTCCTGGTCAGGGCGACCGGCACCGCGCCGAGGCGCACCTTCAGCCGACCGGGCAAGGTGAGAATCACCGTCGGTGACCTCATCCTGCGTGTCACCGCGCGCGGCAGCATGACCGTCAGACTCAAGGTGCCGTGCAGGCTGAACAGCGGGCAGAACAACGTCATGGCCTCGCTCGACATCACCAGGACGAGAACGGCGACCGGCCCGGCCTCGTCCGGAACGACGCCCGGCCCGGGGCCGTACAGGGCGATCGGCCCGGCCCTTTCCACGGTGCCCGATACGGCCGCCTCCGGAGCCACCGGGCGGCGGAACCCAGGCGAAGACGCGAGAACGGGTGGGGCCTCGCAAGGCCCGGCCGCCCCCGCCGGCAGCCTGGCCGCGACGGGCAGCGAGGGCATCACGCATCTGATCCCGCCGACCGCGGGAACCGTTGTCCTGGGCACCCTAGCCATGGCCACCGCTTTCCACGCCCGCTCACGCGGCTGATGACCGTGCGGACTCCGGTATCCCGCTCACGAAGCCATTGGTGAGGACGGCACATGGGGGCGGCTCGTCACACGCCGTGGGGATGGCGGGCGCT
>NZ_MAUD01000609.1 GCF_001700515.1 Streptomyces lushanensis
CCCGGCCGGCGCCGGCCGGGGGCGGACCGGCCGTGCGGGCCTTCTACCCCGCGCTCCATCTCAATCTCGCCGTCGACTACATGAAGCTCCAGCGGCCGGACGCGGCCCGGCTCCATCTGGACCGGGCACGCGACGCGGCGGACGCGCTGGGGGAGGACGGGTACGGCCACACGGTACGGGCGGGGATCGACCGCTTGGAGCGGCGGCTCCGGGAGCGATGAGCCCGGGGCCGACGGTCAATTCCGGTAGGTCCGGGCGCAGATGCGGGCCTGGGGGCTGTCCGCCGGCCAGCGGCCGTAGCTCTCGCCGAGGGCGCAGAGATCGGCGAGGGTGGCGGGCGGCTCGACGGGATCGGCGGGGCGCTGCCGCTCGGGCCGCTCGCGGCGGCGTTCCTTCCGTACCGGCGGGGGCGCCTGCCCGTGCCGGAGCCGCTCGGGGGACGCCTGTTCTGGCGCCGACGCGCGTTCGGGGGCGCCGGTCCGCCCGGAGGCGGACCGCCGGGGTTCGAGGGAGGACAGCGGGGCCGGTTCCGGGCTCCGGGCGGGGATGATCGCCTCCAGCGCCTCCCTGGCAGGAGCCTGGACGATCTGCGGCTGCGCGCCGCCCGCCCCGGGAGCCCCGCTGCTCGCTCCCGGCCGCGGTACGGATACGGGCGCCGGGCGCCCTTCCACGGACACACATCCGGAGACGGCCGTGACCGCCATTCCCATCAGGACCATCGCTGCGCTTCTCGTTCGGTGCACTCGCGCAACTCTGCTGGTCGGGACGGCCGTTGGGGAGCGTAAAGGGCGCGGATTGGCCCGGACGGGTGACACGGGGCGGATCTTGTCCCGTCGGCCGCCGTACATCACCGGGCCACGGGCCGCCGCGCCGGCCCGGACGGGCCCTGGGGCGGGTGTCACTCGCCCGTCACACCGTCGATCCGTTCCCTGATGAGGTCCGCGTGACCGTTGTGCCGGGCGTACTCCTCGATCATGTGGGTGTAGATCCAGCGGAGGTTGTAGGGCTCGCCCGTGGTGCGGTCGCGTCGCCCGGCTCCCAGGTGGTCGAGGGAGTGCGGGGCGGCGAGCTCGCGGGCGCGGGTGATCTCGGCCTGCCAGGTGGCGTACGCCTCGTCCCAGGTGTCGCCCTCGCCGGGATGGAAGTCGCCGTCCTGATCGGCGTCGCTGTAGTAGATCGGCCCGGCCTCCTCCCCGGACAGCGTTCTGCGGAACCACGCCCGCTCCACCTCGGCCATGTGCCGTACGAGACCCAGCAGGGTCAGCTCCGAGGGCGGTACGGAGGCTTCCCGGAGCTGTGCTTCGGTCAGTCCGGCGCATTTCAGCGCCAGCGTCTCGCGGTGATGGTCCAGCCAGCTTTGCAGGCTCTCGCGTTCGCCCGCGACGGTGGAGGGACGGATGCGTTCGGTGCGTTCGGATGTCGTCATGGCGGTCATCCTCACCCATGGACCGATCCCGTCGCGAAGCCTTATTCCGCGTGCCCTCCACGGCGCACGTATGCTTCCGGAACAGCGCACCCGTCATCACAGCACGTCAGCGCGTCAGGCAGAGGGAGGCCCTTGTGAGGATCGGCATCATCGGGCTCGGCGACATCGCGCGGAAGGCGTATCTGCCGGTGCTCACCACACTGCCCGGAGTCGAGCCGCATCTCCACACCCGCACTCCGGCCACACTGGCGAGGACCGCCGAGACCTGGCGCGTCCCGGCCGCGCACTGCCATGCAGACCTCGACTCGCTCCTCGCGCGGGGCCTCGACGCCGCGTTCGTCCACGCGCCGACGACCGTGCACGCCGAGATCGTCACCCGGCTGCTGGAGGCGGGCGTGGCGACCTATGTCGACAAGCCGATCGCGTACGAACTCGCGGACACCGAGCGCGTGGTGGCCCTCGCCGAGGAGCGCGGTGTCAGCCTCGCCGTCGGCTTCAACCGCCGCTTCGCGCCCGGCTACGCCCAGTGCGTCGAGCATCCGCGCGACCTGATCCTGTTGCAGAAGAACCGGGTCGGTCTGCCCGAGGACCCGCGCACCTTCGTCCTGGACGACTTCATCCATGTCGTCGACACCCTGCGCTTCCTGGTCCCCGGACCCGTCGAGCACACCGACGTACGGGCCCGGACACGGGACGGGCTGCTGCACCATGTCGTACTCCAGCTCTCCGGCGACGGCTTCACCGCCATCGGTGTGATGAACCGGCTCAGCGGCTCCGCCGAGGAGATCCTCGAAGTGTCGGGACAGGACACCAAACGGGCCGTCCACGATCTCGCGACGGTCGTGGACCACAAGGGACAGCCGAGCGTGCGGCGGCGCGGCGACTGGGTGCCGGTGGCCCGCCAGCGCGGGATCGAGCAGTGCGTCCTGGCCTTCCTCGACGCCGTACGGGCCGGGGACCTCGTCAGCGCACAGGATGCGCTGCGGACTCATGAGCTGTGCGAGCGGGTGGTACGAGCGGCACTGGACCAGGCCGCCTCCTGAACGAGCGCGCGCCGTCCGCGGCGCAGAGCGCGGCCAGCACGGCGAGGGCGGCATGGACCGCCCAGTCACCGAACTCGGTGTACGCGGTCGTGCCCCGGGCCAGCGGCACGTCGAACACGCCGGTGGCGCTCCGGTCCGTACCGATCCGGGCGCCCACTCGCTCACCGTCCGGGCCGAACACCGCGCTGGTGCCCGTCAGCGTGGCATGCGCCATCGGCCGGCCGGTCTCCGCGGCCCGCAGCGCCGCCAGGGAGGCATGCTGCTCCGGCGCCCAGCTTCCCTGGAACGTGGACGTGGAGGACTGCGCGACCAGAAGCTGTGCGCCGTCCCGGACCAGCCGCCTGCTCATGTCGGGGAAGGCCGACTCGAAGCAGACCAGCGGCCCGAACCGCAGCCCGCCCCTGCCCTCCCCGGGCAGGACCATCACCACCTGGCGGGTGCCGTGCTCGCGGTCCTCGCCCGCCGCCCTGCCCACCGAGGTGGCCCAGCCCAGCGCGGCGCGGGCCGGTATGTACTCGCCGAAGGGCACCAGCCGCATCTTGTCGTACGTGTCTCCCGTCGGGCCGTTCGGACCGACCAGGACGGCACGCTTGAATATCCCGGCCCTCCCGGCCGCGTCCGTGCTGCGCGCGTCGACATTGACGAGTATCTCGGCGCCGACCGCGCGGGAGAGCACGGCGAGCCGCGCCGCCAGATCGGGCCTGGTCGCCAGATCGGCGGAGACACTGCTCTCCCCCCAGACCACCAGATCGAGATCCTGGCCGGCCAGGGTGCGCGTCAGGGCCTCGCCCCGCGCGAACCGGCGCTCACGGGCATCGGCGCCCTCGACGACGCCCGGCTGGACGACCGCGATCCGCGCCGTACCGGACCGCTCGGGCTCCGGCGCCCATGTCCACACCGAGATCACCGTGAGGGCGCACAGCACGAGGGAGACGGCTCCGGCGAGGCGCGGTCGTATGCGCGGGACCGAGATCAGCACGGTGAGCGCGGTGTTCACGGCGACCACCAGCAGGCTCACCAGCCAGACACCGCCCACCGAGGCGAGCCGCAGGGCCGGCGCGACCTCCCACTGGCTGGCGCCGAGGAGGCCCCAGGGCCCGCCGAGTCCCTGCCAGGACCTGACCAGCTCGACCACCAGCCAGCCCGAGGGCACCACGGCGACGGCCGCCGCGGCGCGGCCCGGGGACGGTGTCCCGCCGAGCACGGACCGCACCAGCCACCCCCAGGGCGCCCACAGCAGCCCGAGCAGCGCGGCCAGCACCGCCAGGAACACATGGAGGCTCGGCGCCAGCCAGTGGTGTACGGCGATCATGAAGCCGATGCCGCCCAGCCAGCCGTCCAGGGCCGCGCGGGAGCCCGTGGGAGCGGACCGTACGAGCAGCATCCACGGCACCAGCGCGACATACGCGAACCACCACAGGGACGGCTCGGGGAACGCGAGAGCGGGCAGTGAGCCCGCCACCACCGCGGCGGCGCCTCGCCACCACGGCGACGCCAGGCTCCGGCCGACCGGGCTCCGCATCCCAAGCGCCTCCTCGCCCCGCCTGCCCTGCTCTTGCGGGTTGTCTTCCCCCGAGGAACAGCACCGAAGCGGGAGGAGGGCACCGGAAAGAAGCGGGAGAGCAGGAGGGGCGG